>NZ_JBHVSZ010000006.1:0-321020 GCF_042884885.1 Arthrobacter sp. NPDC058097
CATTGGGCCGGACCCACAGATCCGCACGCACACCCTCGGCATGCAGCCGGTCAATCGTCCCGGCAACAACCGTCCGGGCAACGTCCTTCTCAGCGGCCGGCACGGAATCCTCAAGATCAAGAATCAGCGCATCCGCCCCGGACGCCAACCCCTTATCGGCCCAACTCGCCTTATGGCCAGGAACAAACAACATCGAACGGTACGGCTTCATGAACTCTCCTCAGATAATAGGCGGCGCTGTGAGCGAGGGCGCCGCACTCCGGGCGCGGCAGCTCTGCTCCGACAATGGGGCCGGCTGGCCATTCGACAGCTTCCAGCGCGAATACTCCATTTTGTATTTTATATTAAACACCACAAGAAGCGATGTCCATCACGAGATTTCTTCCTTAGTTGCTGAAAACCTCTACAGCGCGGGACTGATGGCGATCTGTTTGAGTTCAGTGAACTCGAGGATTCCTTCAGGGCCACCCTCGCGGCCCCAACCGGATTGCTTGACGCCGCCCCACGGGGCGGTTACATCCGGGCCGAACACGTTCACTCCGACAGAGCCGGAGCGAATCCGCTTCGCGCACTCGATACCGAGGTCGCGGTCACGAGTGAAGACTGCACCGGACAGACCGAAGTCCGAATCGTTGGCAAGGGCGATCCCGTCTTCGACGGATTCGTAGGCCATCACCGCGGAGATCGGGCCGAATACCTCGTTTCGCGCCAAGGTTGATTCCCGGGCGACGTCCACCACAACAGTAGGCTCGAAGAACCAGCCCTTCTCCAGCCCTTCGGGACGGCCGCCACCAGCAACAACCCTGCCGCCTTCCTCCAAAGCCTTCGCCAGGAACGCTTCGGTGCGTTCGAGTCCCGCTTTGTTTGTTAAGGGACCAATGATGGTCTCGGGATCAAAGGGGTCACCGACTCGCAGTCGTTGCCACGCCATGGTGATCGCCTCAACGAACTCGTCGAAGCGCGACCGGGGAACAAGTATTCGGCTCAGCAGTGCACACACTTGGCCGGTGCCCGCCGCCGATCCCATCATGAGGACCTTCAGGACTTGGTCAAAGTCCGCATCGGGAAGCACCAGTGCTGCTGACTTGCCGCCCAGTTCGAGATGAGTGCGCGCGAAACGTCCACGTGTGGCTTCGATGACGTCTTGCGCTGCATGATGGCCTCCAGTTATGGAAACCAGGTCCACTCGGGCATCACTGGTCAACGCGCGGCCGACCGTGGAGTCTCCGCACAGGACCGAAAGCGTGCCAACCGGAAGGTCCGCCTGCTCCGCGCAATCGGCGACAACGCGCATGATGAGCTGAGAGTCCGACGCCCCCTTGACGATCACCGGGCATCCGGCAAGGAGCGCGGGAATGATTTTGGTTCCCATTGTCACGACAGGTCCGTTGTAGGAGATGATTCCCACGACCACACCGGCGGGCTCGTGTCGGATAATCACATCCCCGGGCGCGCCGGAGCGTACCTCATCCTTGAGCGCCTCCTCGGCGGCAGCGATGGCTGAACCCCACGCGGTGGCTGCGGCGTACTTGTGTAAGGTCTTGCTGTGTCGCAAGGACATGCCCGCTTCGGCAGCCCACAGAAGGCCCATCTCCCCAAACCGCTCTTCGAACAGATCGCACATGCGGCGGACGGCTGCCACCCGGTCCGCCACAGGAAGACCCGCCCAGTTGGGAAGCCCCTGCTCATGCGCAATCTTGACTGCCTGCGCGGCCTGGGCCACGCTCGGCAGAGCTACGTCAGTGACCACTTCCTCGCTCGATGGCGAGATGATGGTCCGCCGGCCGCCCTCCCCGGGAACCCAGGCCCCCGCGATAAACACATCATCAGGGTGGGGAACCGCAACTCCTGCTACTTCAACTCTTGACATTGACTAATCCCTAATCGAGAGATAACGCGGATGGTGACGGGGAGCTCAGAGGAAACAGCAAACATTTCCCTCCCCCCTCGCGAAAATAGTATATATTGCATTTATGTCTACCTCGATACAGCGGCCGTCCAGAGTTCTCATCAGCGGTGCGGCGGGCGGTCTCGGCACCGCCGTTGCCCGGCGCTTCGCCGCTGACGGAGCCCGCGTGGCCCTCACTGATCTAAACGCTGAAGGCGTCGCCGCACTCGCCGATGAGCTTGGCGGAGTCGCACTTCCCGCTGACGGCACCGACCGGGATGCACTGAAAATAGTCGTGGCGCGGGCCGCGGAGGAGTTGGGCGGCATTGACGCCGTCATCGCGACGCAGGGTGCACAAATTCCCTCTACAACCAGCCCCAAGACCGCAAAAGGCTGGGACCTGAGCATCGATATCAATTTGAATGGTCCCTTCTACCTCGCTTCCGAGGCCGTCCCGCACCTGGTGCAATCACGCGGTTCGATCGTCATGATCTCGTCATCGGCCGGACTGTTCTCCGGACCACCCGGCACCGCCGGTTACACCGCGGCAAAGACAGGGGTCATTGGCTTGGTCCGCTGGCTCGCCAGAGAATACGGTCCCCATGGAGTACGTGTGAACGCCGTCAGCCCCGGATGGATCCGGACGGCCTTGGGCGAAGGTGCAATGAAATTCCTCGCCGAACGTGACGGGCTAACCATCGAAGAGGCCTACGATAAAGCCACGTTGTCGGTACCGCTCCGTCGCGCCGCGGCACCGGATGAGATTGCCGCGGTTTGCGCCTTCTTATCCTCTTCTGACGCCGCCATGGTTACGGGGCACACCTTGATAGCCGACGGCGGTGCAGCAGTAATCGATTCATCCACCGAGATCTTCAACTAGGCGCCCAAGTGTCGGATGACGATGCCGCCGAAGCCGTTGGGGCAAAGCCCGAACCAGTCCCCGCCTTCTTCCGGTTAGCGGGCGGTGAACGTGGGGAAATCTTCCAGCCCTTGCCTTCTGCTAGGAGCGGCTGGAGTGCTAGGCGCCTGCAGGGGCCAGCGACTACTGGACTGCTTGCCAGGGCCGCGCAACGCTGTGCCCAGCTTGCAAGACCCGACCTGCAAGCGGCGCGCGCTTCCTTCGAGCTTTTCCGACCGGTACGCCTAACATCGACCACCACACGAGCAAGGATCGTCCGTGAGGGCCACCGGCTCCTGCTCGTGGACAGCTTCCTAATGCAGAACGGCGAGACGGTCGCCCGGGCGCATATCTTTTTCCTGGCACCTTCCGCCAATCCCGATGGCCGGATCTGGGCATCCGGAGACGAGTTCCCACCGCCGCCTTTGCAAGTTAGGCCGGCCCCTTACAATCGGCTCTACCGCAGCGAAGATTCGCAGTGGTCGGCAGACCCATCACTGTTCGCGCAGTCGACCCGGAAATATCTCTGGCAAGGGGAAATAGATATTGTCGAGAACGAAGCAGCAACAGGATTTGGACTGATCGCCGTCGCTTCCGATCTTGCCAGCCTCGTTATCCACTGGGGCACGCGAGGTGTACAGTTCATCAACGCCGAGACAACCGTTTCATTCTCTCGCCTGCCGTCAGGCCGGGGGGTCGGAGTGGCCTCTGCAGGCCGCTCCGCCCAGTCCGGGATTTCAGCAGGCAGCGCCGTACTTTACGACGCCAAAGGGGCGTTCGGCGTGGCCACAGTAACGGCCCTTGCCGAGGCTGGCCACACGATTCTAGGTCAGGCGTCCCCACCCAAACGTGACGCATCGAAATGACCGCTCCACTTGTAGGCGAGCGCATACCCGGGTGACCCTGTGCGCAGCCGCATTCCGTCGGCCAGCTCTCTTCCTGGCAAGACAAGCAAGCGATCCCCCTGCCCCCCATATCTGGCCTATGCAAAACTTCGTCACTTAACCACAAAAGACCGGAGCGCCGTTCTGAAAAAGCCCCGATCAGTTGGTCACCTCAAAGCAAAGCACAGCTGGGCTCTCCCGCCAGCGCCGTTTTGCCTCCAGCACCCTTACAACGATGCCAAACCAGGGTCATCGCCCTGTTTCCACCAGGGGCGATTCCTTCCCGGCCAGCGTAGTGGAAATCGCCCCTGCACATCATCGATCCAAGGCCTTGTCTTTGAACTCTGCCCTGATCGCCTCAGTATGCTCGCCCAGGGCGGGCACCGATCCGCTCCGAACAGGCCATCCGAGAGCCACCGCGGGCGGCAGCAGCGCGGGCACCGGCCCCGACGGCGTACCGACCTCGCGCCACCGTCCCCGCTCGCGAAGCTGCGGATGGTTAGCGAGGTCGTGGACGCTATTAAGCCTCGCGTTGCCGATCCCCGCGGCGTCGGCAGCCTCCTGTATGTCGGCCAGGGGGTGTCGGGCACACCAGGCACCCACGATGTCGTCGAGTTCCTCGCGCGCGGCTACCCTATCTTCGTTGTGAAGATAGCGCGGCTCATCGCCGAGTTCGGGTCGCCCGATCAGCCCGGCGAGCTTGCGCCACTCTCGGTCGTTAGTAGTACCAAGCACGGCGGTCTGGGCGTCGGAAGTGGCATAAGCACCATAGGGTGCGATCATGGGTGAACCCATACCCACCGGGGTGGGTTCGACGTCCGAATGGATGACCTGGTTCAGCGCGAATCCCATCAGTTCGGCGACTGTGTCCAGCATCGCAATCGGGATGATCGCGCCTTCGCCGGTGCGCTCACGATTGTAGAGAGCGGCAAGGATAGCGGAGTAAGCGTACAGCGCCGTACCGCAGTCGGCGACCGGAATTCCCGGTTTGGCAGGCTGTCCCGGCATCCCCGTGATCGAGCACGAACCGGCCTCGGCCTGCACGAGCAAGTCGTAGGCGCGCTTGTGATCGAGGGAACCGCCGGTGCCGTAGCCCGAGATGTCGACGATGATCAGGCGCGGGTAGCGCTCGGCCAGCTCATTGGTGCCAAGTCCCAGGCGGCCAAGCGCCCCCGGGGCCAAGTTGCTGACCAGCACGTCGGCTCGGGCAAGGATGCCGTGCAGCACCGCCATGTCGCTATCGGCACGCAGGTCGAGCGCCGCCGACTCCTTGCCGTGGTTGAGCCAGGTGAAGTGTGCTGACAAACCGCCGACGACGGTGTCGTAAGCACGGGTCGAGTCGCCGTACTTTGGGGCTTCGATCTTGATTACCCTCGCACCCAGGTCGGCGAGATGGCGGGTGGCGAGGGGTGCGGAGATTGCCTGTTCCAACCCGACGACTGTAATGCCGGCGAGCGGGCCTTCGACTAGCGGCCCGCTCATGCGAACCTCGGATCGCGCTTCTCGCGGTGCGAGGACACGCCTTCGACGACGTCGGGGCCACCGAAGTGGTAGAACTCCAGTCCCAGCGACGCATCGAAGATAGGCATCGCTTGGCGGTACCAGCCGTTCAGTGCCATCTTGGTCCCTTGAATTCCGGCGCGCGATCCTGCGGCGAGCTTGCGCGCGATTTCCAAAGCCCGGTCCTGCACCTCTTCGTCATCGACGCAGACCGAAACCATGCCGATCCTCTCGGCTTCCTCACCCGTGAGCACTTCATTGGTTAGCAGGTGGTACTTCGCCTTCGCCATCGACGTTAACAGTGGCCAGCAGATGGCGGCGTGGTCGCCGGCGGCCACGCCCAGACGCACGTGCCCGTCGATGATCTTTGCGCGACGGCCGGCGACAGAGATGTCGGCGAGCAGCGCAGCAACCAGGCCGGCACCGGCGGCGGGCCCGTTGATTGCGGAAATAATTGGTTGGGGTACCTCAATGATGTTGCGCACCAGGTCGCGTGCCTCGCGCATTACCCTGGTTCGCGAGGAGTAGTCGCCGATCATGGCCTCGACGAGGTCAAAGCTGCCTCCTGCCGAGAATGCCCGCTCCCCCGCCCCACGGATCACTACGGCGCGCACAGAGTCATCCAGCGCAATGACTGGCCAGATATCCGCCAGTTCACGGTGCGCTTCTGGTCCCACCGCGTTGAGGTTGGGGCCATCGAGCACGAGACGAAGAATGCCCTCTTCCGGCCGGTCGATCTTCAGGGCTGTGAACGCCTCATAGCCTGTCACTGTGGAGTCCTTTCGGTGGTGGACGGGCCCCGGTTCCAACGACGGGCCCCGCAAGGTGCGGCGCAGCTGCTCAGTTACCCGGTACCCAGGCAGCTGCTATGTCTTCGATGGGACTTGTTCCCGTCGAAGGAACAGATGGGACACGTGCCGGGGTGCCGCTGAATCGCGGCGCGGGCGCCGGATGCAGCACACCCCCGACAACTTGGTACATCACGCGCGCGGAATTGTGCGGGTCCCGGGCGGCCTCGTCGAAGGACAGGACCGGCGTTACGCAAGCATCAGTACCGGCGTAGACCGATTCCCACTCACCGCGCGTTTTCCGGGTGATGACGTCGGCGATGAGGGCGCGCAACCGCGGCCACTGAGACTGGTCGGACTGCGCTGGCCAGTCGCTCACATCGACGCCAAGCCGCGAGATGAACTCCCGGTAGAAATCAGCTTCAATGGCACCCACCGCAAGGTAACGGCCGTCCGCACAACGGTAAGTCTCGTAGAACGGGGCACCGGAATCCAGGAAGTTGGTTCCCGCCTCATCCGAAAAGAGACCCGCTGCGCGCAGGCCCTGGAGCTTCGCAGTCAGGACTGCGACGCCGTCGGCCATCGCTACGTCGACTACCTGGCCTTTGCCCGTACGCGCCGCCGATACCAGCGCGCTGGTAATGCCAAATGCACCCAGTGCGCCGCCAGCGGCGTAATCGCCGAGCAGGTTGATAGGTGGACGCGGGGCCTCCCCCTTGCGCGCCATCGCGTGCAGCGCCCCGGACTGCGCTACGTAATTGATGTCATGACCGGCGTCCTGGGACCGGGGACCGGTTTGGCCGTAGCCTGTCAACCGCACATACACCAGACGCGCGTTGCGTGCAGTTAGTTCCTGTGGGCCGAGGCCGAGGCGTTCAGCAACCCCGGGCCGATAGCCCTCAATAAAGACGTCGGCGTTGGCCGCAAGGTCCAACACCGACGCGCGCCCTTCCGCGTCCTTGAGGTCAACCGCAACCGCAGTGATGCCGCGGTTGACGACGTCAAGGTCTTCCGTCAGCCCCTCGGTCTGGGTAAGTCTCCGGGCAGAGCGGTTGGCAGGCCGGACGACACGGACGACTTCGGCTCCCATATCGGCGAGCAGCATCGAGACGTAGGGCACCGGACCCATGCCCGCCAACACCAATACCCGCATTCCTTCCAGAGGACCCACCATTTAATCAGCCTCTCTACGACTCGTGTGCTTCGACCTAGTACGAACGGGGCAGGCCCAGTACGTTCTGGGAGATGTAGTTGCGCACCATTTCCTGCGAGAAGGGAGCATTCCGCAGCAAGCGAACCTCGCGCCACAAACGCTCGATGTGGTATTCCTTCGCGTATGCGTACCCGCCAAGCGTGGAGAAGGCGCGGTCACAGGCATCAAAGCCGGCCTCGGCACCCAAGTACTTCGCGACGGCCGATTCTGAGCCGCACGGCTTTCCCTCATCGAACAGCTTCGCTGCATGCATTGATGCCAGTTCAGCGGCCTCGAGCCGAATCCACGAGTCTGCAAGCGGATGCGCGACGGCCTGGTTCTGGCCAATCGGACGATCGAACACAACACGCTTCTTCGCGTACTCGGTGCCGATTTCCAGCGCCGCCCGACCGAGGCCGATACCTTCCATCGCGACCACAATGCGCTCGGGATTCAAGCCATCGATGATGTAGTTGAACCCACGACCGACCTCGCCGATCACATCCTCGTCGGCAACGAAAAGGTCGTCGATGAAGAGTTCATTTGTGTCGATTGCAGCGCGACCGAGCTTATCAATCTCCCGAATCGTGACGTGCTCGCGGTCCATATCAGCAAAGAAGAGCGTCATACCGCGCAGCGGGTGCTCCGGATCCCGCGGTGAAGTCCGAGCAAGCAGGACCATCCGGTGCGCGTTCTGAGCATTCGTGATGAATACCTTTTGCCCGTTGATCAGCCACCCGCCGTCGACCTTTTCCGCCTTGGTGGTGATTCGGGAGGTGTCCACACCCGCGGTCGGTTCTGTAATCGCGAAAGCTGTGAGCATCTCACCGGACGCCAGCTTCGGAAGATATTCCTTCTTCATTTCCTCGGAGCCGTAGCGCACGATGGGTGCCGGCGGGAAGACATAAAAATGGATCGCGGATCCGCCGCTCATGCCCGCACCGGATGCAGCGATCTCGTTCATCATCACCGCAGCTTCCTGCAGGCCTAGTCCGATTCCGCCGTACTCCTCGGGAATCATGGCCCCGAGCCAGCCGCCGTCTGCGAAGGCCTTGATGAAGTCCCAGGGGTACTCGTGCTTGCGGTCTTTCTCCAACCAATAGTTGTTGTCGAACTTCCGGGCCAGCTCGCGCGTCGCGGCCCGGACGATCTCGATGTTGTTTTCAGTTTCCTCAGACATGTTCGTTCTCCTAATTCTGATCGCCCGCATATACGGGGATATCTTCCAGCGGGGTTGCCGGGTCAAGGGACGACATATCGCCAACCGGGGCTCCAAGGAACCGCGCTCGGATGGCCCGCCGCATGATCTTCCCGTTCTTGGTCTTCGGCAAAGTTCCCACCGTGTACAAAGTGGGGGCAAACGACTTTCCGGCGTTCTCCAGGGCTGTTTCCTGCAGGTTGCGTTGATCAGCCTCGCTTTCCCGCAGCACGGCGAATGCCACCGCCCGCTGACCACGCATCTGGTCTGGAACACCTATTACGGCAACCTCCGCGATCCGATTGTCCCGCAGGAGCGCCGCCTCTATCTCGGCCGGCCCAACGCGCCGGCCGGCAAGCTTGATCGTGTCATCCGAACGTCCGTGGATCACCCACACACCCTCCTGGCTGACGCTTGCGAGGTCGCCGTGCACCCAGACGTTCTCCCAGCGGTTCCAGTACGTATCAAGATACCGTTCGCGGTCCAGCCAAAAAGCGTGGGTCATGCCCGGGAACGTGTTGCGAACAACCAGTTCGCCGATCTCTCCGGTAACCGGGGCTCCGGTATCGGTAAAGACCGCCGCGTCGATACCCGGCAGCGGTCCGGTAAAGGCTGCGGGGGGCCCCGGCAGGAAGGGATAGCCAACCAGGATTCCGCCGCCAACCTCGGTGCCGCCGCTGTAGTTCACAATCGGCCGCTTACGGGCTCCGACGTCGTCAAACAACCACCACCAAGTGGGCTCGTCCCAGGCCTCACCAGTGGACACGAAGGTCTTGAGGGTCGGCATGGCCGGAGCCTGTGCTGCCCCTGCGGCCTTCATGGCACGCGCGGCCGTCGGGGCAATGCCCTGCACCGTGACGCCGTTGCGCTCAATGACCTCCCACATACGGTTCGCGGTCGGGTAGGTGGGCAAACCCTCGATCATCACGATCGTTGCCCCCAGCTGGAGCGGACCAGTCATGAGCATAGGGCCGACAAGCCACCCGAGGTCGGTGATCCAGGAAACGACGTCACCGGAGTGCACGTCGAAGCCGTAGGCGAAGTCTAGGGCGGTCTTCGCAGCGAAGCCACCGTGCGAGTGGACGATACCCTTGGGCCGCCCGGTCGTACCCGACGTGTAGACAATGGCCAAGGGATCGTTGGCGCCGGTCGTGGCTGTCTGAACCGGCTCAGGGTTGGTACCCAGCTCGTCGTAGTAGAGGTCCCGGTCGTCCTGCATTGGCACATCGGTGCCAAGGTGGCGGATCACCACCACCTGGCGGACGGTCGGAGCCATCGCCATGGCAGCATCCGCGGTCGCCTTGAGCCCGACCACCTTGCCGCGACGTGTGGTGCCGTCTGCAGTCACGAGCAGGACGGCTTCTGCGTCCTGCAGGCGGGTTGCCAGTGCATCCGGGGCGTACCCGGAGAATGTGGGCACCGCGACTGCGCCAAGCATTGCAACTGCAAGGAACGCCACGGCCGCTTCAGGAACCACCGGCATGAACAACACTACGCGGTCACCGCGATTGACGCCCAGACGCGCCAAGTGGGCGGCGAACCAACGGACTTCTGCGGCGAGTTGGGCGAATGTCAGCGAGCGGCGCTGGCCCCCGTCGCCCTCGTACACCACTGCGGTCCTGTCTGCCAGGGCACCCTGGCCGTGGCGGAGCGAAGCCAGCTCTGCGACGTTGATTTGTCCTCCGGTGAACCACTTCGGGAAAGGCCTACCTTCAGATTCGTCGAGAACCCGCTCGAATGGCACCGAAAATGCGACATCGAGATCCGTCAGCGCTGCGCGCCAGAACCACTCCGGATCCTCGACCGCCCGACGGTTAAGTTCGGCAACGGCGCCAGCGTCGTCACCAAATCCCCACTCCCTCATCGCCGCAAGCAGCCGCGAGCGCTCGCGGACCTCCGCGGGCGGCACCCATGCCATCGGCTGTGGTGCGTCAGTTCCAGGCATACCATGTCCTCCTTGACTGCTGGCCATTACGCTGATCGCGGTCTGCGGGATCAGGCGTTGTCGCCGAGTGACGACTTCTTGATCATGAGACCAACCCGGGTGGTGTCGCACACGACCTCGTCACGCTGGTTGATGCCCTGATGGCGGAACGTGACGATTCCAGAGTCTGTGCGGCTTTGGGACTCCCGGACCGCAACAATTTCTGTGCGGACACGGATCGTGTCGCCGTGGAACACCGGCTTGGGAAAATTAGTCTCCTTGAAACCAAGGTTGCCCAGAGTGGTGCCATACGTCGTCTCGTGCATGGATATGCCGCAGATCAAGCCATGAACAAAGAGACTGTTCACCAGCCGCTGGCCATGGATGGAGTTCTTGCTGTACTCGGCATCCAGGTGCAGAGGCGCCATGTTCAACGTCATGGTACTAAACAGAACGTTGTCGGCCTCGGTCACTGTCCGGCGGACCTCATGATCGATTACCATTCCAGGCTCAAACTCTTCAAAATACAAACCCGCCATTGGGTGTCCTCTCTCAACGATGATGCAGCTGGTTTAGCGGTCCCGACGGAGCAGGTCCAACTTTCAGATGCTTACATCTTAATCGAAAAAATAAAATATATGCAAGCCCTGCGCGGAACTCTCACACCTCCAGCGGCCGGTGCTTCCCCTGGCCGCTCGCCAACGCCCGTTGTCCCTAATCGCTGCCGGCCGGGGAACAACGACCAAGTGCTGACGGGTTCGGTGGGCAGCTTCCGCCTTCCTCCAGTTCCAGGGCTTGGCGCAGATGCCCCAGCTGGTCAGGCTTTAGTAAGCCCCGCCCCCCGGCCCGGACAGCAGTGGCGAGCGCCATCGCGAGATAAGCAGCGAGCACCCCTTGCCCACCGCCGTCGAACTCCTGCAGAGCCTTGACGTGAGCCCGCACCGTTCCAGCATCGCCCCGGGCCACAGGCCCTGTCAGGGCCGACTCGCCAGAGGCCAAAGCGTTCTCCAGCGTTGCCCGTAACAGCGGTCCGAGCAGCTGCCCCGGCGCTTCCACGCCAACGTCCCTCAATAGTTCGGAAGCCTGCCCCACGAGCGTGAGCAAGTGGTTTGAACCGTGCGTCAGGGCTGCGTGATAAAGCGGCCTGTCAGCCTCGGCAATGGCCACAGGCTTGCCACCCATCTCCACCACCAGAGCCTTCGCGATGGGCAACACAGTCGCGCCCGCCGTGACCCCAAAAGAGCAGTCCGACAGTCGCGTCACGTCAAGGCTCATTCCGGTGAAGGTCATGGCCGGATGCAGGGCGACCGGGTCGGCGCCGACACCACGCACCGCATCCAACACCCCCAACCCGAACCGCCCGGACGTATGGGCAACCAACTGCCCCGGCTGCCACAGGCCCAGCTTCGCCAGGTCGTCCACCAAACCGGGAAGGGCGTCGTCGGGCACCGCCAGCAGCACCAGCTCCGATCGCTCCACAATTTGCTGAACCTCCAGGACGGGTACCCCAGGGAGCAGTGCCTCAGCGCGCTCACGGCTTGCGTGGGAGGCCGCTGAAACCCCGAGGACGGCGTGCCCGGCCGCACGCAAGGCGGCGCCGAGCACGGCGCCGACCTTCCCTGCACTGATTATTCCGACGCCGAGGCGTCCGGACTTAGACATACTGCCTGGCCTTCCTGCGTGGGGCTGGCGGGACTTCCTCCGGTGAAAGGACGGATCCCGCCTTGACTGCGTCTGAGGGTTCCGCGCCGTGGCCGATTCGGGACCGCATGTTCTCGCTACTGATCCTGAATCTGCGCGTAGGTCTCGCGCAGAACGTATTTGAGTACCTTTCCTGACGCGTTGCGAGGGAGATCATCGGCGAAGAGGAAGTATTTCGGAACCTTGTAGCCGGCAAGCTGTTCCCGGCAGTACGCACGAAGGTCGTCAGTATCGATGCTGGCCCCTGCCTCAGGCACGATGACGGCACATCCGACCTCGGTGAATCGTTTGTCGGGGACGCCTACGACAGCTGCGAGCATCACACTCGGATGCGCCGACAGCACCTTCTCGATCTCTGCTGGATAGATGTTCTCAGCACCGCTGCGGATCATGTCTTTGGCACGTCCGCCGAGGTTCAGGAAACCATCCTCGTTGACGTAGCCCAGGTCCCCCGTGCGGCACCAGCCGTCGTGGAAGGTCGCCGCGGATGCATCCGGACGGTTCCAGTAGCCGGCGCTAACGCCGGCATTGCGCACCTCGATTTCACCGGCCTCTCCAACGTCAGCAGGTGTGCCGTCCCGGCGAACGACCCGGGCCTCCCCCATCGGGACCGGACGGCCGACACTGTTCGGCTGATTGAGAAAGTCCTCATCCTCCAAGGTTGTGGCTATCGCGCCTCCCTCGGTCAACCCGTACACCTGAGCGAGCTTGACGTGCGGCAGGCGGCGCTTCACTTCTTGAGCGGTTGACGGCATGAGCGTGTCACCACCGAGGATAAACCGACGCAATGACATAGGCAGTAGATCCTCAAGGTTCTCGTGGTGGAGGAGCTCGGTGAGGATGAACGGGAAAAGCAGGCAATCCGTCACTTGTTCTTCATGCAACACTTTCAGGAACCGCTCGACCGAGAAGTTTCCCGACGCCAGATGCACGGCTTTGCCGTGCATCAGAAGGGCAGGCAGGAACACGGCTTCGAAGCCACCCGCGTGGTACAGCGGGCCGGGGACGAGTGCAACGGTGTCCTTCGAGAACGACCAGCGCAGCGCCTGGGCGGATGCTGTGCCCATTTCATTTGCATGCGACCAGATTGCTCCCTTGGGCGATCCCGTCGTGCCTGAGGTATAAATCAGGGTCATCGGGTCTGCGGCTTCTATCAGGGGAAGATGTGCCTCCGCGAATGGTGCCCTATTCAGCATGGCACCGAACGGGTGGGCCCACGAGGGCACTTCATCATCAGAATCCGGCACCACCACGTAGGTGCCCACACTCGTCTCGGAGCGGACCTTTTCCAGACGGTGGAGCAGACTGCTGTGCACCAGCAGCACCGAGGTTCCGGAGTCGGAGAGAATGAAGGAAATCTCCGGCGCGGTCAACCGGAAGTTCAATCGAACCGTAACAACGCCCAGACGGGCGGCCGCCAGCATCAGCAGCGGATACTCCGCGTCATTGAACATCAGCAGGCCAAGCCGGTCGCCTTTACGCAGGCCCAGTTCGTGCAGGGCGAGCGCATAACGGAGCGTATGCTCATTTAGCTCGCCATAGCTCGTGCGCACCCGGCCATCAAAGCTCAATGCGGTTCGGTCGCCTTCGACCTGAGGAATCTGCTTCGCTGTCGACTCCACGATCCAGTTCACGTTCATTGGGTTCTCGCTGCCTCATTCTCAGTCCAACGTCACCATCTTTGGCGACGACAGGTCCTTTTTCAGTTAGTTGCCGTCCATCTGACGGCCTGTCCAGCTGACGGCGGCCGCCCCGGCAACTGCGGAATACCTCTGCAGTTACCGGGGCGCATGGCACCGTAGTGGTCATCCGCCGCTTGAGGCTCCGTGAGCCGGGAAGAACGGGCTCACCGGTTTCATGAACATCGCATCGAAGACCTGCTTGATGAAATCAGGCAAGACCATCTCGCCGGACATGAGCATGCGTTTGACTTCCTCGCGCAGCAGCGTGGGATCGCCGGCGGTTTCGTAGAGGGCCAAGTGACCCAGGTCCGGGGTGAAGACGCCGGGCAAAGGCTTGACGGCGGAGTTCAGCTCAAAGCGCTGCGCACGGACAAGACCTGGCGCGGATAGGACCTGGGGGATGTGCTCTTCGTCGTACCACTTGTTGAAAGTCGACCTCCCTTCTGCGTCGGCGGGGGGCCGGCACCACACCAGCCACAGGTTCCGTTCGTCAAGGCTTTCAAGGCTTGAGTACGCATCGCCGTAATGCATCGCGCTCACAGGTTCCAGGAAGAGAGCCGTGAACGGCTGGTTCAGAAGGTCGGGCAGCTGCATCTGCCCGGTGAGTAGCATCTGTTTAACCTCTTCCCGGAAAGAGGCAGGGCTGCCGTCGATTTCGTACATCGCGAGATGACCGAAATCCAAAGGGGCTGTTCCGTTGAGGGGCTTCGTGTCGGCAACCACGAAGCGTTGCGCGCCGATCATCCCCGTTGAGTCAGTCACCTGGGGGATGTGTTCTTCGTCGTACCACTTATCGAACGCCGCGCGCTCCCCCGTGAAAGTGGAGAAGGCAAAAAACAGGTTCCGGTCCTTGAACGCAGGAATCGCTGGAGAGGTCATATTGAGCCTTTCGGGTTAAGGAAATGTGAGGCTTGTCTTGCCCTTGGAGCGCAGCTTCTCGGTCGCCGTGAGGTCCAGACGCAGGCCCTCAGGGTCACGGCGCGGATCACCGGTCACGACGACTCCGTAGTCACGTGCAGCGCCCTCGACGCTGACGTACTCATCGCGCACATCCCGGAGCACGATCTCAGGGTCGCGGTCAAAGGGGTTGCCCCAGCCGCCGCCGCCGTTGGTGAGGCAGCGCAGGATGGACCCGGCCTTTGTTTTCCACATCTGCTGGCTGGCGAAGTAGTGGTAGGACCCGTTCGTCGGGTCCAGTGCCTTTGTCTTCGTGTCGAGGACTCCGGCGACCGGGACGCTGTCAACGTAGACCTCGGGGCCGGTGGTGGCTAGGAGGCCTCGCTTGTCGACGGCCTCCGGTGGGAAAATCCACATGGCACCGTTGGGTCCGGGTTCACCGCCGTTGGCGCCCACGCCGCTGGGCTTTTTTGTGCGGAACGGCGAGAGGTACTGGCTTGCGTCCGTCAGCCACAGAGTGTCCTTCAGGTTAGCGGCGCCGCCCCGAAACTTTCCGGGGCCACCGCTGTCGATAGCATGTTCCTTACGGAGCATGACGACCGGGGAGTCGTGCTCGATGGTTTCGGTTGCTGGGTCGAGGTTATTGAGGGTGAAGAGCACCGTGTAGCTGTCACCGTCGCCTGCCTTGGTTGCCCCCCACGGACCATGCTCACCGCCGCACTGGGTGGCGCTCGTCCACGACGACCCGTCGGTCCGTACACCAGAGGCGTTGTGGGTATTGGTGGAGCCGTAGTCACCTGCCACGCCTTTCTCACCCAGCACCGGGTTGAGGGCATCGAAAATCGCGGACACGACAGCACCCGAGGCCTCCCAGAACATCATGATTCCGCCGTCGGGCGGCAGAGAAGATACGAGCGTCCCGGGAGGAACGGCCAGGTCGATATTGCGCCAGGTTCCAGAGGTAAAAGGGGTTTCCGGGTCGAGCAGCATTGTCAACGCAACGCCCACCGCCGTCTTCGCGTCAAGCACGCCGCAGTTGATGCAGGTGCGGGCCTGCGGAGAGGTCCCGGAAAGATCGACTTCCAAGTCCTGCCCCCGCTTGCGCAGCGTCACGCGCACAGTGTAATCAATCGTGTCGTCCAGGCCGTCGGCGTCAATGAGGGCCGAGCCCTGATAGTCGCCGTCGGGGACGAGCGCAATTGCCTCGCGCATGCGTTCAGCTGAGGTATCGCAGGCGTACTCCAGGGTTCCCAGATAAGCATCCAACCCATAGCGTTCGACGTTTTCCAAGACCAGCTGCTCGCCGAGCCTCAGCTGCTGGTAGATGCTCTTGAAGTCGGGCAGCAGCATGCCGCCCCAGCGGGTGTTGTCGAAGATAAGGCTGAACGTAGATCGGACAGGCTTATCTTCAGACCACATCAGCATCGGAGGGATGACTAGCCCGTTCTCGTACACGTTCGTCTTCGTCGCGGAGAAGCCTCCGGGAACGGTGCCGCCCATGTCGAGTTGGTGAGCGCACATGTTGACGAAGGAGACGATCTTGCCGTCCACGAAGACGGGGCGGATAAAGGCCACGTCATTCACGTGACGACCACCCCGGTATGGGTCGTTACAGATCAGAACGTCGCCGGGCTTGAGGTTTTCGGGGCCGTACTCCGCGACAGTGTTGCGCACTGCATCCCCCATGGTCCCGAGGAAGACCACGAGGCTGTTGCTTACGACGGCCATCGGGTAGTTCTGTTCCGGCGGGCCGGATACGGTGCATGCGAAGTCGTACCAGTCTCGGATGATGGGCGAGAATGCTTCGCGCATGAATCCGGCCGACATGTGTTCGACCGCATACCGGAGCCGGTTGAGGATGACCGCAGTGGTGAACCGGTCGCTCTTGTAACGTGTGCTGAACTCGTAGTCGGAGATGTCGCGGAGCCGAAGCGGCTCGACGAGGTCGGTGATGGTCATTCTGTCACTTCTTCCGGATAATCAGTTCGCCGTATGGGCCGACGGAGACGGTCTGGCCCGCTCCTACATGGGTCGTGGACAGTTCCTCCTGAACAATGGCGGGACCTTCGAAGGTATCTCCGGCGCGGAGGGTCGTGCGGTCGTAGACGTCCGCTGATTGCTCCCCCACACCGTCGGCGTCGATGTCGCCGAGGTAGCGGAGGACGGTGGAGCGGATGGGCAGGAGAGGCTCGGCGCCGCGGGCCGGGATGTATGGATATTCGACCTTCGGGGTGTCGATCACCGCACGTACGCGGAAGGTGACGCCTTCAACGGGCATGAACTCGAAGCGGTTACCCGAACGGCCCTCATAGGTATCGTGGAATGAGGCGAGCAAGGTGGCAATGGCGGCCTCGTCGATCGTGCCGTCCGGTACCGGGATGAATGGCGTCTCCCAGCTCTGACCCGCGAGGTGGGCGTCCATGCTGCGCTGCAGGGTGATGCCTGTCTTGCCGGCGAAGCGTTCCACGAGCTGTTGCTCCATTTCACGGAACAGGGCGTCCACCTGCGGAGCCGCATCAGGCGTCAAGTAAAGATAGGCGCTGCGGTTAACAGTGAACACCTGGTCTGCCGACAGCAGGCCCAAAGCCGAGAACAGGCCGGGGTTGGGCGGCACGATCACTTGTTTGCAGTGCACGGTGTCGAGCACGGCCGGAAGAAGCATCGGGCCCGCGGCGCCGTATGCAAGCAGAGTGTAGTCGCGGGGGTCCACTCCGTTCTTGATCGCAACGTTGAACACGCCCTCGGCCATGTTGTTGACGGCCATCTCGTAGGCGAAGCGCACCCGGTGTCCGAGGTCCGATTCCGTCTGAAGACCCTGGAACGCTTGGCGTGCCAGCTCGGGGTCAAGGTTAACCTCACCGCCGGCGAACTCGCCGGGTTCGAGGATGCCAATCAGAAGACAGGTGTCGGTCGTCGTGGGCAGGGTACCGCCGCGGCCGTAACATGCCGGGCCCGGAGACGAGCCCGCGCTGTCGGGGCCCACCCGGATTTCACCAGCCGCTCCGATCGCGACAATGCTTCCGCCGCCTGCGCCTATGCTTGACACGTCGTTGGCCAGGGCGTTCACGACCAGGTCATGCTCGAGTTCGAAGGAAGTGTTGACGTAGGGCTTGCCGGCCGTGACGATGCTGATGTCGATCGATGTGCCTCCGACATCGGCGCAGAGGAGCTGGTGTTCCCCGATCAGCTCACCGAAGTGGGCGCATGCGACAGTTCCTGCAGCGGGGCCGGAGAAAACAATGCGGAAGGGATGCTCCATCGCTCGGTCCGCCGGGACGAGGGTGGCTGCGCAATCTGCGAAATTCAGCTGCCCTCCAAAGCCGAGGCCCTTGAGGCCCTGGTCGAGCCTGGATGTGTAGTCGGCGTAGATGATCTTCATAAAGGTATCGACCAGGGTGGTCGAGGCTCGTGCGTACTCCTTGGCCAACGGAGATACCTCGCTTGAGATTGAGCAAGCGACGTCTTGGCCGAGAATCTCATGAACGAGCTCACGCAGCCGCAACTCGTGGGCGTCGTTAATGTAGCCATTGATAAGGCAGATGGCGACGCCAGCGACCTCGCAATTGCGGAGGACCTCAAGTTCGCTGCGGGCCTGGCGTTCGTCGAGTTCGTACAGGACGCCGCCGTCGGCCGTGATGCGTTCTCGGATTCCGCGGCGAAGGTAACGGGGTACGAGGGGGCGGCCCGACGCATCGCCGAAGCTGCGGCGCCAGTGTGGGTCCAGGATTGCGCTGGCTGGGCGCCACACACGGCCCATGTCCAGGATGTCCCGGTGCCCCTCAGTGGTGAGAAATGCCACCTTCGGAAGCCGCCGCGTGATCACCGCATTAAGGCCGTGGGTGCTTGCATGGTTGAAAACGTTTGAGTCTTCGACTCCGAGAGTCTCGGCGCCCTGAAGTACTGAGCTCGAAACGTCGGCGTAGTTTGTGGAGACTTTAGCGGTATGGATCTTCCCATCCCGCAGGGCGACAACATCCGTGAATGTGCCACCGACATCAACAGCGAACATCTTTGTTCCTTTTCTGATTTCTTTGTGCGGCGGTTCTTATAGCAGGTCGACTAGCAGGGTGACCGGGCCGAGCCGGTTGCCTACCTCACGTGATGCCGAGTGCAGGCAGTTCCGGCACTTGACGACGTCCTGCCATCCGGACTCGGCCATGACTGGGTAACTCCACAGCTCGTGGGCGCCGCACTGCAGGCATGCGCCGTCCACAGGGTTTTGCTTCAGGGTCGGGAAAACCTCGGTGTTCTGAATTTGGGTCATTACAGCTCCAGTAATCGGGAGAATGGCGCCCCGTTGCGCCGTGCTGCAACGCTACAGGCGCGTCCTTGCCGGCCACCATCCTCTGAGCGAAGCTGAAACAGCCAGTTTGCGAACAACTGCCTGGCCGCCGTTTTTCTGTCGCCTTCGGCAGACTTTGCTGGAAGCCATCGCGCTGTCTGCCGGGTTGTCGTAACGGCGCCCGGGCTTTATATTATATATGTAGCGGAGAACTACTCCCCTGATATCCCCCGACCGGGTCGATATTGTGAGCACCTTCTGACCAAAGGTGCAGGGCAAGGGTGGATCACCTCGAACAGATTCAATCCAATGGCTTTGGCAAAAGCAGGAACATCGACGGGAGCCTCTGCTTCTACGAGGCACTGCCAGGAGAGGACCATGTGAGCGATATATCATACGCCATCAAGAACGAAGACTTCAGCGCGTGGGTTTCGCTAAGCGAAACCCACGCCGACGTCGCTTCCCGTTCCACCGCGCTTGCGCTGGCAGCGCTCCTGGACCGGCCCGCCCCGCCCGTCGAAGCCGGCCAGGCCAAGCTCTTCCCACTCGGTCACTGGCTCCATTTCACGCCAACGGCAGCACACAGCGAGCTAGGCAAAGATGGACATCCCCGGCTTGGAGGGTTCCTGCCACCTCTTCCGCTTCCACGCCGCATGTGGGCGGGCAGCAAGATCTCCTTCCACTCCCCTATCACGGTGGGCCAACCGCTCACGCGCACAACCACGATCGAGTCGATCACGCCGAAGAGCGGTTCCAGTGGGAAACTCTGCTTCGTCGTTCTCCGCCATGACCTCCGCGCGTCAACTGTGCACGCCCTTACAGAACATCAGACTCTCGTGTACCGCGAAGCCGTACCGCTCGATCTCTCTGCAGCTTCTTCCCAGCGCCCACCGCGCGAAGCAACAGAGGCTCCAGCGGGCTGGGAATGGAGCCACGCCTTCACTCCTGACGAAGTCAACCTCTTTATGTACTCCGCACTTACCTTCAACGCGCACCGTATTCATTACGACCTTCCCTACGCAACAGGAGTCGAAGGCTACCCCGGGCTGGTAGTCCACGGACCGCTCTCGGCTTCTTTGCTGGTTGACAGGTTCCTCTTGGAACACCCCGGGGCCGAAATCACCTCATTCGAGTTTTCCGCCCGCTCGCCGGTGTTTGTTGGCGAACAGATTCACATCTGCGGCCGCGCAGATGGTAACGGCGCTGCGGAGCTAGCCGTGTTCGCGCCCGGCGGCGCCCAGGCGGTCACCGCCCGCCTCGAATACCGCTGACTTTTCACTCACACACAACCACAGAAAGCGAGAACCGCGCGTGAGCAGAGCCGCAATCATTGCACCGGTACGCACCGCCGTCGGCGCGTATGGCAAGTCCCTTAGGCCCGTCGCCGTTGAGACTCTCGGCGCAGCAGTCGTCAAGGCTGTCGTAGACCGCAGCGGGATCGACCCGGAACGAATCGAGGACGTCGTCTTCGCGCAGTCCTATTCAAACAGCGAGACCCCTTGCGTTGGCCGCTGGATAGGGCTCGAGGCAGGCCTACCCATCCACTCCGCAGGAATGCAGCTTGACCGTCGATGCGGTGGCGGCCTGCAAGCCGTCGCCACCGCCGCGATGATGGTCCAAACCGGCGCCGCAGACGTTGTCATTGCCGGTGGCGTAGAAAGCATGAGCAACATCGAGTACTACACCACCGATCTCCGGTGGGGTTCGCGATCCGGCAACGTGACCATGTACGACCGCCTTGAGCGCGGCCGTGAACGATCACAACCCCTCGAGCGTTTCGGCTATATATCGGGGATGATCGAGACCGCAGAAAACGTCGCAAAACGCTACGGCATCACCCGCGAAGAGGCAGACGCTTTCGCCGTGGCCAGCCATCAGAAAGCTCAGGCTGCGTGGGACCGTAATGCATTCGACGACGAGGTCGTTCCAGTCCTCGTGCCCCAGCGCAAGGCAGATCCGATCGCCTTTGCCCGCGACGAAGGAATCCGCGGCGAGACCACGATGGAGACCCTCGCCAGACTCCGTCCTCTCATGAAGGGCGGCGTGACGACGGCTGGCAACGCGAGCCAGCAGAATGATGCTGCCGCCGCTTGCCTCATCGTCTCAGAAGACAAGCTCGATGAATTCGGCGTCGAACCAATTGCATTCCTGGAAGGTTGGACCGCGGCTGGCTGCGAGCCAGCCGAAATGGGCCTGGGACCCGTACCCGCCGTAGAGAAGCTATTCAAGCGGACAGGACGCAGTTTTGACGACGTTGATCTGGTCGAGCTCAACGAGGCGTTCGCCGCCCAGGCACTTGGTGTACTAAAAGGCTGGGACTGGGATGACCGCGCAAAACTCAACGTCAACGGCTCCGGTATCTCCCTGGGCCACCCGGTCGGGGCGACTGGACTCCGGATCATGACCACGATGCTGCACGAACTGCATCGCCGTGGTGGCGGACGCGGCCTCGAGACCATGTGCATCGGCGGCGGCCAGGGCATGGCTGCATTATTCGAGGTGGTGTAGTCGTGGCAGAACGAGCCACCCGCCCGGCACCCCTCACCGGCCTCACTGTGGTCGAAATTTCCGCCTTCGTCGCCGCCCCGCTAGGGGGAATGACCCTCGCCCAACTAGGCGCCGAGGTCATCCGCATCGACCCCATCGGAGGCAACATTGACCACAGCCGGTGGCCGGTCACCCAGGAAGGCAACAGCATCTACTGGGCCAGCCTCAACAAGGACAAGAAGTCCATTACGCTCGACCTCAAGAGCGAAGAGGGGCAGGCCATCGCCAGCGAAATCATTGCCTCTGCCGGCACGTTGATCACCAATTTGCCCGCCCGCGGATGGTTGAGCTACGAAAACCTCTCCCGGCGTCGGCCCGATCTTGTCATGCTGCGCCTCACCGGCAACCACGACGGCTCTCCCGCCGTCGACTACACGGTCAACGCCTCCAGCGGCTTCCCGGCAGTTACGGGTTCCGATGGGACGCCAGTCAATCATGCGCTTCCCGCCTGGGACGTGGCAGCCGGCCTGTACATCGCGACCGGCGTACTCGCTGCCGAGCTGGAGCGCCGATGCTCAGGACAGGGGCAGGAAATCAAGATCGCACTCTCCGACGTGATGCTCGCGACGGTCGGCAACCTCGGGTACATCGCCGAGATCCAAACCAACGGCAAGTCGCGCGGCCCGCTCGGCAACGCCCTCTACGGCGCCTACGGTCAGAGCTTTGCGACGGAGGACGGACGTGAGGTGATGGTTGTCGCGATCTCGAACCGACAATGGCGGTCGCTCGGGGACGCCACGGGGTTGAGCGAAAAACTCGCCATGATCGGTCCAATGCTCGACGTCGACCTCACCACGGAAGGTGGACGGTTTGAGGCGCGGGACGCCATCGATGCAGTGCTTCGACCGTGGTTCGCGCGCCGGACCGCCGAGGAAGCCACGAAGCTCCTCGCCGATGCGGGTGTACTGCAAGGAGTATTCCGCACGTTCGAGCAACTGGTCAATGAAGATGCCCGCTGCACGACCGACAACCCGCTCTTCACCGAGATCGATCAACCCGGAGTCGGGCGGGTGCTGGCACCGCGCAGCCCGCTTGCCTTCCAGGATACGGTGCTCTCCAATGCCAGGCCTGCTCCCCATCTGGGCGAAAACACCGACGACGTACTTGCCTCAGTTCTGGGAAAGTCCGCGGGCGACATCGACAGGCTTCGCTCCCGCGGGGTTCTCTCGTCCTGAACGCTTTCCCACCGACAGATCAGCACAGAGCTTCACTTAGGAGAACAAATGGCATTGCTTACGGGACGCACAGCGGTCATCACGGGCTCAGCGCAGGGCATTGGCTACGCAATTGCACAAGCCTTCGCAGCGGAGGGAGCGAATATTGTGATTGCCGACATCAACGCCACGGCTGCGACCGAAGCGGCGGCCAAACTCGGAATCGGCGATCGTGCAATCGGCGTAGGCTGCAACGTGGCCGACGGCGGGGACGTTGACGCCCTGGTGAAGGCCGCCACCAACGCTTTCGCTTCCCTGGACGTATTCGTGAATAACGCGGGCATCACCCGAGATGCCACCATGCGCAAGATGACCGAGGAAATGTTCGACCTGGTTATCGCCGTGCACCTGCGCGGCAGTTGGCTCGGAACCCGCGCAGCAGCCAACGTCATGCGGGATCAGGAAAACGGGGGCTCGATAGTGAATATTTCCTCGATTTCCGGCAAGGTAGGGCTGTTGGGGCAGACCAACTACAGTGCGGCCAAAGCAGGAATCATCGGCCTCACCAAGGCTGCAGCCAAGGAGGTCGGATTCGCCGGCGTTCGCGTCAACGCCGTGCAGCCGGGCCTGATCCGCACACCCATGACCGAGACCATGCGGTCTGACATTATGGAAGCACGCCTGAAGGAGATCGCACTCGGCCGCGTGGGTGAGCCAGCCGAAGTTGCCCAGGCGGTACTGTTCCTTGCAAGCGACATGTCGAGCTACATGTCGGGCGCCGTTCTTGAGGTGACCGGTGGCAGGCACATGTAGAGTCCGACGCGAAGGACCGTCGGCGTAATCTAGCCTGAGCGGAAGCTGTCCGGTCCCGGAGCTGGGATCCGCTCCGGGACCGGACACTTCTGTTGGTCAGCTATTGACCGGCACCTGATTGACGTCCTTCGAAATACTCAGCGAGCTTCTCGCCGGAGTTCCGGATGTGTTGTGCCATCGCTAAACGCGCTGCTTCAGGATCGTTAGCTATGATCGCATCCATGACCGCGGAATGATCGGCCGCCGTGGTTTCAGGCCATCCCTCGATCTGGGCGTAGAAAGCGCGGGGAACATACTTCGCGAAGTTCCCGAGGGCCCACCGCAGCCTTTCAGAACTCGACACCCGGTATACGAACTTATGGAATTCGTGATTCTTGCGTTCGAGCATTTCATGGTTGCCGTGCTCTGCCGCATCCATCAGGTCACGATGCAAAGCCAGCAGGGAGTCCTTCTGACCTTTGCTGGCTCGTTTGGCCGCCCGGGCGGAGAGCTCGCCGGCGATGAGGGCATGGGCTTCGAAGATGTCCCGGATGTCGTCGGCAACAAGAGGAACCACCCTGAAGCCTTTTCGGGGAAGGAGTTCAAGGAAGCCTTCTACGCGCAGGGCTTGCAGCGCTTCACGAACAGGCGTTGCAGAAACTTCCAGTTCTTCACCCACGGCTTCCGGCCGCACTGAGGCGCCTGGGGCTAGCTCACCAGCCATAATCGCCTGCCTCAGGTAGGAGGCAACCTCATCGCTGAGCTGACGGCGCCTACTCGAAGTTGAGCTCGCCACCGCCAAACGAGTCTCCAAGCCCGGGTCGCGCCTTTGAGTTGTGGCCGTCAATTCGTCACTCCGCTCTTCTGCATGGTCTATATTCTATTCGTTTTGGATTGGACCCAGCGCTAATCCCCGAGGCGAGAGCCTTCCGGCATGCCATCCAGGCTAGACATATATTTTATAGTCATTGTAGGCTATCCGGTAGGCTCCGCGGAGAATCGTCTCATGCGCGGCAACGAGGCAGTTGGACCCCCAAACCAACCGCTCGGACGTCCCTACAAGAGAGGCCACACTCCACAAGAGAACGCCTCTCCGCCTCCCCCTATACCCGCAAATGCCTTTACCGGCCTGACAGCACGCCAAAAGAGCAGTGACGCCATGCACCCTATGATCCGCAAAATGTTCAAGTCCAAGATCCATCGAGCAACTGTCACACACGCCGACCTGCACTACGTTGGTTCGGTTACCGTGGACCTGGACCTTCTGGATGCTGCCGACATCCTGGCTGGGGAACTCGTATCCATAGTCGACGTCACCAACGGCGCCCGCTTAGAGACCTACACCATTGCCGGCGAGCGAGGTTCCGGTGTGATCGGAATCAATGGACCAGCTGCACACCTTGTGCAAGAAAACGACACTGTAATCCTTATCACCTACGCCGACATGACAACTGAGGAGGCAAGGGCGTACAAGCCCAGGGTCGTCCATGTGGATGAGCACAACCGGATACTACAGCTCGGCACCGACCCCGCCGAAAGCATGGTGCCTGATTTGATGCGCCCGCCCTTGGCATTGAATAACAGCGAGGTGAACTAAGTCATGGCCGAAACCAACACCCCGAACCCAGGCGGGGCCGAGTTTCCGGCTCCGTACGGAACCGGCCCCGCAGCCAATGATTCCGCGATCTCGGCAGACCGGCAGCCAGCGGGAAGGATACGGATTCATCACCTGCAGCAGGCCAAGGACAGCGGTCGACGTTTTGCCATGCTCACGGCTTACGAACAGTACACCGCCGAAATCTTTGACCAGGCGGGCATCGAAGTGCTCCTGGTCGGGGACTCAGCGTCAAACAACGTCTTTGGGAACGAGACCAGCCTGCCTGTCACCGTAGATGAGCTTCTACCACTGTGCCGGGCAGTTGCCCGCTCGGCCAAACGTGCCCTCGTTGTCGCCGACCTGCCGTTCGGCAGTTACGAGGTATCCACTCACCAGGCGGTCGCAAGCGGGGTCCGTTTTTTGAAGGAGGGGCTGGCCCATGCGGTCAAGATTGAAGGCGGCAGCTTCTACGCTGAAACCGTCAGAGCAATGGTGCAGGCCGGTATCCCAGTTCTCGCCCACATCGGATTCACTCCCCAGAGCGAACATGCCCTTGGCGGCTACCGCGTCCAGGGCCGGGGAGACGGCGCTCAAGGACTGATCGAAGACGCCATTGCCTTGTCGGAAGCTGGAGCTTTCGGTGTCCTCATGGAAATGGTGCCGGCCGCAGTCGCAGAAGCCGTCGATTCGGCCGTCAGTGTACCCACCATCGGCATCGGTGCCGGCCGAGCCACCACAGGCCAAGTTCTGGTTTGGCAGGACATGACCGGACTCCGCGGCGGAAGAATGGCCAAATTCGTCAAACAATACGCCAACCTTCGGACCATACTGTCCGACGCAGCCCAGACCTACGGGGATGAGGTCCGTTCCGGCCAGTTCCCCGGTCCCGAGCACTCGTTCTGACCGGCATGGCGAACCGGCCAAGCCGGCTTCCATTCGCCACCGATAGCCCGGCCACTGCCTAGCCGAACCCATGACGGAGCGGATCCAACCGATCTGTGGCTGGGGTGAGTGCGCCACCCATTGTCTTTGTTGGTCTTGAAAGGAACTCATGAGCCTGCCACCAATCACGCTCACAGGTCACATGCAAAAGGAAGCCTGGCAGAACAAGCTGCTGCCACCTGTGGAGCAGCTCAACAACGACGTGTGGTCTATCCCCGTTCCTTTCCCCAACAATCCCATGCGCTATACCCTGAGTTATTTGCTCTTGGGAGACGGCGACGCCGTCCTGATCGATCCAGGTTGGGACAGTGAGGCGGGTCTCGATCATCTGATCCGCGGCCTGCGGCAGGCCGGCATCGGCCTCAGGGATCTGACCGGTATCGTGGCCACTCACTATCACTCGGACCATCTGGGCATGGCTGCACGCCTGCGTGTGAAATCCGGCGCTTGGGTGGCCTTGGGCGACCGCGAAGTGCGCCGGCTAAGCGCCTGCGAGGACGAGGACCTAGTCGTTCTTAGGGACCGCGAGGAGTTGACGCTGTGGGGCGTTCCGGCGGACCGGCTGGCCGAAGTGGCCATGGACAAACCGACCCTTGCCCATTTGCAGAATCTCGCTGACCCGGATCTGCGGCTGCAAGACGGCGAACTGGTACCAGCCAAAGGGCTGGATCTGAGCGTGATCACGACTCCCGGCCATTCACCCGGGCATATCTGTCTGGTCGACGCGCCTCACGGTCTGATATTCAGCGGAGACCATGTCCTGCCCCGCATCTCGCCACACATAGCCCTCGAGCTGCCAGGGCCCCCCAACCCGCTTGAGGACTACTATGAGTCCCTGGACAGGGTCGCCTTCGAGGACGTCATGGAAGTCTGTCCTGCTCACGAGTACCGATTCCGCGGCATGCAGCGCAGAGCCGCACAGTTAGTCGAACACAACCGTGAACGCTCCGCCGAGGTACTAAGCGTGATGAACAGGCACCGGCCCCAAACCATCTGGGACATTGCACGACACCTGACGTGGTCCCGCGGCTGGGACTCCCTTCAGGCCTTCTCACTGCGCCTGGCGGTTTCTGAAACAGCAAGCCACGTCATGTACCTGCGCTCCCGGGGCCACAGCATCGACATCCCTGTGACTCTTCCAAGCCCGGCCGCCCATGTAAACAGCGCATCCTGAAGACGCGGCCATTCCTAAGCTGGAAACCTTGCACCCGCCTGCGCCCTGGGGGACTGTCCGATAAGCGGTGCGTGGGCAGGTCAGCGAGCATGCGACTTAACCGAATTGGGCCTCAGCGTCTCTCCTGTTCGGGAATTCATCGTGGGGATGCCGGCAGGACATTTGGACGACGACGAGCACCCCGCACGCTGTTCGGCAGCTAGTCGGTTTTTAGGGGCTCCAGATCGTCGCGGACACCGGATGGTTCGTCAACTATCGGGAGGTTGGGGGTGTCGCCGAAGGCGTCTATGGCACCGGGCAGGTCTGACTGCAGGCTCGCGAATGTTGCGGGCCAGTCGTTGGGGGCGGCGCCCGGTCCCGAGAAAGCCTCGAACGTTTTCCCTACTGCGTCCTCGCTGAGAAGAGCTTCAACCAGGACCGCGGCGACGTTTTCTCTGGTGATGCCTGCCTCTCGGTTATCACCTTGTTGAAGACTGATATGACTGCCGGCGGGACCGTTGTCCAGCCATCCGGGCCGGACTACTGTGTAGGGAGCCCGGCTGAACCGAATGAATCTTTCGCTTCGGCGCTTCCAGTCCAGCGCGTGCCCACCGTCATTGAAGTAGTGGTCCCGGTGAGTGACAAAGAACGTCGTCATGAGCACAACACGGGGGCGGCGCTCCCCGAAGGCACGCATGACGTTCACTACTCCGCCATAGTCAATTCGCTGGAACGAGCCAGGGCTAGGTTCGCCGTCGGATCCGTGCACAAAGATCACCGAGTCGACGTCAGAAACGGCGTCACCGAGGCTGCCGGGTTGGGTGATGTCGCCGACTGTGATCTGGATCTGCCTGAGGTCACCGACCAAGATGCTGCGGGCACGATCCTCATCCCGTGCCAAAGCGACCGGCACCAGGCCGTGGGCTAGCGCCGACCGGAGGACGAGCCGGCCAGTGCGGCCAGTCCCTCCCACAACCAAGACTCGCCGGCGGCCCAAGGATCCGGCATCTCTGGCAGGGTTGTCTCCTGTTTCACTCATTCCGTCTTCGCTTTCCTCCCGGCCTCCGCGTATCGTCGGCGGGTTTTCAAACTAGCCTCGTCTCGGTTCCTGTCCCGAGCCATCCGGGCTGAACCCCGCTCAACTTCTCATTGGAGTTTGCACAGTCGCTGGTTTGCTGCCGTTCTGGTGGACCGGCCTATTTGAGGTGCTTATCGAACCAGTTAATCGGAATTTCGGGATGGAGGCCGAAGAAGTTGTATCCGTCGAACCGCCGCTCTGTGCCTTGGATCCAGTGCAACTCCTTCTCCTTGACGGGGAGAGCATCGAAGATTGATTGGACATCTTCGGGGCGTGTCATGGTGTCGTCATGGACCTGGGCAACGAGCGTGGGAACTGTGACAGCTTTGACGTGCTCCAGGGGGGACTGCTCGGCCAGATGGAAACCTGTTCGCTCGTGCACAGCTTTGTCGAACTTCTCGTACCCGTCAGGCATGCCAATGGCCTTGACGAATTCTTCGACGATGTACTTGCCGGAGACCGGCTGGAGCATGACCATAGCCTGGATCTCGGAGAATTCGTCCGGGTGCTTGGACCATGCTACGGCGGTCGAGTCTGCTCCCAGGCATACGGACAGCAACACCTTCTTCATCTTCTTCGTGTCCGGCCGGGAGGTGGCATACCTCAGGGAACCAATCACGTCGCGGTATTCAAGCAGTCCAATTCCCGCGACTCCCCCGTTGCCCTGTCCGCTCAGGCCGTGATTGCGGATGTCGTAAGCGAGGACGTTGTAGCCAGCATCGTGAAGTGCCTTGTACTCGGGCAGGAAACTGACCTCGAATCCGCCCAGCCCACCGAACTCAGGCAGGTGACCCGGGTATCCGTAGCGGTTGCCTGGCAAGAAGTGGTTGTGAATAATCAGTTTGTCCGAATCGGCCGGAATGAACCAGCCCTCCAGCGGGACACCGTCCATAGAAGGGAAGGTGACGTCCTCATACTCCAGACCTACCTCGTCTGGACGACGCAGCACGGGTGCCCGGCGCCCCGGTGTAGTACCGGTCGTCCACAACTGAACAAAGTTATCGAAGGCTGCCTGGGCTTTGTCGTTGCTAGCCATGAGTCATATTCCTCTCGTGCGGGCAGGAAGGTCCCCACGCGGGTCGTTAATGCCATTTTCCACGGTGCCACGTGGTCACGATCAAAGGAATGGGACGAAATTGTCCTGGGACAAACCTGTCCCCTTGTCCTAGGACCACCGTCCTGAAACCATTGCAACGGTGAGCAGTAATGAGCGACGTAACGAACCCGGCGAATTCCTGAAAGCCCGCCGCACAGCGCTTCAACCGGAACTGATCGGGCTGCTCACAGGGCCCGACCCACGCCGCCGGGTCGCAGGCCTGCGGCGCGAAGAGGTCGCGGCGTTGGCTTCCATCAGCCCCGATTACTACACGCGAATCGAACAGGGTCGCCGAAGCGCTCCTTGGTCCACCTTGAATACCATCGCGAAAGTGTTACACCTCGACGATGCCAGCCGTGATTACCTGTTCGAGCTCTCTGCCAAGAACCCGGCCGGTTCCCACCAGCGCAGGGCGCAAAAAGTTCCCAGTCAAATGCAGCGACTACTGGACGATCTCACAGACGTACCCGCCATCATCCTGGGTCGAAGAATGGACATACTCGCCTGGAATCCACTTGCCGCCGCGCTCATCACAGACTTTTCTACCATCCCCCAACGGCACCGCAACTACGTCCGGCTGACTTTCACCGACCCGGCGATGCGCGATCTGTACGCCGACTGGGAGCAGGCAGCGCGACTTTGTGTTGGTCAACTGCACATGGAGGTGGCACGTGATCCCAGGGACCCGGGCCTGGCCGAACTCGTCGGTGATTTGTCCGTGTTTGATGGCGACTTCCGCCGCTGGTGGGGCGACTACCAAGTGGCGGTAAGAAGCCGTGGCGTAAAGCATTTTCACCATCCGATCGTCGGAGACCTCGCTCTCGACTGGGCCACCCTCACCCACGCCGACGACCCCGACCAGCAACTCGTGTTCTGGAGCGCTGAACCGGGCTCACCCACGCACAGACGGTTGCGGACTCTGGCCGAGACCACGAGATCCGGTCCTAGAACCGATGGGGGCGCATCGAATGCTGCATCCGGCGACAGGTAAGGACCTAGCCCGCGGTCAACGGCGCTCGAGCAAACTTCCTTGAAGGGAAACAGTGACAATGTCCCCAACCGCTCCAAGATCGCGATTTCGTCTGGTGCCAATGCAGCCGCGTGATCCCAACGAGCCGGGCAGAGGCGCTTCTCCGCTGGAACTCTTCTTCGATCTGGTCTTCGTCGTCGCTGTCAGCATTGCCGGCCTCGAACTCCACCACGCACTTACCGACGCGCACATCGTCGAGGGTCTGATCGCGTACGGCGTCGTCTTCTTTGGCATTTGGTGGGCCTGGATGAACTTCACTTGGTTCGCAACGTCGTTCGCCACCGACGATTGGCTTTACCGGTTACTCACCTTCGTCCAGATGGCCGGGGTTCTTCTACTCGCTGCCGGAATCGGGCCCGCCTTCGCCGAGCATGACTACGCCGTGCTGATTCTCAGCTACGTCGTAATGCGAGTTGCAATGGTTGGCCAGTGGCTGCGTGCCTCGCGCTCTGCGGGACCGAGTCGCCGCGCCACGCAGCTATATGCCGCCGGCATTGCCATTGTCCAGGTTCTCTGGCTGCTCCAACTCACTCTTTCGGGTCCTCTCGCCAGTGCCGCGTTGATCGTGCTCATCGGCGCAGAACTCGCAATCCCGATCATCGCCGAGCGTCGCGGCGGAACAACACCCTGGCACCCGCATCACATCACCGAGCGTTACGGCCTGTTCACCCTTATCCTCCTCGGTGAGAGCCTTCTCGCCTCGACTAACGCCATCATCGAGGCCCTGCACAACAACACTGCTCTCGGGTCTCTTATCTCCATCGCTGTCCTGACCCTCGCCGTCACGGCAGCGTTATGGTGGATCTACTTTTGGCCACCACACCACGAAGCAATCAATTCCTTCGGGACCTCGCTGCGTTACGGTTACGTGCACTACTTCGTCTTCGCGGCGGCCGGCGCCCTGTCCTCCGGGATCGAGGTTCAGATCGATGTTCTTACCGGCCAGAGCAAACTCAGCGAACTTGCCGCGAATTTCACTGTCACTGTTCCGATCGCGATCTTTGTACTAGGAATATGGTGGATCGCCATCGCCGACAACGCCGACCCCATCGTGAACACTGTCATCCCCCTCAGCGCCATACTCATACTGTTCGACCCGTTCATCCCCCTCCCCTTTACCCTGACGGCCGCCGTCCTGGTTGTGGTCGTCATCTTCCTGGTCCTGCGAGATGCCGTTCCCAGAGCGAACAACAGCACTGCCGCGCCGCCAGAAACCCGATCATCTTCCAAATGACTGGTCTTTCGGTGTGAAGGTTCTTCCCTGACCACAAGCACCACGTCATCAACAGCAAGGGCAAAGCTACCGGGCCCCTGCCCCGTATCGGCAGAGGGCTGTCATTCCACCTCGTATCGGCACGCACTGAACACTGGCCGCGGCTTGTAAACATCTGCTGAGGAGACAAGTGGATTTCACCCCTCCATCACCAGACTGGCCCGGGCGACCCGGCCCTGCTGCGCCTCTTCGAACGCGCGGTCGATGTCCTCGAGCCGGTAGGGGGCGCTGCCGCCGACGATCGGCAGCGATCCTGCATGCCTGGCGAGGAAGTCCAGCGCCTTGGCCATGCTGCGGGCGTCGTAGAACGACACGGCCTGAAGGGTGATGTTGCGCATCACGAGCTGGCCAGCGTCGATTGCCGAGGTGGTGCCGGTGTATACCGTGCCCATCTCGATGTAACGGCCGCCGGGCGAGACCATCTGCAACCCGTGCTCGATCACGCCGGGGCGCCCGACCAGCTCGAACACCTGGTCGCCGCCGCCCGCGGTGAGTGCGCGTACGTGCTTGGCGGACGCGGCCGGGGACTCGAACTCGGTGAAGTCGACGACCTCATCGGCGCCCATCTGCCGGGCGAGCTCCAGCCGCTCGGCGACCCCGTCGACCACGACGACCTGGGACGCTCCGGATTCCCGGGCGAGCGCGGTGGCGTAGAGTCCCAACCCGCCCGCTCCCTGGATCACGACCCGGTCGCCAAGGCGGATGTCGGCCCGTTCGAACGCCATCATCATCTGCGAAAGCGCGCAGTTCACTCCGGCTGCCGTGGCGTCGTTGACCGCGTCGGGCACCCGGAACACGGCCATGTTCGGGCGCACATAGAAGTACTCGGCGAACGCCCCGCGAAAGTGCGGGAAGTCGGTCGGGCGCCCCGCAAAGGACGCCGTCGCGTTGATGCACGCCTCCTGCCGGCCGCGGAGGCACGGACGGCAGCGCCCGCACGCCCGGAAGTACTGGCAGACGATCCGGTCCCCGGGTGCGAGCGGCGCGCCCGCCCAGTCCGTGGTGACGTCCTCGCCGAGGGCATGCACCACACCGGTCATCTCGTGGCCGATGATCCTGCCGTCGTCGCGCCCTCCGGCGGCGAAGGATCCATCGCCGCGCCAGATGTGCAGATCCGAGCCGCAGATGTTCGCGCGGGTGACCCGCATCACCACCGCACCTGGCTCGGGATCTGGGACGGGAAGCTCCTCGAGGCGGAACGGCTTGCCGGGGCCGAAAAAGAGGGCCGCGCGTCCAGTGTTCAATCCGGTGCTCATCATCATGCTCCTTGAGTGGTGGTCCGGGTGTTGGGGTTAATGGTTCCGGTAATCGGGGATTCGTTGCCGAGGTGCGAATACTCCTTGCGGAGCTGCGCCTTTAGTACCTTCCCGCCCGCGTTGCGCGGCAGTTCCTCGACGAACACGATGTGCTTAGGAATCTTGTAGCGCGCCAACTTGCTGTCCAGGAACGCAAAGAGGTCTTCGACATCAGTCTGGGAATCCTGCTCGAGGACAACGACCGCGCAGCCGACCTCGACGTACTTCTCGTGCGGCACGCCGATGACCGCCGCATCGTGCACGTCCGGGAGCTCGGTCAGCAGCTTCTCGATCTCGGCCGGGTAAACGTTCTCTCCCCCGCTGCGGATCATGTCCTTGGCACGGCCGGCGAGAGTCAGGAACCCACCCGCGTCCATGCGACCGAGATCTCCGGTGCGGCACCAGCCGTCGACGAAGGTCTCCGCCGTCGCCTCCGGTCGCTCCCAGTAGCCGACGCTCACGCCAGGGGAACGCAGACAGATCTCGCCGGCCTCGCCGGGTTCGCACTCTGCACCGTTCTCGTCGAGCACCTGCACCTGGGTCATCGGCTGCGGGATGCCGACGCTCGATTCGTGTCCCCGGGCGATCGAGTGGTCCAGGTGCACCGCAACCGCACCGCCCTCGGTCAGGCTGTAGGACTGGGTGAGATTGACCTTTGGCAGCTTTTCCTCGAACACGTCGTAAGCCCACGGCATGATGGTGTCCCCGCCTGTCACGATCCGGCGCAATGAGGCGGGCACCTTCTCCTCGACGCCGTCCAGGGTCGCGAACTCGTACAGCAGGAAGGAGTAAGCAAGCATGGCGGTCGCCTGATGGCGCCGGGCCGCCTGCAGCAGGCCCTCGAGCGCGAATCCGCCGGACGGATAGGTGACGACGAGGCCGTGCGCGATCAGGGTGGGGAGAATGAGCACCTCGAATCCGCCAGCGTGGAAAAGGGGGCCCATGTTGAGCGCAACGGTGGCCCTATCCAGCTTCCAGCTCATGATTTGGATAGCCCCGATCCATAGGGTGTTCCCATGCGTGAGCAGGGTGCCCTTGGGCTTTCCGGTTGTCCCGGACGTGTACATCAGCGTCAGGGGATCCTCGGCGTTCACGTTCGGGAACGGTTCCTCGGATCGGGTGGTGACGAAGTCCTGCACGGTCGTCGCCCACTCCGGCGCAAACCCCCCGTTGATCACGAAGTGCATGACGCCCGCCTCTGCGTGCACCAAGCCGACAGCCTCGACGGACTCTGGATCAAACACGAACACGACGGGGCGCGAGTCCTGGGCCTGGAACACGAGCTCGACGCCGGTGAGCCGCCAGTTCATCCGAACGCAGATCGCACCGATCCGCCCGATCGCGAGAAGCCAGGCGATGTAGTCCGCGCTGTTGCGCAGCAGGATCGCGACCCGGTCGCCCTTGCGTACGCCACGGGCCAGCAGCGCCCGCGCGAAAGACAGCTCCCGCTGCCTGAGTTCACCATAGGTAATCGGGTCCCCCGAGCCGACGGCGATCGCCGGGGTGTCCGGCGACACACTTGGGCAGCGTCCGACGACGGCGTCCGTGATCCACGAGATACTCGCATCCATCCGTTAATTTCCTCTTGCTCGACTTCGGCGTCTGCATTGACGCCCCTGATTCCCGCAATCCTCCGCACTCGACACGCGATCGCACTTTCCGCGGGCAGTTGCGCGCTGCACGGCGTCCGGGTTCAGTCCGCCCGACCGGCGATCTGGACGGATCCCGTGCCGAAGGTGGACCCAGTGCCGAGGTAGGCCTCGATCACCTGCTTATCGTTGACGACGTCGTTGTAGGTTCCCTCGGCGATCAGTCGACCGCTGTCGAGCACATAGACGTGGCCCGCGAGGCGCTGCACAGTGACCATGTCGTGCTCGATGAGCAGCACCCCGCACCCAAGCTGATCCAGGCCCGCGTGCAGCGTGTCCAGGAACTGCTCCGTATCGGCCAGACCCGCGACGGGCTCGTCGAGCAGCAGCAGCTTCGGACGGGTGACGAAGGCCCTGGCCAGCTCGATGAGCTTGCGCACACCGTAGGGCAGTTCACTGGTCGGAGCGTGCGCGTACACGTCGATTCCGAGGGTCTCAAGGCTTTCCATCGCGACAGCACGCCGCTCACGGGCTGTCGGCGGCCAGAGCGAGCTACCGAAGCGCGTGCCGGCGTCGACGGCCGTAAGTACGTTCTCCAGCGCGGTCATGCTCCCGAACATCTCCAGGTTCTGGAACGTGCGGGAGATTCCCATCCCGGCCCGGCGCGGGGCCGATAGTGCGTTGATGTGCTCTCCGAGGAAGGCGATCCGCCCCGCCGACACCTTCGTGACGCCCGACAGGCAGTTCACCAGAGTGCTCTTGCCCGCGCCATTCGGTCCAATAAGCGCGACGCGCTCACCCTCGTCTATCGACAGGCTCACGTCGTCGACGGCCTTCACACCGCCGAAGTGACGGGAGACATCTGTAATTCTCAACAATTCGCGCATCAGTGCACCGCCAGGTAGCTCTTGGACAATCGGGGATCGGCGCGCAATTCCTCGGCGGTGCCGGAGATCGCGACGCGGCCGCGCTGGATGACATAGCCGCGATCGGCGAGCTCAAGCGCGGCGAAGGCATTCTGCTCAACGAGCAGGACGGACACTCCGCCGGCGGCGATTTCTCGCAGTTTGTCGAACACCTGCTCGCTCACCACCGGGGCGAGCCCCAGCGACGGCTCGTCGAGCATCAGCAACTTCGGCTTGCCGATCAGCGCGCGGGCGATGGCAAGCATCTGCTGCTGGCCGCCAGACAGCGATCCCGCACGTTGCGCGAACCGCTCGCGCAGGATCGGGAACATCTCCAGCACGCGCTCCCACTCGTCGTCGGGCTGGCTGGATCCTCCACCGCGGGCAAAGTATCCCATGCGCAGGTTCTCCCGGACGGTCAGGTCGGGGAAGGTCGCACGGCCCTCCGGCACGTGGCCGAGGCCGGTGTGCGCAATGCGCTCGACACGCGACAGCTTGCCGGAACCGATCTGCTGCCCCTGCCAGAGGATTCGACCGTCGAGCACCGGGACCAGCCCGGAGACCGCCCGGAGCACGGTCGATTTTCCGGCACCATTGGCCCCGAGAAGGGTGACCACTTCGCCGGCGCGGACCTCGAGCGAGAAGTCGCTGAGCACGAGGCCCGCCTCGTAGCCCGCACGGATGTCCTCCAGCGCAAGCAGCGCAGGGGGCACGTCCTTGTCGTACATGTCCCGGGGCGTTGCTTCGGTTACATGCCCGACGACGGAGGAGGCGACCGCAGTTCGCTTGGACCGGGCCGGTTCGGCAATGGCCTCGTCCGGACCGACGGTCTCATCGGCACGCAGCGATCCGGCCAGCACTGGCGCGTCCAGGATGCCGGTCCCGGCTCGCCGCGTGATGATGCCGACGAGCCAGGCCCACAGCCGGAACAGCAACGGCGCAAGGCCGCCTGGCGCGAAAATCAGCACCAGCACGAGCGCGAGACCCATCACCAGCTCGCCCGGGATGACACCGCTTCTGGCGGAGGCGCTCGGCACGATCACGATGAACGCCGCGCCTAGCAGGCTGCCGAATACGGAGCCTGACCCGCCGAGCACGACGGCCAGGAGCGCGTAGATCGCGACGAAAACGCCGTAGTTCTCGGGGCTGATTTGACCGATCAGTACCCCGGACACGCCGCCGCCGAAGGCGACCAGCGCGGATCCGAATGCGAATGAGCCCAGGCGCACCCGCGCCGCACGGTAGCCGAGCGCCTGCGCGCCCGCAGGGCTGTCCCGCACGGCGCGCCAAGTGCGTCCGAGTTTGGTCGCGGCGGCGATCATCACTACGACCGCCGCGAGTGCGGCACCGCCCAGTGCAAGGTAGAACTGCGGTATGGCGTCTACGACGCCGAAGCCCGGCGGGTTCAGGCGCGAACCGTCGGCGCCGCCGGTGATTGCAGGCATCAGCGCTATCAGCTCCGGCACCGCGAATGCAAACATGAGCGTGTAAAGCAGCAGATAGATGCCCGACAGGCGCGTTGCGGGAAGCCCGAGCAGGAAGCCGATGATCGCACCGATGGCGGCGGCCGAAATCAGGGCGAGGAACAGATCAACGCCGTGGTTTACGAGGTACGCGGTCGTGAAGGCGCCGATCGCGAGGAATGCTCCGTTCGCCAGCGATGCCTGACCGCTGAAGCCGGCGATCACATTCAGTCCGAGCACTCCGATGAAGGTGGCGAGGATGGTTCCGGCCGTGTTCATGTTCAGCTCGTCAAGGATGAACGGCACGGCGACCAGCACCAGCATTAGCGTTGCCCACCCCGTGTACTTCACGGCTGGTATGCGGGCGGCGAGCGATCCCGGTCCGGTCAGTGCGGCGGAGGCCGCCGCAACCCGGTTGCGCGAGGCCGCCGCACCTGCACTACGGCCAGGCCGCTGCGGCCGGGACAACCTCGGTTCGCTGATCTCCTTTTCGGATCGACCGAACAATCCGTTCGGTCGGAACACGAGCACCAGAGTAACGCCGATGAACGTGTACGTCGACAGGAGCGAGCCGTCGACGTACACCGACATCAGGTTGAATGCTATGCCGAACAGCACTGCGCCGATGACAACGCCGATGATGTTGGTCAGTCCGCCGAGCACGACCGCCGCGAACGCGGTCAGCAAAAAGGTGGTGAAGCTCGACGGCGAGAGATACGTCAACGGGATCACGAGCAGCGCCGCGAGACACCCGTAGGCGCCGCCTAGCATCCACGACGACATCCTTACCCGGCGCACGTTCACACCGAGCAGCGCCGACGTCTGCGGGCCCGCGCTGATCGCACGCATCTTGAGACCGAACGAGGTCCGGTCGACGACGAGCACGAGCAGCACCGAGGCCGCGATTGCGACCAACACGATGAAGATGCTGTTCCATGCGATCGTGAGGCCACCGATCCGCAGAACCGTGGCCGGGTCAATGAATTGCGGCAGCACGGCGGTGTTCGTCGTCCAACGCCAGTCGATGGCGCCCTCCAGCAGCAGCAGCGCGCCAAGCGTGGCCAGGCCGATTGACAGATGCGACTGCCTGCTCATCGGCCGGGCGATGAGCAGCTCGAGCAGTCCGCCGAGGACCGCAGCCGCGACCACGCAGAAAGGCAGCACCAGCCAATACGGGATCCCCGCTCCGAGCAGATCCTTGGCCAGGTAAGCGACGAACGCTCCCATTCCGCCGAGGGCGAAGTTCATCACCTTCGACGCCCGGTAGACCGCGACCAGGCCGAGCCCCGCCAGACCGTACAGCAGCCCTGTGACCAGGCCGCTGATCAAAACGCTCAACATGGCAACCTCATCCGATCGTCGTGTCGCTCAGCCGGCTGCATGGGTAAGCGGCTGGTAGTCCTGCACCTTGACGAGCTGGCCGTCCTTGACCTGCCAGAAGGAGTTCTCCCGCACTGAGGCGTGCGAGGCGGAGTCGAACGACTGTCCAGGCGTGATGCCCAGCTGCATGTCCCTGACGTTGGAAAGCGCGGCGTTGAACTTGTCCACGTCAAGCTTGGCACCGCCCTCAGTGGCCTGCTTCACGCCGTAGACGATCGCCGCGGCGGATGCGTAGCCGGTGTCAGCGGCGTTATCGCCTACGAGCGCCGCGCACTTCGGCATCGAAGTCAACGCATCGACATAGTCCTTGACGGCCGGATCGTTAGTCTCTGAGGCCGGCATGCCCCAGCGGGAGGTATACGTGCCTTCGGCGAGCGCGCCTGCGAGCTGCACGTAGCTCGGGCCGTAGGCGATCGCCCAGGTGACCCACGCCGGCTTGTAACCGATGGCCGCAGCCGCCTTCTGCAAACCCGACAGCTGGGTGTCGACGAGCATCGTGTAGACGGCTTCAGCACCGGTGTCCTTCAACTTTTGGGCCAATGGGGCGAAGTCGCCCACACTCGTCGGCACACCCTCGACCAGTGGCACAGTACCGCCGGACTCCTTGAACTTCTCGGCAAACGCCTTGGCGCCCTTTGCCGCTGGCGGAGCTAAGTAAGCCACAGCGGCGCTATTCAGCTTCAACGTCTTCGTGACGAAATCCGCGGCCGATGCGCCCTCATCCGCGTAGATCGGGTTGTACCCGTAAATGCCGTCCTGGCCCGGTGTAACGATAGCGCCGTCGGGTCCACCGAACACTGGTAACTTCTTCGGCTGCAACACCGGGGTGGATGCGGTAAACATCGCCGTGCCTTGGACGATTACAGCGAACGACCCGTCAGCGGAGAAGCCCTGCGCGATCTGTGCCGCCTGCGCTGCATCGTACTTGTTGTCCTGGGCATTGGTCTCAAACGTGTAGCCGTTCACTCCGCCCTTGGCATTGATCAGGTTGAAATAGGCGTCGGCACCGCAGGCGGTCGCGGTGCCGGCGGTCGCCGTCGGACCGGAAAGCGGCACCGAGACACCAACCTTAACCAATGTGCTGCTTTGCGTGTTCTTGTTGCCGCCGCTGGCCGCCGATCCGCTGCACGCACCGAGCGACGCCGCCGCCAGTAGGGTGACGGATGTTAGTGCGAGCTTTGCTGCTATCTGCTTCATTGCAGTTCTCCCTGGTCGCGCGCCTCGAGAAGGCGTGTCGGAAACGTCTCGCCATAGTATAGAAAATATATTATGCATGCAATAGGCCCGATGATCTGCAAAAGCGGCACCGCTCACGACGGCGGTATAGCGCGAGTGGATTTGCCTGCAGTCGCCAATTGCGGCAGGTCTCTGAGCGCGGCTCGACCATTTAAGACGTGTCGTAGCGCGGTGAGATGTTGGTTGCTGGCGCTGTCCACGGAATCCTCAGCGTGAGGATCGGCCGGCTCGCCAGAGTATTGGTCATGCAGCCCTGGCAGTTGTAGTTGGCCGCGGCGGACTGGTCTTGCGGTCACTATGACATCAGCCTGGCCGATCACCAGCGTCACCTACAAGCCGACGGCCGCGGCTGGGCAGCGTTCAGCTGGCAATGGCGTCGGCCTCATTGCTGGTGGTGACTGCCCCTCGGTCCTCTGCCCACACCACCGCGAACACCACGCTGCAGGTCATCGAGCCCTCAATTGGTGTTCACGGCAGGCCCTGGTTTAGGTCGCCGACAGACCGGTCGACGGGGACCCAGAACAGCACCGCAGCACCTGAAGCAGAAGTCTCCGGGGGTTCCCCAGCCCTTGTAGGTGGCGGCTATGTGGCCGAACCAGTGGACGTTCGTAGAGAGTATGGTGAGGGCGAGGGGCAGCAACAGCAGGGCAGGCTTTTCGAAAGGGCCTCGTGCCTGGCGGACCCGAGGCCCTTCACCTTGAGGGAGGAGGTCCCCTACGCCGTAGCAGCTCCGGGAAAGCGCTCTCCAGGACGGTCGGCTAATCCTCAGGGACGACCTCAAGGGTGTTGCGGCGCACGGGCTCAGTGGACATCATCACCGAGTACTCGCTGTCCGCGTATTTCTCCCGGTAGGACGCGTCGACGGCCTGGTTCGCCTCCTCGTCGTCCTCAGGCACGGGCACGAAGCGCACGGCCTTCTCGACGCCGCCGGCGGAGATGCGTCCCCGGAGGGTCTCCAATGCGGGTCCATACCATTTCCCGGCGGTTCCGTTGTAGGAGCGGATGAAGATCTGATCTCCCACCGGCACCGACCAGATGTCCACGGTCTTCGGCGTCGTGCCATCCGGCAGAGTCACCCCGACGGTGAAATAGGTCTGCGCGTTGATGCGATCCAGGTCGTCTTTGGTCCACGTGCTCATTTGGTCAGCCTTTCTCGAATTTGTGCTCACGGCCCGCTCCGCCGCCGTGTTCTGTTGGTTCAGCTGGAGCTGCTCGTCGTCGTCGCCGTGATCTCCGCGGTGTGCTCCCAGTCGTTCAAGCGGTCCTCGTAGTGACGACGGACGTCGTCCAGGCCGTGTCCCACGTAGAGTCGCAGCGGCGCGTCGGGCCGACCCGCCACTGACTCGATGGCGCGTGCGGCCGCGCCCAGGTTGCCGGGTGTCCAGTCGTACAGTCCGGGCAGCTGTGCAGCTGCCGGGTCGTAGGCCTCAATCGGCACAGCAGCCGGGATCACAGAGGACGCGAGCTCTGTTTCGAAAACTCCGGGCTCGACGATGGTGATCTTGATGCCCAGGTGGGCGATCGACCGAGCCAGTGATTCGCTGAGTCCCTCGACGGCGAACTTCGAAGCGGCGTAGGCGTCCAGCCGCGGGACACCGATAAGGCCCGCGCCCGAGGAGAAGGTCATGATGTGGCCGCTTCCGCGTGAACGCATCCCTGGCAGCACTCCCTGGATGACGGCGGCGGTTCCGACCACGTTCGTTTCCAACTGCTCGCGCAGTGCCTCGAGGGCGATCTCCTCGACCGTGCCCTCTACGACGAATCCGGCGGCGTTGACGAGGACGTCAACCGAGCCGAAGCGCCGCTCGGCGCTGCTCACAGCCTCAGCGATGGAGGCCTGGTCGGTTACGTCGAGCGGCGCGATCAGGATCCGCTCGTGGTCGCGGAGAGCGGCCTGGGCACGGTCGGGAGTGCGCATAGTGGCCACGACGTTCCACCCAGCCTCAGCGAAAGCCAAGGCCAGGGCAGCGCCGAATCCGGAGCGGGCTCCGGTGATCAATGCAGTACGTGTCATGCGCGGGGATTGTTCTCTCTTCAGGGGTACAGGCGGCGAGACACGGGGTACGTGTCTCGCCGCCCACTGGGGGTATCTGTCAGAGCTTGTCGGTGAAGAACGGGGCCAGCTGGGAGACCGCCTCGGCGACTTCCTTCTCACCGTCGTAGAGCTCCATGTGGTTCGCGCCCTCGACGACGTAGAGCGTCTTATCCGTGCTCGCGGCACGCGCGACCAGGTCATCGCTCATCCACTTCGACCCCGCCTCGCTGCCGGCGATCGCCAGCAGCGGCTGGGTGAAGAACGCCTCGGCCTTGAAGAACGCGTCGTAGGCGATAATCTGCGACAGGCTGCGCGCGGTCATGAAGCCCGGAGCGTTCGGGTGCTCGCAGCGCGGGGTGTGGTAGTACTCCCACGCCTGTCGGAGCTCTTCGTTGGGGGCGTCCTCTTCCCTCATCGGTGCCAGCGGGAAGGGGTTGTCCTTGCCCGCGGCGTCGGTCGTGCGCGCGTCCGCGCCCATCTTCAGGACCGGAGCGGCGTCGGCGTCCTTGACGTCGTTCATCCAGCCGTTGCGGAACATCTGGCCTATGTTGACCATGCTCACGGTGCCGACGGCCTTGATGCGGGGGTCGTTAATCGCAGCGTTAGCTGTGTAGCCCGCACCGGCGCAGATGCCCATCGCGCCGATGCGCTCGTTGTCGACGTAGTCCAGGGTGGTTAGGTAGTCCACGACCGCGCTAACGTCTTCTGTGCGGATGTGCGGATTCTCCAGCTGACGCGGCTCGCCGGTGCTCGCGCCCTGGAACGAGGCGTCGTAGGCGACGGTGACGAAGCCGGCCTCGGCGAGCTTGCCCGCGTACAGGCCGGCGGTCTGCTCCTTCACGCCGCCGCCCGGGTGGGAGACAACGATCACCGGGTACGCCTTCGACGCGTCGAACTCCGGCGGGAAGTTGATCACGGCGGACAGCGTGGTGCCGTAGCCGTTGCGGGTCTTGATATCGATGTTCTCGCTCATGATTCTCCTTGATAGGTGAGTGTTGAGAGGTGGAATAGATAGGAGGGAAAGTCTGAGATCAGAGGTGGGTGCCAAAGAACTCAACGGCCGCTTCGATGGCCGCTCCGGTGGGCTCGGGCTGGTCGTAGAGCTCGTAGTGGGATGTCCCAGGAAGGACGATGAGCCGCTTGTCCCGCGACGCCGCCCGACCGTAGATCTCCTGGCCGTCGCGGTATGCACCGAAACCGCCGGGCTTGTCGCCGATGACGACGAGCAAAGGCTGCGTGAGCAGCTGCTCCGCGCCCAAGAAGGCGTCCCAGCCGTTCGCGGCGGCGGAGCGGGAGAACGCGGCGCTCGTCGCGCCACCGGTGGACTGGCCGCGGCTGGTCTTGTAGTAGTCGGTGGCTTCAAGCACGTCGATGTCCGTCAGGCCGGCGGCACGGCCCGCCTCCACCGACGGCGGGAGGTAGTCATTAACGCGGACGTCCTCGCCGCGTGCTTCCGCCGTGCGCTGCGCCGCCACCTTCTCCATCGCCGCGATCGGGTCGTATTCGGTGAACGACTCCCGGCTGAGGCGGCCAAAGTTCACGCCGGTGACGCTGGTGACGGCCTTGAGGCGGCGCTCGGTCATGGCTGCGTTGATGACGTATCCGCCTCCGCCGCAGATGCCGATCCCGCCGATGCGGTCGGCATCGACGTACGGCAGGGTCACGAGATGGTCGACCGCGACCCGGATGTCCTCGACACGCTGCGCGGGATCCTCGACGAGCCGCGGCAGGCCGCCGCTCGCGCCCTGGAAGCTGGCATCGAAGGCCAGCACCGCGTACCCCGCTTTCGCCAGCGCTTTGGCATACACGTTGCCGGAGGTCTGCTCCTTGCAACTGCCAATCGGATGGACACTGACCAGCGCCGGGTAAGTGTTCTGGGGGTCGAACTCCTCCGGGAGGTAGAGGTTGCCTGCCAGGTCCCAGGCCATGCCCGGGGATCGGAAGCGAATGGATTCAGTTCGATCGACCATGAATGGGCTCCTTGTCACGTGATGGGGGTGTCGTCCACGAGGTCGGCTAAGTGCCGCTCGACATCCATCTTTATCGCTCGTTCTCAAGCGAGGAAGGTGCTGTCAGAACCCCCCTCGTGCAGGCGTTCGAGTTCGTTCGGGGGTTCTGACAGCACCTGTTTCGACGCCGAGGAATGCTCGTAGTCTGGTGCTATGACGCCGAAAGACGAGAGGGTTCGGGACTTCCTGGCAACCCGCCGCGCGAAGATCACACCCGACATGGCAGGGATTCCCAAGGGAAACAGCATGCGCCGCGTCCCGGGACTGCGCCGTGAAGAAGTCGCCACGCTTGCTGGCGTCTCAATCGACTACTACACCCGGATCGAGAAGGGCGACCTCACTGGAGTCTCCGAGGACATCCTCGACGCCATCGCCCACGCACTGCAGCTCTCCGACGATGAACTCGCCTATCTCTACGACCTTGCGCGCACAGCCCACCGGCCTTCGCGGGCCCGCGGGCGGACGCAGAAAGCACCAGCACTGCCCCAGCAGGCGCAGCTGCTCATCGACGCCATGAGCGCCACCCCGGTCATCGCGCACGACGCGCGGCTGGACATTCTCGGCGCAAATGCGCTGGGCCGCGCGCTCTTCGACCTGGTCTACGCAAGCCCCACAAGGCGCTCCTCCACCGCCCCTCCGAACCTGGCAGCCTTCGTGTTCCTCGATCCCGCCGCCGCCGAGTTCTACGCCGACCCCGACGACGCCGCGGCCGTCTGCGTGCGGATCCTCCGCGCGCAGGCCGGGGCGTCGCCTCACGACAAGCGCCTCACCGGCCTCATCGGCGAGCTCTCCACCCGCAGCGAGGACTTTCGCTCCCGCTGGGCCGCTCACGACGTCGGCCGGCACCGGATGGGCACCAAGACCCTCCACCACCGCGAGGTCGGCGAACTCGTGCTCGGATTCGAGCAGATCACGCTCGACTCCGCGCCGTCGATCACCCTGTCGGCCTACGTCGCCGAGCCCGCCTCCCCCACCGCCGAACGGCTGCAGTTGCTCGCGGCATGGACGGCGCCCGTCTCGTCCGAGGCGCGATAGCCGCCAGATGGTCCCGAGGCCAGACGCAATTGGTCTGCGCCCCAGTCCGCGGGAGCGAGACCGCACGGTTCCTCCGGACGGCATCCGCGGTGTTCTTCCGGGACGACGAGGTTTGGCCGATCGGGGACCAGCCAGAGCGATGCGTCGAACTGCGAAAAAATTCCGCCCCGCGCACGTGCGGCGGCGACTCCCACAGTTGAGCCTTCCACGAAAGAGTTAGCAGGTCTCGGAACCAATGAAGGAGTCTCGCGTGGGGGCAATCATTTGCCAAAACGAAGCCACGAGCACCACAACGATCCGCAGCGCGAGATACACAGACGGAAGGGGCTGACGGTCGCCTCAGCAAACACACAGCCTCCGGGGATCAGGTCGACACTTGGGCAACTGGGAGCGTTGGCCTACTGGCCCTTGTCGGGCTCATCTATTGATCGGAAAGTTGTGACGGGCGAACCCGATGTCGGAGCGGAATGGCTTCCCAGGCGAGAAGTTCTGTGGGGCGTCCGTGAGCATCTCTTGCGAAGGCGAGCTCAGGCACTGAGGCCAAGTGCGAAAATAGCCCCATGCCCCCACGCCTTTTCGACCTCAGCTCCACCTGGCACCTCCCCGTGCCCCCAGAGAAGGTGTGGGCCATCATTGCCGACATCAACATGAGCTGGCCCAATTGGTGGCCACACTGCAGCTTCGCCGGCCCGCTGGTTCGCACCAAACCCATGAGCAACTCCCAGGAGGACATCCTCAAAGCGACCACCGCCCACCTCAACTTCAAGGCATCGCTGGGTTACACGCTCACCATCAGCATCCACCCAACAGACGTCGACGCGCCTCGGGAGATAGATTTCGACGCCGGCGGGCACCTGAAAGGGACCGGGCGAGTAGTGCTCACTCCGGAAGAGCAAGGCAAAGCGACGCAGATGGACATCGAATGGCGCGTCCAGCCCACCCAACGATGGATGAATCTGCTGACGCCGATCGCTGCCCCGGCCTTCACGGCCGCCCATGCTCTCATGATGAGGCAGGGAGAAAAGGGCTTGGTCAAGGCGCTGGCAAAGCAGGCACCAGCGAACGCAAAGTAGACCCGTCTACGATCGACTAGTCACACTGATCCAACAGCCCTACCATGGAAGTGGTCAGCCGAGCTGGGGAGCTGGAGCCCCTCCCCCGAGCGCGGACTTTCAGGCACGGGGAAGGGGCACAATGAATCTTCATGAGACTCTCGCCGTGAGTCTCCGCCGCCAGGAAGATGCACAGCCTCAAGACTGGGAAGCCACCTTCCGGAGCATGGTTCTCTTTGACCTTGCTGCGGACATGGAACTCGGCTTCTTCCTCTCGTACTACCGCAATTTCGCCATCCCGGGCATCGCTTCAACACTGCACAGCAACGCTGAAATCCAGCAGCGCCCCATGAAGCGCTCGTACGACACCGCCATCGTCATCTACGAGCTCATCGCGTGCGGGCTGGACAGCGAGCGCAGCCGCGAAATGGTCGGGCTGCTCAACCGGGTACACCGCAACGTCCCCGGCAGCAAAGACGACTTCCTGTACGTCCTCCTCACACTGCTGGTGGTCCCGATCCGCTGGACCCAGAGGCACGCCTGGCGCCAGCCCACTGCTGCAGAGCTCGCGGCCGCCGTGCGCTTTTTCGCCGAGCTGGGCTCCAGGATGAACATCGCCGGCACGCCCACTACCTACGCTGACGCCGAGGCGTTCTTCGACGCCTACGAGGCCGCGCATGTCGCGCCATCCCCCGAGGGCCAGCGGCTGATGGACGCCACAGTCCAGGTCTTTCAAAGCCGGTTGCCGGCGCCCTTGCGCCCCTTGGCGAAACAGATCATCAGCACAATGCTCGACGACGACCGCCTCACCGCGGCGCTCGGCCTCCCCAACTCCACCCGAGCTTCCCGGGCCGCCCTCAAAGCTGGACTGATAATTCGCAACGCGATCCGCCGTCGTCGGCCGCTGAACGAGCAGCCGCATTTCACGCCCGGCAAAGCCGGGTCGTCCCTCTACCCGAACGGGTATTCCCTGGACCAGATCGGTCCGGTCAATGTTCCCCACTCCCCCGCGGCCCGTAGCAATGAACTATCGTGAAGCCCGAAAAATAGCCCGGCGAGCGGAGCACGGCTTCGGTCTGCCCGACGACGCGACGCTTCTGTACATTCAGAACAAACTGGAAATGCAACGCGGCCGGCCAATCATCGTCGACGAACTCCCCGGCATGCGCGGATCAGAATTGTGCGGCGTCTGGCTCATCTGCGCCGACCGCGACATAGTCCTGCATGCAACAGTGAAATCCAGCTGGCATCGGCAACAGATCATCCTGCACGAGTTCAGCCACATGATCCTCCAGCACGACCTCTTGGAACCTACCGAAGACTTGGTCACGGCATTCCTCCCGGACCTCGGCGTCGAGGTTCTCCGCGCTCTCGGCCGCCGCAGCTACACCGACGACGCCGAATTCACAGCCGAGGCCCTCGCCGACCAGCTTGCCATGGGGATCATCGGCAGCGAGGTCCCTAGCCTGCCCGAGCCTCTGGCCTTTCGCCGAGTGTTCGGCTGATGGAAGCCGTCCCCGCAGCCGCGCTGTGGGTGCTTACTGTCCTTCGGCTGCCCATCGCCCGAGATCCTGACCGCGGCAGCGTATTCCGCGCGACTATCCTGGCCGCAATTGCCTGCACACTTTATGTCCCCGCCGTCTACTACGGCATCGACCCGATGCTCGGTGGCCAGAACCGCGTTGGGCTTGCCACTCTCCTATCTCTGCTCCTTGGGTTTTGGCAGTTTCGAACTGCCATCCTCCTGGCTGCGGTCACGGATAAAGAAGTACGACGGCGGCAACTCACGTTGGGACGATGGGGTGCGGGCGCCGCCTGCGCGGCTGTTACTGCAGGATTTCTCACCAGCCGCGTAGATGTCACCGATCCCAACCTGCCACTTACATACGGTGATCAGCCCGGGATGGCAGTCTTCCTCTGGACCGGCTCGGCCTTCATCATGTGGATGTGCGTCGACATAGCCCGGGTATGCAGGAGCAACGTTCCGCATATGCATACCCCGGCGTTTCGATCGGCGTTCAGCCTCATCGCCGCCGGTTGTGTCTTGTTCGCTCTGGTGCTGCTCGACCGGCTGCTCTACGGGGCGGTCGTCAAGGTTGAAGGCACCGCGAGCCCGACGGCTGCTGTCCTCACCGGCTTCTATTGGGTGGGCGAAACGTGCGCCGTGCTCCTAGTCAGCCTCGGGCTACTTCTCCCCCGGCTGGCGGGACGTCTCAAGCATGGCACGTTCGGGCTCCGCACCAGACTGTTGCTCTGGGAGATCAGTCCCATATGGAACCGCATAGCCTTTGGCCAGCACGAGTTAGTTTTGCAGGATAGACGCGCCAGCCGGCTGTCGTTCTTCTGCGGGCACGCCGAAACCCAGCTTCACCGGTGGTTGGTAGAAATACGTGACTGTGAAATGGCCAACCCCGAAGCTTCCCGGCGCCTGGACGCCCACGACCGGACCGTCGTCGAACGCGCCGAACATGCGCTCGAAAGGCGATCCGGCGCAAAGCTGGCCCAATAACCCTCCCCAGACGAACTGCGGCCGCTAGGGTCATGCCGCGGTGCCCGTACCTGCCCATGAATGAGCAAAAACAAGTTCGCTATTTGTCATTCCGATCGCGATCATCGCCGGGCAGGCCCTTCGTGCATTTGGGGGCAGCGCGCCGTTCACGAACCAAGAGTTCGCTCGGTGCTCCTGCGTCGCTTCGTCCGGACCCGCAAGCCCAGCGGTGGCTCTCCAATCAGAATGACGCCGAAATCTGACGGGCGCATCCGCGGTCCGCCGACCGATAAAGGAGAAGGATCATGGAAGAGTTGACCATCCGCACCCCAGCCGATGTTCTCAGTTTCGTCGGCCACACCCTGGGGTTCTGGCCTCGGGAAAGCCTGGTGTGCATCACCTTGTCGGATAAGCACGTTGGCGCGACACTCCGCGTTGATCTGCCGAAGCCAGGTACTGAGATCAGCTATGCGCAGACGGTCGCCGGTTACCTGGCTCATGACACCAATGCCGAAAGTGTGCTCTTTGCCGTGTACACCGCCGAAGACGAGCAGGCCGGGCCGGTCAAGCCCCAGGCAGCAACCATCGCCGCTTTGACTGGTGCCCTCGCCGAACGCGGGTTGTCCATCCGTGATGGGCTCTTGGTCGGGAACGAAAGGGTCTCCCAATACGATGGAGGCCCCAAGGAAGGTCGGTCAATCCCGTTGACTGCGACACAGTCCAGCCAGATCAACGCGGAATTCGTCTACCGCGGCAGCACCATCGAACCGACTAGTCGGATTACGCTGCCCGCCTCAACCAAGGAAACGGAAACCACGGACGCTGTTCGCGACCGTGTAGCTGCACTCGGAGGTCTGAAAGTCGGGGAAGCGCTCGAGCAAGCCAGGGCACGCTGGACAGGCATGCTCGCGTCGCACAGTTACCCGGACCGGGATGAAATCGTGAACCTGATCGCGGATCTCCAATTTCCCGTTATCCGTGACAGGCTAATGGCCGACATCCCAGGCATCGACGAACGCATGGACAGGATCCTCCTTGCCCAAACGCACGACAAGCCGGAATGGTCTCGAGTCGAATGGGCGCAGCAACTGCTCCTCCACGCCTACACCCACAGCAGCACCAAGCACTCCGCCCCCATCCTCACCGCGGTGGCCTTCATCAATTGGTGGGAAGGCAGGGGCAGCAAGGCGCACCAGTTCCTCCAACTCGCCCTCGAGGCCGACCCTAGCTATCAGTTGGCCAGGGTGAGCGATCTAATGATCGGTTCTGGAATGGTTGCCGGCTGGAACATGGACAGGGGTACGGCTTACCGGGATCCGGGGTTGGGAGTCTGACGGCTGTCGGTGTCTCGACCATCTCGCGCAGAAGGGCTTTCGTTCTCCGGCCAGGATCCTTCCCAGGCGAATAAAACGGGCCGCCAGGAGCAGCACACCAAGAATGAGGCCGCAGTTTTGCCCCCGGTGAATGTTTAAAAACAGAGGTGCGCAAGCGCCTCGCACGGCAGGAGTGCGGTTCTGGCCAGGATGGCCCGACGGCCGGGGCGGCACGGAGGCCCCCATCGCCTGGCGAAAAGCCGTTCAACTCCTGCCACCCGTGCACCGCTGCCGGCACGGGATCCTTCCCACCAGGGCTGACCATGCCGCCCTTCCCGATGTCCGGCTCGAGCCGAGCTTCCGGCTCCCCGAAGGGGCACGGTTCGCGACCATGGGCCACCGGCGGGCATCGCCGCGGGCAATCGCCGACCTTCACGGCCTCGAGAGCCCAAGACCCCGCATCAGGTCTCAAGTCCGGGATTGATGGCGAAAGTTCTTTCTGGCCGAGCACTTTCCTTGGCATGCGGCGCGGCAGGGCCGTGGTGCGAGATCACCAGTGCCTTGGACCTGCTGCTTACATCAACTGGGACCGCTACCGGGAGTACCGGGCCTTCTGAAGGATCTCTTCTTCTTGCTGCGTGAGTTCGGTCCTCGTTGCCAGCAGCTCGATGTCCTGCCTCACCTGAGCCCAGGCTGTCGCGGATTCGCGATGCGTCGGGTTGGCCGCTGAGAGAAGCTTAGCAAGATCCATACCAACCTCCACGACATCTCGGAGTCGCTTCGGATTGCCAGGGTCAAGTGCGATCAACTCGCGAAAGTACCGGTCCGCTTCCCGGTGGAGGGCTGCTGCGGTTTCGACATCCTCGGACCCGACGAGGACTCCAGCATTATTGAGCGCAACGGCAAGCAACCGAATCTCGTTCAGATCCCCTTGATGGTTCGGGAGTCTGCGCTTCTGCAACTCAATACATTCGCGCCACTTGGCGAGTGCACTCGCTGGTTCGATCGAGCTCAAAGCTTCGGCATTCCATGCCAGTGAGCGCCCGAGCTGCCACTCCAAGTCTTCGTCACTTGGGTTACCTTCCAACTGGGCTTTCGCGAAGTCGACAGCTTCGGCGTAGAAGCGGCTGGCTTCGACGGGGTCGATGTCGTCAAGAATGACTCCTGAATTCTTGAGCGCCAGCCAGTGAACCACGGGGGGGAAGCCGTCAGCAACGTCCAAGTCGAGAGCCTTCCGATAGCCGAGTAGCGCAGTTACCGTGTCCTCCTTGGGAATGGCGTCGGCACTCCACTTGAGTGCCCATGCCAAGTCGTTCTTCCATCGGGGCTCACTTGGTTCCGCCGCAATGAGGTGGCGTGCGACTTCAGCAGCGCGGAGGGCGAACTCCTGCGCCGCTGGATGTGAGACCTTACGGAGGTGCATAGTGGAGTGCATTAGCCCGCATAGCAGATCCGATTGGGCCGAAGTGGATGCCTCGCTGTAGGCGGATCCCGCCAAGTGCTCGAAGATTGAAATTGCTTCGCGAAAGTCATTGAGCGCTGAATCAGGCTCCGCAGGCAAGTATCGCGAGTCGGCGTTTAGCAGTGAGAAGGCGAGCCCCCGACGGACCAGCCGGTTGCCGGGATACTCATCTGAGAGGTGACGGCGCGCTGCGTGGGTCTCCACAAAAAGGTCATGCGCGGGTGCACTCATCGAGACACGATCGAATTCGGTGGCGAGTCCGAAGACAGCGCGGGTGGCCTTGTAGGCATCGTCAGGTGAGGCATGCTCGACTATGAGCCGAAGTGCTTTCTGGATCGTGGGTACCGTAGAAGCCAGAGCATCAAGTTCCTTGCTTCGCGATGTGTTTGTAGCCTGGTCCTCTAGGAAGCGGTCGATTGAGAACCTAAAGTCACTGGCAGCCGTCTTGCTGTTATTGAGCTCCTCGGTCAGGGACGAGAACTGTGTCAGTACCTCTACCCATGCGTACGGCCCCTCAGCGTCCTGAAGACTTCTACTGTTTTCGGCCAAGTAGAGTAGGGAGAAGCCCAGCCGGCGGGCAATCTCGTAATCCTTGGGGGCCCCTGCTACCAGTGCTCGCCGGATCGCCACGGCTTCCTGATAATAGGCCTGCGCACCTCTAGCGTCGGTCTTACTGATGAAGGTGCCCAAGTCATTGAGTGCGATGGACAGATTCAGTCTGCTCTCGTGGAACTCGTCTAGCGTTGAACTCTTCTGCTTGGCGACGATCTGTGCCGCCTCGCGTGCGGCTTCCAGGGCGGACTCGTAGCTCGCCCTTGCTTGCCAAACGAGGTCTTCGTCAGAAGTCTTGGCGGCGAGTTTCTGCTGGATATCACCGGCAAGTCGGTTCGCCTCAAACCGCAGAGCTGGGTCGTCGGCGGCTGCTGAAACCTCCGTGGCCTGTTGCAAAAGTTTGAGAGCTCCGTCGGGGTTGTCCTGCTGTGACTCGACCTTGGCCTGCAAGACCTTGATCCAACCTGCTTGTGACAGCCGCCCAACTTTGGTGTACTCGGAATGGGCTTGGTCGAAGAATCGCCTGGCGGTGTCAAAGTCACCGGACTCTCCATGCGACCGACCAAGTTGCTCGGCTGCCCAAGCAGCGTCTTCTGGTGCTCCATGCTCCGAGCGGAACATGAGCAACTCCCGAAGTGCAGCCTTCCGCTTGTCGATGTTATCCTCATGGTCTGCCACACGCACGAGCCAGTTCAGCGCCTCATCAACAGTTTTGGTTGGGTCGAGTCGTGGCAGCATTAGCGAAAGCTGAACCCTGGGTGCCTCGCGAAGCGCGCTTGCCTCTTGAAACAGCGCCGTCGCACGTTCCAAGTTCCCACGTTCGAATTCGGCGTCGCCGAGTTGGACCTGCGCCATGGCGATCAGTGTCGAGATGCCTTCCGACTCGGCGAAATCAAGCAAGTCACTAGAGTAGTTGCATGCGGCCTCGCGATCTTGGACGTCCTCGGCCGAGCCGATCCGCTGCATCAGACGCTGAAAGCGGACTGCAGCGATTCGGTTGAGCCGCACGCTGCCAACACGAACCCGGCCGGGCCGGTTCTGAAAGCGTGTCGCATACCGCGTCCGCAGAATGATGCGGCTATCGCCGCCTTTTTCCACGGCGTCGAGTGCTGCCAGAGCACGCTCGACCATGGGTTCGTGCGCACCAACGGGCGACGCCAGGAGGACTTGACGGGCACCCGCCAGGTCTCCATAAAGCGCCACTCTCTCCCACGCGCGACCGATGAGCCCAGACGCGTCCGACGAGTCAAGTTCGGTCTGGTTGAGGATCGACTGCGCCTTGGTGCGCTCTCCGACATCCATCAAGTAGGCGGCCTGCTGGAATGGATCTTCGGCCATGGCAACCGCTTCCGAAACGGCCCCCTCCGCGTCGAACTGCGAATCACCAGCAAGAACCATCTGGAAGTGAAGAAGCGCTGCGATATAGGAGGACCAGTCTCGTCCGCCCGCCATGTAGTGAATCGGACGCCCCGCCTGATCGAACGCAACAGCAGTCAGCGTCAGCTTGAGCTCATCGGGAAGCTTGTGTTGTGACCCAAACTTCAGTGCCTCGTCGATATAGGCATACCGCTCGATGGTGTCGACCACGTTGTCAGGCGGAAACAGGACCAGGGTCTTACCCAGCAATCCGAGCTCAAACAACTGGGTCATCTCCCAGCCAAGGCTCGGAGTCTTTCCCGCAAGCACGAGGAGCCCGTTAGTTCGCGACGCAGTGGACCTGATCGCGTCTTTCCAGTTGTCGTGGTCCCAATAGGTGCGCGATGCGCCGAGCATGGGGAGTTTCTCGCCTGGCTTTCCAACGCCCACTAACTCGCTACGGCCTATTAGTGCAGATGAGAGAACCTCCTCGAATCGCTTCCTGCCAGGGATGAAGCGATATCGCGGACCTATCGAGCCATAGGGCGAATACAAGCGAAGGTCGTCGTCTCCGAAAGATCGGAGGAAGAGGACTGCGTCAGTCTTGGTGGTCCTAGCGAAATCGAATTCCTTCACCTTCTGAAGATGCCGGTCGATGATTGCGACGGGCAAGTAACAGTAGGTGAGGAGTCCGATAGCGAGAACCATCAGCGGAATCCCCAAGAACCAGTCACCGGCGTTTACGTGAGCGATTCCTTGGCCCGCTATCAAGATTCCTACGGCGACCATCGCTCCCTTGAGACCAAGAGTGAGCAGTGCGACCGCGATCTCGGTCCTTGACCGGGGCCCTCTTCCGTCGACCAAACCAAACAAGTCGGATACCAGCCAAGAAAACGTGCCTGCGGCGACAACGTACAGGCCAATAAGGGCCGCAGGGATCCACATCGTGAGTCCAAACCAAGTCAGGCAGACGGTCAACAACAACGCGAACACCCCTGGCCCGACAACGATTTTTCGCATCATTCGCCGGACCGTAACTGCTTGGTAATCGATTTCCTGCACGCGGCCACCGGCCTGCTCAAACTCGGCCATTTCCTCAAGGAACCATCCGTAGTTCGGCTTGTTCCTGCGTCGCTCGACCATGCCTCGGTCAGTGAGGGCGTTGACCAAGACAAAGGCGCTTATTAGCAGAAGGAAGACGGCAAGACCAAGCATCGATCAGCCCCTCACTGCGCCGCCGGGCCAGATGATCGTCTGGTCGCGGTAGGTCGCCGGGAGTTTCGCGATGGCTGGGGCTCCTTCCGCGCAACCGCCGAGGTTCTTTAGGCCCTTGATGGCATACTTGGCGATGCCCACCACGAGGCCTCGGCTGTCGCTCATACACTCTCCCCGTCCAACCCGACTCTATGGGTGACAATGGGTTGAGTGTACTCGTTCGGGAGGGATTCGATCCCATCAGTGAAAGAGTTCAGCAGCCTATCCGTACGACGCTCAGGGAGCGCGGCAGTCCCATGCGGGTGGAAGTCACCAGCAGCACCAGGAAGGCAGCTGCTAGTGCGGTCAGCGCTGGTTGGTGACGGGAACCAGTCCAGGAACTTAATCACGTTCATTCACCTCCCATCCGGAAAAAGAGTTCCCGAGCGCCCGCAAGAAGCCTGCCGAAGGCCCTCTAATTTAGCCTCCTCATAGCTGGGACCCATCGTGGCTGGCTTCGTCGACGCTGGGCGATGTTGTGGACCGACATCCGGACCATCTTGCTTGGTTCCTGCGGTTCAAGCACGAGTTGAACCCCAAGGCAGAATCCTGGGGGCGCTCCCTCGCGCAATGAACGTAAGTCGTCCGCCCACGACGGAAGGTCGTCAGCTGTTCAGCGCCTCGATGACGACAGGCAGGTACCTGCGGACCTGTTCCCGGTCGCTTTCTTTCTCTCGCTCGGACAGCTCTGCGTACGGTGTCTCAATCTGTGCCTTCCAGCGCGCCACCAACTCCGCAGGCACCACCAGAGAACCATCATCTTTGCGCTCGCACTGGTCATGGACGTACTGCTGCCAGTGCGCCCACCGCTCATGCTCGATGGCCGCAAGCCGCTCTACGGTCTGCACGCTCTCAAGAACTTCACGGATACTGTCACGAGAAGCCATCAGATCAGCCCCTCTTTCACGAGGTTCCAATAGTGCTGGCCGAGCACTGTCAGCTCGCAGGCCTTCGACTCCATCGCAGCGTGCCACATATGGGGAGCGTCTACCGGGCGGACAAGGTTGACTTTGACCAGCGCCTGCAGCACGGCAAACTCAGCGGTCTTGACTGGGTCCGGCAAGGGAACAGACTCATCCTCCGTTCCAGAGCGATGCGGCTCATAGGTAGGGTCAAGCTGGAGGTGCCTGGTTGGCTCGTCGAACAGGACGGTGAGCTTCTGCAGCTGGGCGAGCTCGATCGGTGCCTTCGTCTCCCGGAGCGAAACGAACTTCTTCACGTTCGTCTTGAACACGGGCCGCTGCGCCCAGTTCCCGAGGGACTGGTCGATGTGAGCGTAAACGCTGCCCGGGGTCACGTCGCCCACAAGGTTGGCCGCAGCCCCGCTCAGCGCATCCACGAGCAGGCTGGTGAAAACACCGGAGCCGCCGGTCTCCATGGCATACTGCTCAGCGGTCGACGCCGTTAGGATGGTGACGCCCTCCTTGATCTCGGCGACTTGGGCCGCGACAGCGTTGCCGCCCGCGATACCGCTGTGGCAGCTGTCGAGGATGATCACCTTGTTCTTGGCAGGCGAATTGTTCGCGAAGGTCATCACCTCGAACAGGGAGAGCCCGTCATGCCCATTTGCGCAGTCGCTTGCGCACAGGTAGCCGCCGGCCCCGTCGATATAGCCGTGGCCGGAGAAGTAGAACAGCGAGATCTCGGCATCGTCCCTGAACAGTTCCTCGACGGCATCTCGCAACTCGCTGCGGGTCACCGTTGCCCCGGGGCCGGTGCCCGTCATCAGCCTCGGCTGCTGGAAGTTGAGCGTGCCGTCCGCGTGCCGCTCAAGCACCGTCTTAACGGTGTGCGCGTCATTCACTGCGCCGTAGAGTGACCCGATCTGTTCATAATGGTCGATTCCGACGATGAGCGCTTTACGCATGGGACCGCGCCTCAGAGGGAGTCAATGAAGGTGGAAATGTTCACATCGCTCCACGCAACCGTGCGGAACCCATCCAGCCTCGTGTTGTCGGTGGAGTACACCCAGACACCGAGAAGCGGCTTGCCTTCTTCCTTGGCGCATTCGATCTCCCACTTCTGCCCGGAGGACGTCAGCGAGTTCTTGCTCACCAGGGCGATCACCCCGTGCGAGCGGCGGATGCGCGTACGGACCTTGTCCTTCCAACCCGAGTCGTAAGGTTCCTTCACCGACATGTCGATGAACTCATACGGTGCGCGAGAGTGCAGCGACTGCCCCTTCAACAGGTCCCGCATGCGCTCGTCCTCAATAGCAAAGGCTACGAAAACAGTCTTCTTCTCAGCCAACTCGGCCTCCCCAAATGTGCGAGCTGCAACCGTCATTAGTCGCATCAGAACTCAATGAAAAGACTAGCGACACCCACTGACATTTATTCGTGGCAGTGCAGACCCGTCACGGGAACCGGGGAAATGTGACGCGCCAGCTTTAGGTGGTCACTCCATCCCTACGCTTACTCATTTAAGATCATGGACCCCGGGGACTGCGTACTTAAGTATGCATGCACGCTGAGCTGAGGTTATGCCTCGAAACGGACATCCCGGTGTGGGAGTTTTGGAGGCTCAGCTCTCGTCGAACGGCAGGCGGACGACCTGATCGCCCGGGTCTTCCGTGCCCGAGGACGGAGCTGCGCTCGGGTGGTCCTGGTACATCGCGTCGGAGGCGCTCTGTTCGGAGGCGTCGGAGATGCTTGCGCCCCTGGTCCCGAGGAGCTGCTCCCAGTTGTATCCCATACACACGACTTTATCGGCCGGCATCGAACTCGCGAAGGATCGCCTCGACGCGGGCGGTCAGTTCGTCGGCGCGTTTGAGGATCCGTTCTTCCTCCTCGCGCGTCATCTGCCGCCGGGGGCTGACGGGCATCGCAGCTGCGGCAGGCACCGGAGCATACGCTGGCTCCAGACCGTCGAGCAGCAGGGCGATGGCACTGATGACCGCCGATAGCGACGCAGGGTGCATGGAGCGGTAGCTGTCGATCCATCCCCAGCGGTCAATGGCGGGCAGCAGGCCGAGGCAGAGGTGCCAGTCCGGGCTGGGGTCAGGTCGAAGGTGCCGGTGTGCGGGTCCTTCTTCGTCGCGGCCGTGCCCCAAGGCCCGGACGGAACCGTGGGACCACCCGCTGTTGGTGCCGATCACCTCCAGCCACGACCATGTCGCGCATGCCGGGCAGGAGGCGGAGTCCTCGGCGACGCTGATCTGATCGCGCAGCCGGCGCAATCCCTCCGGCCTCAGCTCCAACGCACCTGGCCTGTCCAGCCCGAGGCCTCCGTGGGAGGGCGGTGCCAGGAGTACCGCGGCGAACAGCATCCGGCGCAGCCGCAGCCTGAAGACCCAGTGGGTGTCCGGGCGCTGGATGATTGCCGTACCGCGCCGGATCAGCCGCTGCAGAGAACCGGTATCCTCACGGCGATCACGCGGCCACGCGGGGCTGCAGGACCTTTGGGAGCCATCCGCCGGCGCAATGCTGTGAGCACAGCCTGGGACGGCTGTACCTGCTGCCCAAAGCGAGAGACTGCGGTCTCATCGATTCTGCCGGCGGGCACGCCCGTGACCGAGCACCAGTCGGTCCAGAGGTCAGGAAGCGCAGTCGTCATCCTCTTGATTGTCCGATTGAGGTCTGTCCTTAGTCCCATACGACCGGCTCCAGCTGTGTCTGCTGCGTGGTCCATTACCGCGGCACGAAGTCGGTTTGCTGAATCTCGGACGCAACAACTTTCGGTCAGCACCGGCGGAAGAATTGGTGCCTGTAAGCCACTTCTGCTCCATCAGCATCTGGTAAAGATTTTTCGGGCAAAAGTTTCCCAAAACGTTCACCAGCACCTGCACCAGGCCCTGCGGCTGCTCCGTTTCATCACGCCCGCTCGCATTCTCCCCACTCTTCGTGCCCGAGCGGGGCTTCGTTCAACTCGTCGCGACGTGCCCGCCAGTCGGGAAGGGCCTGGTCCATCAAGGCCACGAACTTCTCGCCGTGGCCACGCTCCAGGAGGTGACCGAGTTCGTGGACGACGATGTACTCCAGGCACCGCCGGTTCTTCTTCACCAACTCCGGGTTAAGCCAGATCGTCCGTGACGTAGTGACGCAGGTGCCCCACTTGGTCTTCATCCGGCGCACGACGAATTTGTCAGCCTCGACCCCGAGGATCGGCTGCCACTTCTCCAGCAGCGCGGGCAAGGCGGCCTTCAGCTCACGCCGGTACCAACGATCCAATGCCCCGAACCGCCCGGCGGCGTCGGTTCCGGTTGGAGTGATCACCCAGAGCGTATTGCCCTTGATCTCGACACCGTACGCACCGCTCGACTTGGAGACGTCGAGGAGATACCGCTGCCCCCACACGAAGTGCGTCTCCCCCGAGACCATCCTGCGCTCAGTCTGCCTGTCTGCGTTCTGGAGCTGCTCCCGCTTACGCTTGATCCATGAGAGCCGCTGCACGACCGCGAGCCGGATAGCGTCTTCAGTGGTCCGTTGCGGTGCAGCGACTCGCACCCGCCCCACCGGGGGGTAGACCGAGATGTGCAGGTTCTTGATGTTTTTGTAGACGACGTCGACGCCAAGGCCGGCGACGGTGAGGTAGGCGTTAACGGTACTCATCGTTGTTCTTCAACAGTTCGATGAACTCCGCCAGTGAATCCTCTTCGACGCCTGAGAGCTCCTTGCGCAGCTCACGGGCGAGCGCGCGTTCCTTCATCCGGCCGGCACCGGCGTCGGCCCATCCGTGTTCCTTGCTCGCTTGGATTCGGTGATGCAGTGCTTCGTGGTCGACAACCAGATCTTCCGGACGCCATCCGAAGTCCATGATCGCCCGACGCGCTGGTGTGCTCGCCCATTCCGGGTACGTCTTGCCGTCTGCTGCCTCCCGGGTGCCGACCTTCTTCGTCAGCTCGATGAGTTTGCGGAGGTAGTCCGCGTAGTCCTCGGCGTCTTCCTTCTGCTTCTCGATGAGTGCGTCGAGGAGTTCGGACATGTGCTCGTAGTAGCGCGGGTTCATCGCGTGCTCGTCGACGATCGTCTTGCGGACGTTGTTGATGATCGTCTCCGCTGTGGCTGCGCTGCTGCCCCTAATTCCAGGTGGCAACGTGTCGATCGCGTCGGGCCCGCGCTCGACGATCAACTGGACCAGGGTCTTCTCCAGGTCGGCGACCTGTTCGACGGGTTTGGCATTGATGTAGTTGTCGAGCAGTTGGCGCATCCCTGCCTCGTACTGCTTCATGTCGATGTTCTCGCCGGCTCCGGCCTCGACCTCGCTCTTGACGGCGGCGTAGTGGGCTACCTCGTCCTTGATCGACGCCATCTCAGCGGCAGTATAGCCGGCGGCTTCCATGTCGCTGGCGACGGCTCCGAAGGCGCGTACGAGGGTGGCAACGAACTTGTAGAGCAGGACGCGTTTGGGTTCGTTGTCCTTGATCTGGTCGGCATCGCCGGGCGTAGACGCAACGAAGTAGTGCTGGTATTCGAGCGTGCCTTTGGGCGGGGCGACCGGCTCGCACAGAGCACGGACGGCGTCCAGGGCCTCCTCGAGATCTTTGCGGTCCTGCTCATTGCGGTCGCTGATGAGTCCGTCGACGTCATCGGCCTCGTATTCGCCGAAGGCTTCGGAGGTGTAGTCGGTCACGGTCTTGTCAAGCGACTTGAACAGGTCACGGTAGTCGACGATGTACCCGTAGGTCTTGTCGTCGCCATCGAGACGGTTGACGCGGCAGATTGCTTGGAAGAGACCGTGATCGCGCATTCTCTTGTCGATGTACAGGTACGTCGCGCTCGGCGCATCGAAGCCGGTCAGGAGTTTGTCGACCACGATGAGCAGCCGCATCTGGCCGGGCTCGTTGACGAACTTCTTTTTGGCATCTGTCTCGAACTCTTCGACCCGGCCGATGGCCTTGTCGGGGTGCTCGCCGAAGTAGTCGGCGAGCATCTGCCGGTAGATCTCGTATTTGCGGAGCTCTTCCGTGTCGCCCTCGCCAGCGTCTTCCTTGGAGATCGCGGTCGGATTGGGCTTGTAGCTGGTGACGATCGCGACCTTCCCCCTGAAACCGCTCTTCACGAAGGCCTCGTAGAAGGTGCAGGCCTGATAGACCGAGTCGCTCACCAACATGGCGTTGCCGCGGCCGCTGATCAACCGTGGCTGGGTCTCCATGTCCATGAGGATGTCCTGGACGATTTGCGCCGAGCGGGGTGCAGAGGAGAAGACCTTTTGGAGCGTGCCCCACTTCTGTTTCAGCCGCGCCTTCGACAGGTCGGTAAGATTCTGGGTTTTGGCATCGAACCACCGGTCGACCTGCGCGGATCCCTGGAGCTCCTGCTCGACTTTGCGGGCCTCGTACTTCAGGTCGAGTACGACACCGTCACGGACGGCCTCGTCGAACTTGTAGGTGTGGATGAACGACCCGAAGGTTTCGATGCTGGTCTTCTTGTCGCTCTTCAGCAGCGGCGTGCCGGTGAAGCCGATGAACATCGCTCCCGGCAGCAGGTCTTTCATGATGCGGTGCATCTTGCCGCTTTGGGTGCGGTGGGCCTCGTCGACGAACACAAAGATGTTGCCCTTGGCCCTGAAGCCGTCGGGGATCTTCGTCTTTAGCTCCTTCGCGAAGTCCTCGGCGTCCTTATCGCGGACCTCGTCGTCGGTGCCGCGAAACTTGTGCACCAGGGAGCACATGAGCCGCGGGTTCGAGGTGTTGAGCATCGCGAGCATGTCCGCGCCCGACTGGGTGCGGACGATCTTCTCCCCGACCCCGGAGAACCCGCCCTCGATCTGCTCGTCCAGCTCAGTGCGGTCGGTGATCACGAGGACGCGGGCATCATGCTGGGTCTCCAGAATCCACTTGGCCAGCCACACCATCGTCAGGCTCTTCCCCGACCCCTGGGTGTGCCAGATGATGCCGCCCTCGCGCTTGGCGATGCGAACCTGAGAGGCCTTGACGCCGAAGTACTGGTTGTGGCGCGGGGACTTCTTCACGCCCGCGTCGTAGACGATGAAGTCGTGGATGATCTCCAGGAAGCGCTCTTTGGAGCACATCTGGGTGATCGCCAGGTCAAGGTCGGCGTTCTCGCCTTCCTCCTTCCACCGCAACCAGTACTTCTCCGGGGTCTCGATCACCCCGTAGTGCAGCCCCTCGACATCGTTGCCCGCGAACAGCAGCTGGACCGTTGTGAAGAACGGGCGGACGAAGTCGTGGCGCTGGTTGCCGATGTTCTGACGGATACCGCTGGCGACGCTCACCGTCGAGCGCTTCAACTCCACCACACCGAGCGCGATCCCGTTCACATAGAGGACGAGGTCGGGTCGCTTCGTGTGCTGGCCCTTGACGGTGACTTCTTCGGCCACGACGAAGTCGTTCTTCGCCGGATTGGTCCAGTCGACCAGGTGGACCGACTGGGTGGTCTGGTCGACGTCGGTCTTGACCTTCGCGCCGTATCTGAGCAGCTCATAGACTTTGCGGTTCTGGTCGTACAACGAAGTGCCACCGCCGAACGCTGCTGCGGTTAGGAGCTGATGTACCGCTCGAGAGACCAAAGCCTCGTCGTATCCACAACGGAGCAGGTAAGCGCGGAGCTTGGCTTCATCGACGTTGCGGTTGTCCTGATCCTTCAGGTTCCCGCCATAGCCGTACCCGAGCTTGTGTTGGAAGAGCTCGACGACCCGGCGTTGTGTCTCACGCTCCTTCTGACCGACCGCGCTCATGCCTCCTCCTTCACTGGCAGACGGGTCCGGCCCGTCAAGAGCTCCTGCATCATCCCGACCTTCACTGCGCGAGCAGACTCCAGACGACGCTCCACAGCCTCGATCTCGGCTTCAGCATCACGCAATACAGCTACGACCGCCTGCTGTTCATCAATCGGTGGGAGCTCGGGCTCGAGTTCGATGAGTTTCGTTTTTGCGATGTTGTAGCGCGTCGCACCTTGCGCCAAGACGGACACCGCCGCGCGCCCTCGGCTAGAACGGAAGTAGTGCGCCAAGTAAACGGGATCAATTCGCTGACGATCACTCAACCGGAATCCGAAGCAAAAGCTATTAAGAAATACATCACCTGATGGATCGAAATCTACGGCGGCCGCTAGAGCGACTTCCTCAGGGATTTCGCTGGATCCATTGAAAATGATGTCACCTCGCTCGACACGATTTTGACGCTCGCCCTTGCTTACGCGAACCCGCTCAAGACGACTACCTCGAAGACGCGGCCCCGTCATGACCTCCGTGAAGGAAACGAATAGTCCTGAACCAGACCCGAAGTCAGACTTATCTTTGCCAACCAGACCCCCGTACGTGGATCCAACATCACGCAGACGGACCGCGCCCCACTCTTCAGTGAAGCCGGGGAGGCGGGTGCGGCCGGTGAGGAGTTCCTGCATCATGCCCTGCTTGACATCACGCGTCTTCGCACTCAGCCGTTCCAAGGAATCGATGAGATCCGAGGCTTCATCCAGTGCAGACGCGATTCGGTCTTGCTCGCGTCGCTCCGGGAGCCAAACAGGAACACGCTCGAGGAGATCCTGATTCAGCGTTGCCATCGTTGTCCCTGTCGCGTTGCGAAGAAGCCATCGTCGAACGTCCGCTGCATGCAATGCATACCCAAGATAAATGGGGTTTACCTGTCGGCTCCCCCGCCCAAGGCGCACACGGATTCCATCGGATCCTAGGAACCAGCCATCCTGACCATCCCGAACGACGGCAGAGCGATCGACCGCCCCTTTACGCGCAAACACGATGTCGTCAACGTTCAAGCGATACACGGGAAGTCGCTTCAGGACCTCCGGTCCGACGCGACGCGTTTCCTTGTGAACTCGAAACGTGCCGTATCCCACCTCTCCCACAGAAACGACCGGCACCCCAACCGCTGCATACTCCGAAGCCTTGAGGGTCGTTCCGAAGGGACCCGTTCGTATAGACCCCCGTTCACGGCGAATAATGTCGCCCAGCAATAAGAAATCCGACACCGAGGTCATCGATTCACCTTCATCTCGATTAGATGTTGGTCGACCTTCGCGGACAGCCGCTCTATGTCCCGCTCCAATCTGGGAATTGCGAACTCGTAACGGAGCGCCAAGACTGAAAGTCGCGCGATCAAGTTTTGCCCGAGCGCTGTCACCTCACCCTTGATCTGTCGCTGGAGCGTGGCCCCCCACTTGTCACCGATAACGAGATCCTGTACGTCGGTCTCGGTGAGCAGCTTGTATTTCGCGACAGCCCTTTCGTTGAGGGCGATGGTGGCGTCTTTGACAGCGCCCTTTGCTTTGGCCTCCGCCGTGTACAGCGCGATGACCTTGGTCAGGGCGGCGATCTCGTCAGGGTCGCCCTTCGTTGCCTTGAGTTCCTTCAATGCCTTCGTCGCTGCTGCGTTGGTGAGCTTGCCCTCATCATCGGCTGCATCGAAGAGCAGGCCTCCCTCGATGGCGTGTTCTTCGATGTACTCAGCGATCGTGAGGGTCGCAGTATCTTTCGCTTCGGTCAGTCGGTCGAGTTCGGCCTGTTCGGTTGCGAAGTAACGGGCGATCACGTACTCGGGCGGCAGGAGGTCCATCACCCAGCGCTGCGCATTGACACCGGAGCCGAAGACAATGTGGGCGTCTTCGTACTTAGGCTTGTTGTTCTTGTCCTTCCAGGTGCGCGCGGTGCGCGGCTGCACGGCCTGGGTCCAGCCTTCGCTGGCGATCAGGAAGACGTCATCGTGCATGACGTCGTTCCAATAGCTCATGAGCTGCTCGTAGACGCCGTACTCGTCGATCAGAGGTCGCGACCGGAACGCTTCCAAGAGGGCCTCGGAGATGTCGTGAATGAGGTCAGCAGGTTTGGTGTCCGGTCCGATCGTTTCGAGCAGGCCGCGCTTGCTCGCCCACCACTGCTGCACCGTGTTCGCGGTGTCGTGTTCGAAAGCTTCGTACTCAGCGGAGCCGGTGACCGTTGACCGGATCGCGCTCGGCTCGACCTTCAACTCAGAGTAGCCGTCACGCAGCGGCGCGAAGAGTTCGCTGCGGAGGCTCGGGAACGCATCCCAGTAAGGCTGGAGGGCATCAATGTCATAGGTCGGAATGCCGCCCAGCATATGGGCGTGGAGGTCCTGGATGTCCTCGGGCTCGGAAGAGTCGATGTAGCGCGGGATGTTGAGGTTGTAGTCGTTCTTCGGATCCGCGATCTCGCTGACAGGCACCATTCGGGAGTAGCGGGCGATCTCTTTGCCGCTGGTGTAGGAGTCGACGATCTTGTGCATGTCGCGCGGGCGCAGCCGGTTTTTGGGGCCGTCCTTTGCGAAGCCCTTGCTCGCGTCGATCATGAAGATGCCGCTGCGCGCCTGGGCGTCTTCCTTGTCGATCACGATCAGGCAGGCGGGGATGCCGGTACCGAAGAAGAGGTTACCCGGCAGACCGATTATCGCCTTGATGTAGCCACGCTTGATGAGCTCGGTGCGGATCCTCGCCTCGGAGTTCCCGCGGAACAGCACACCATGCGGGAGGACGACTACACCCTTGCCTCGCGGCCGCAACGACTTGACCATATGCAGGAGGAAGGCGTAATCGCCGTTCTTGTCCGGCGGAGTGTCAAATCCGTCGAAACGGCCGAAGGAGAAGTCGAAGCCGTTGCGCCAGGCCTTGTGGGAGAACGGCGGGTTTGCCACGAGGTAGTCGAATGTCTGGAGGTTGCCGTTGTAGGTGAACTTCGGGTCCGCCAGCGTGTTGCCCTGGCGCAGGTCGTGGGTCTCGTTGCCGTGCAGAATCATGTTCATCCGCGCGAGCGCCCAGGTGGCGTTGTCGTTCTCCTGGCCGTAGATCGTCAACCCGTTCGGTGCGGCATCGGCGACTTTGATCAGCAGCGATCCGGAGCCGCAGGTCGGGTCATACACGGTGGTGGACTTCGGGGTATCGCCAGGGATCTGGAGCAGCTGCGACATCACGCGGGAGACCTCGGCCGGGGTGTAGAATTGACCCTTGCTCTTGCCGGACTGCGTGGCGAAGTGCCGCATGAGGTACTCGTAGGCGTCGCCCAGGAGGTCGTCACCCTCGGCTTTGGAGCCGGTGAAGTCCATGTCCTGGAAGATGCCGATCAGGTTCGAGACCTTGTCCTGCAGTTCCTTCCCGGACCCCAGCTTGGCGGGGTCGTCGAAGTTGGCGTTGTTGATGACGCCCAGCAGGTCGTTCTCTTCAGCGAGACGCCGGATGGCGCAGTTGACCTTCTCGCCGACGTCGGGCTTGCCCTTGAGCGAGATCAGGTGATCGAAGGAGCCGTCGTCGGGGACGTAGATAAGCGCCGACTTGTCTGCCTTAGCCTTGTCGGAGACGTACTTCACGAACAGCAGGGTGAGGACGTAGTCCTTGTACTGGCTGGCGTCCATCGATCCGCGCAGCTCGTCGGCGCTGCTCCACAGTGAGGAGTAAAGGTCAGATTTTTTCAGCGCCACAGTTCACTCTTTCTACGTTCATGCATGTATCCCGGGCCGAGAGCAGGCCTCCCGGGCCGCCAACACTGCTCAGGGTCTTCCACTGCCATCGCCCTCGTCCGAGATCGCGGCCCCGCCGCTGCGGACCCAGGCGTCGACCTCGCTGGTCTGGAACTTCCAGAGCCTGCCGACCTTGTGGGCCGGCATGGAGCGTTCGGCGATCCAGGTGTAGACAGTCTCCTTGGTTACGCCGAGGTGGGCTGCGATTGCGTCAGCGGCAAGCCACGGTTCGCTCAATACTGCACTCCTCGGGTCAGACGGCGGCCGCCTGGTCGCGGTCTGTCCCGATTTTACAGGTGTCCCACCCGGTCTGACTCGGTTTAGATCGGAGTCACCCGGGTACGCAGGTACATTGTCTCAGTGACTGTTCGTGTCCCATGCGACCTTCAACACGAGACTCGGACGCCCCCGGCGATGACTAGCAAGGCCGGCAGTTCCGTTCAAGCCTTGTCAGGTCCTGCTCCACAACTCTGCGCGCTTCTGGCCGTGGCGCGAAGTTCCGGACGAGGCTCCCTCGTTCTGTGGCACTAGTTGACGTCTCCATCTCGTCGAGCCTCGTTGAGCCGGCGATGGACCATGGAGACCATCGTCAGCACCTCCAACAGCTCCTCGTCAGTCACGGACCGGCTAAGGCGCGGATCATGGGCCGTCGGGTTGCGATAGAGTCCACCGAGCCCCTTGATCAGATTCGCCAGGCCGCTCTGCTCGTCTTTCTCGGTCTGGGTCTGCAAGGTGTTGATCGCGAGCATCTGCGTGCCGCTCTTGCCGAGCGCCAGGGCCGCGTCCACGAGCGCCGCGCCGTCCCCCGGCGCGCCGGTCAAGGTCCTCAGCCTGTCGAAGATACTCTTCGTCGCTTCCAGGCAGGCGTGGAAGCGTGAGCGCTTCAGAACCTCGGTCGAGCAGTACCTCAACACTTCGGGGTGTGTCCTGCGGCGCTGGAGCTCGTCGCGGATCGACGTCGCGATTCTAGTCGCCTCGTCCAGGGTCTGCGCCTGGGCACCGCGGGCGACCTGGCCTTTGTCGTTGACGTGGAGCCCGACGAATGCCAGCCGCTCGTTGAGGCGGTCCTGGCGCAGCGTGAACAGCTCAGGACGATCCCGGTATCTGACGGGTTCCATCGCGTGCACGATGAAGGTGATGATGCGCTTTGCGCTTCCGTCCTTGTTCTGGCGTGCAACAAACGCCTCGGTCAGCCGGTCCCGCTTGGTCGCGCCGGGCAGTGGGTCGGCCATGGCGAGTCGAACGAGCAGGTCACCGATCTCCTTGCCGGTCAGACCATGCTCAGTGTCCGCGAGCACTGCTCCGACCTCTTTCAAAGTCGCATACGACCACTGGGCTTGTTGCACAACCACGTCTTCACACCCCCGTCATGACTGAACGTTGAAGAGCCGGACGAGGTGTCCGACGGCTGACGCATGGTCGCCGGCCTCGGCTGCTCCTCGCGCGAGGGCCGCGAGTCTCGCCGCCTCGTCCACGGCAAACTTCGCAAGGATCGACTCTGTGACGCTACTGGTGCCTGTAGCTATGCGCCGTCCGTAGTTGGTGGGGTCATTCATCTCTCGGAGGCCGTTGCTTGAAAGCGACTTGAAGAGGTTGCGGAGATCCCAGTCGTAGATGATCGGCTTGTTACCGAGCGCGTATTGGGCCGTGCGGATCTCCAGGTAAAACGACGACAGCGGGACGTTGTTCCAGGCCCGCCAGGTCTTCGCAAGGCGGATGAGGCCTTTGGCCCGGCCATCAGTCTCCTGTTGTGCTCGATTCACGTACTCCAGATGCACAGCCGGATTGCTGCGGATCCAGCCGATGCCGCTGGGGTCGGGGATGTCGTAGTCGTCTGTGTTCTGGAAGTAGGCAGGCGTGATTTCCACGTCAGGGCCGTCACCGAAGTAGCGCAGGCGTACTGCTGGCCGGTCTATGGATACAGACGCACCCTGGATACCACGCGCCAGCGACGCCCGCAGCACTTCGAGCGTTGTGGAAGAGAAGTTCGGTCGGATCCCCGGCATTGTGACGAAGTAGTCTAAGTCGCTGAACCGGTCGAGGGCGGTGCCGTGGTGCCACGAGCCGGTCTCCCGCATGCGGATGATGCCCAAATCGGACGTGAGCCAGTCCTCGATTTCTTCGCGGTGACGTGCCGCCAAAGTACGCGCCGCCTCATCGGGTGTCATTGCGCGGATCAGCGAATCCAACGTCGAGGCTGCTGTTGCGCTCATGCGGCATCGGCCCTGAACTGCTGGCCGCCATCCCGCTCGACGTTTCGTTTAGCCTTCTTGTAGGCAAATCGAGGAATCGGATCCGAGATGTGGTCGAGATCGGATGCACGTGCGGCGAGCCCGTCGAGTGCTTCACGAAGTGTGGCGATTGGATCGCTGGGAACCTGGATGTGGAGCAACCTCCGAGCGTCGTTACGCAGCGTGGTGTAGTCGTTTGCCCCGAGCGACGGCAAGCTCGGCAAGCTTGTCCGGGTGGCTAGTAGTGAGTACAGCGGCAGCCACCGCTGCAAGTACAGCGAGGATGCCGGAGGCCACTTGTGAGTCGGTGGCGAACGTCAATACCGCTGCGAGCGTGCTGAGGGCAGCGGTGAGGCCGCCAAGGCTCCAATGGATGGTTCGCCAAGCCTTGGCGGCCTCGAACTGTCCTTGTGCTGAATAGACCGCGCTTTCGTGGATGCGGGATACTTCGCCGCGGATGGACTCACGCTGAGAAGATTCTGCGAGACTCAACGGGTCACCCATAGCCATGCTCCCGCTTCTCCGCCCGGATCTCATACAAGGTTCCGGACCTTCCTTCCGCGGATGAGCTTTGGAACGATCTCAATCCTCCCGGCGGCTTCGAGGCGCTTGAACAGAGTATCGTTCGACGATCCTCCAGGGAGGTCGAACTCAATCCCGGGACCTGCCGACAGCTCGTCGTAGGGCTGGCCGAGCGACACAAGGATGCCCGAGAGATCGGCCGGGTCGGTGTCTTTAGCGTAGGTCAGCTGACGCAGGACCACGTCCGGGTCCTGTGTAACACGAGCGATATGTCGGATCTCCCCGAGGGGCAGCCAGATCTGGTTTGCGATCGCGAACTGTCCAGCGGCGCGTAGAGCTTTCTTGTCGTCGCCGGGCACATAGTCGCCAAGGCGCTCGACCACCATCCGACGCAGCTCGTCGGGAATCCATGGGCTCTCCACGAACTCGCCGACGAAACCCGCCACGAGCGCCGGCGTCATGAACTCCGAGGCATTCTCCGACACCGCAAAGGCCTCGGAGACCGATTCCCACCCGCACTTCGCGAAATGAGCGAAGGTGTCGAAAGTATCCGGCAGCAGCTTCGCCTCCAGCGCCCTGGCGAGCAGCTGGTCGGGGCTCGGAGTCACCTCAGCGAGCTCAATCGCGGACTCGAGATTCAGCTGCTTGACGAGCTGGACCCGGGCCTGCGCCGTCAGATGCGCCGAAGCATTCAGTACGCGGACCGCGAGGACGCCTCGGTCCTGGTCCGCAATCTCCTCGACGTCCCGCAGTTCGACCGGATCGGCTTCGTCCGGGACGAGAAGGCCGGACAGACGTCCGTCGACCCCATGAGCCAGTGCGTAAGCGGACACGTTGGCGACCGTCGGAGCCATGAGGCCAGCATCCACGATCAAGGGCCAGGTCGGCTGTGGGACGTCCTCGATCTCCTGGATTGTGGCGGAATCGGAGCTCCGCTCGATGACGTCACGCAGCTGGTCCTCCGTCCAGGAGCCGTGCTGCTCGTTGATGACATCGACCAGTACGGACTCCATGAGCACGATCGGCCGGGCCGACCCATCGGCCTCCATTGCGGCGATGTAGTCGTCGATGTGCGTCTTGCAGAACTCCCACACGCTCGGCTTTTTGCGCACCTCGTCGAGCGTCGGGGCTTCGTCGACCCCGAGTGCCAGCTGTAGGTTTGGCGGGCTGATCTTGTACCTGTGCGCTGCCACGATGTGGTCCCGGAGCGGGGCGCTCAGATCGCCAAGGTCCGTGACCAGCAGCTCCACCGTCTCGAGGATTTCGAAGACCCGCTCAGTCTGTGCTGCGGTCTGACTCTCGCGGACGGCGGTGAGCCGTGGATAGGAAGACTCGAGCAGCGCCCGGGAGGATTCGCCGATCTCGTAGGCGTCGGCATGCAGCGCGTTCAGGAGCGCCGCGTCGAACAGCTTCAGCCGCGTCTCTTCATCCGGGATGCCGGGGTGGTTCGCGAGGTACTCGAAGACGTCGCGCCACGGGTGTTCCGTCAGCTGCTGGACGAGTAGATCGCGCGGGGCGTTAGGTGCGTTGAGGAAGGCATCCATGAATGCCTGGGCGTCCTTGCCGTCATGCGTGATGACGTACGTGACAAGTTGCTTGGCGTCTTCGGGCTTTTCTTTGAGCAAGTAGGACGCGACTTGGAGGTTCAGCGCGCTCACGCTGCTCGTGAAATCGGCCGGGACCTGTTCGAGCAGATTTCTTATGGCATTTTCAGAGGTGAACTCGTGGTCGATGTACATCTCGTTCGGCTGGACGCTGTGGTTGTAAAAGAAGGCGACATCGACTCCGACGAAGCTGCCGTAGAAGATCGCGGAGTATTCGGCGTAGTTGCGCGTGATGAAACCCCGCCGCACGAGATCGCGCGCCAGCTCCGACTCAAGTACGTCGGTGATGCGCTGGTCGAACCCGATTCGCCCCTTCGGTACGCGTTCGTAGCGGGCCAGTCCGGCGAAGTCCGCTCCTCGCAACGTCGCAATGTCCTGGTCGTACCGCTGGATCAAGCGGGCAAGCTCAACGGGATCAGGATCCAACCATTGCGCGGAATTCATGACCTCAGGGAAGACGCGGCGGATCTGTTCTGCAGAGGGCGTCACCGTAGCCCCGCGGTTCTGCTGTACGAGAGAGAACGACTTCGTCTTGGCAACGCGCTCCCAGAAGTCCACCGAGCCGACGGCATCGAACCCGTAGCCATGGCCATCGACCGTGACCGAGACGTACTGCCAGCCGTTTGACGGAGGGAACAGGTCCTTGATCTCGCGGAGCCGACTTCCCAGCTTCGCAGCGGTCTCCTCTTTCTGCTCGCGCTGTTCCTCGGTCCTCATCCGTTTGCGGCGCTGCTCTTGCAGGACCTCGATCAGGGCCCTGACCTCGTCGCGGTGGAGCCGTTCGAGCTCATCGAGCGTGCTGGTGCGCTGCGAGATGGCCTCGAAGTCGGCGAGGTGGAAGTTCTTGTACGCGACGAGCGCGAAGAGATGGTCCGCCGTCATGCCCGGCGCGGGGGTCTTCGTCCACAGGAGGTGCTCGGCGAACACCACGAACTCGTTGCAGATGTTCTTCATCAGGCGCATGTCGGTGGTGTGCCGTGCGATCAGGTCCAGGAGAGGACGTGACAAGACGTTTTCGGCAAGCCCAAGTTTCACCAGCTCCCCGGCGAGGAGGTCACGGGCGTTGCGGTGCGAGATGAACGGCACCATGGGAACGACGATTTCGAAAAACTTTGTCCGGTTCGCCCGCCGGACGGCCTCTGCAGCAATGTCGAGCCGGGGCTTCGCGCTGGCCGTTGGGCTGTCCTTGCCGTCACTGGCTTTAGCCTCGCCGTCCTTGGATTCCGGTTCCTTTCCGAGCTGCTCGAACAGGCTGTCCTTGATGGCGTAGATGAACCGCAGAGGCTCGTCACTGGCCTGCCAGTTCGCGGAAGCGTTGATGAGGGTGTTCAGTTCCCGAAGCGAGTCGAAGATCTGCGGATCCTCGAAGCGGTCCAGATCTTCGAAGATCACGAACTTCGGCCTGACGGTGTCAAAGAAGGCAACGATCTCGTCGAGAAAGCTGTCGAAGTAGGTGGTCGGGCCTTCGCCCAGGGCGATTTTCGTGCCGGCGGTCGTGACCTCCGAAACGATCCGGTCGCCGATGATCCACCGGGCCGCCCACAGGGACGCCAGAACAAGACTGAAAAGCATTCCAGCCCGCACGAGGTACCCGGGCAAGTCAGCTTCGGCGTCCGGCCAGCCGGGTCCGGAACGCACCCCCAGCACCCACAGAAACCCCAGGCCCACCACGCTGATAAAGAGGGCATGAAGGAACGCACGGCCCTTGGTCACGGGTTTGGGCCGGGCGAACCGGGATCGACGGATCTTCCCTGGTGTCAGCCGGTAGACGAGTTGCTTGACCAGTTCCTTCTGGATCCGGTTGGTCAGGTCCTCGTCGTCTTTATCCGGGCCAAGGGTGTTGATACTGATGCGGACAGTGTCTTTGTGGTGCTTCTTCTGAAAGTCATCCAGCACGCTGGACTTGCCGGCTCCGTAGCGGCCGGTGAGCGCGATGTTGCGGTTCCTCTTGTCCATGACCGCCTCTTCAAGGTGCCGCACGTAGATCTCGTGCTGGCCGCTCTCGAATTCAGGAGCGAGGCTGCGCAGCTTGATCTGCTGCCTCGGTGCCTCCGGCTGGCTCGGACGTTCCTCGGCCACGATTCCTCTTCCCCCAACGAGCCATGGCAGCGCTTGAGCGCACTACCTCCTTGATCTTATCCGGGACCAGGATGCGGTTGTTTCCCTCACCGCGTCACGCGACGGCAGTGCTTCTCCGTGCCTCGATAAGCGCACCTATCAGGAACCCGCCAGCGAATGTCGCGTCTGTCCATCGACTGGTAGGAGACACTCGCGGCATGAGCGCCGTAAAGGGAATCGGGCATCCAGCACGCGCAGAAAGTTCTGGGCCAACCCTTACCCACCCGAAAAGATAACTGTCACTCTGAAACGGCCGTCAGGTGCGTCAGGCACGCGGTTTTCACGGCAGCCGCCAGTTCCTCGCCGAGCCCCCCCTGTTCGCCGGTGATTACAGCGAGAACCCGGCCGCGGGCATCAGGGGCAAGCCAGACAGAAGCCGCGGCAAACCGCCTATCTTAGGCGGCCCTGGCCTCGGCAGTACAGCTAGTCCTGCGCTGCTGCCAGCCTGACGGCGCCTGCACCCCTTTCCGCGGTGGATCCGCCGAAGCCAATTTCTTCACCGCAGCGTTCCCACAGACCCGAACCCGGTCGAATTCTTCTGCGTCGGCTACCAGTCCGGCTCTTATCGCTGGTGAATCACCTGCCTCACACCTCTGGCATCCAAGGCAGTCGCCGTGAGTGCGGCTCACGGCGGATCATGTCGCGAAGTCGACCTCTGCAGATGAACCAACGTGAGCGGGTTAATGTGTGCCGAGTGTGGTGAGCCATTTGAGCCGATACGTCGTTCCCAGCGCTTCTGCTCTGCTCGCTGCGCCAACAGACAGCGCGACCGTCGACGGCGCCGACGGACCACGGGGTCGCTGCCGACTGCCCCTGCGGCGTCACGAAACGACTCCGCCATGACCGCAGCGGCGTCACCGGGGTGTCAAGACCGACCACGCGTCAGGCTGGCTCCTGCACAGGCCCGGAGCGGCAGGCTCATAGATTCGCTCCGCGCCCGACTCCGGCTCCAATCCGTAGACACCGAACGCCTCGAAGCCGAGAACGCGGAGCAGCGGGCCATCGTCAAGAGCCTTAGGCATGAGCTCGCCCGCCTTCAAGCCACTCAAGAATCCGATACCCGCGACTTGGTTCACCTAGCCGGCAAGCTACTAGCACTCAGTCGTGCCACCGGCGTCGACCTTGACCACGGTTCCAAGGAGCTGTTCCGCCGCCGGGGATGGAGCAGCTCCGGCCGCCGAGGTCAACATCCATGACCATGTCCATCGCCCGCCTCTCGGCCCAGTCCGGCCTGAGGTACCTGTTCAAAACCACCATGATGGACGACATGAAAGTCGCTCCCGTGGATGCCACTAACTACTACATGAAGTCGGGAACACCGCCTGGTCGATGGATAGGCTCAGGCGTGCTAGGAATCAGTCGTGCAGCCGGGGACGTCGTCACGGAAACGGACGCCAAGGCCGTCTTCGACCGAGCCGCTCATCCCGATACCGGCACTCCCTTGGGCCGTCCCCACGGCCAGCCGACACTAGTTCAAAGGAACGGAGGAAGAACCGAAACGCGTCACGCCGTCGTCGGGTTCGACCTCACATTCAGCGTCCCCAAATCCGTTTCAGTCCTCTGGGCTCTCAGCCCACATAGCATCCAGGACCAAATCCTCCAGACCCACCGCCAGGCCGTCAACGCCACCCTGCAATGGCTCGAAGCGTCGGTCATCCACACAAGGGCAGGCCGCAATGGCGTCGCCCACATCGGCACCCGTGGGGCTATCGCCGCCGCCTTCGACCACTGGGAGTCACGTGCAGGCGATCCTCAGCTGCACACGCACATGGTCATCGCCAACCGGGTCCAGCGCAGCACCGACGGTGCATGGGTGACACTGGATTCTCGGACGCTGTACAAGGCGGCAGTCGCGGCCAGCGAGCGCTACAACGGCCTCCTCTTCGACGCTCTCAGCCGGAACCTCGGCACCGAGACCGATTTCCGCAAGCCAGCCGCGAACACACACAATCCCAGTCAGCAACTCACCGGCATCGACGATGCGCTGATTCGCGAGTTCTCCAACCGCTCCCGCCTCATCGATCTCGAAACCGACCGGCTCGTTGCCGAATGGTCCATCGGCCACGGCACGCCCCCATCCGCGACAACCGTCATTAAGCTCCGACAGCAGGCCACCCTTTCAACCCGGACAGCCAAATCGGAAACGGTCGCACCACTGCATGAACTCTCAGCGCAGTGGCAGCAACGGGCAACCAACAAAGGCTTCAGCCCAAGTCATGTTCTCGCCGCAACGGTTCGGCGCAGCCAAAGAACCCCATTCCGCTCCCGTGACTTCGCTCCGTCCTGGATCGACGCCGTCGCGTCACTAGCACGGGAGCGTGTGGCCATGAAACGTGCCACCTGGAACCGGTGGAACCTCCTCGCGGAAGCGGAACGTGTCTGCGCCGAAATTCGCTGCAAAACAGCGGAGGACCGTAACGCCATGATCGATGCCGTGGCCAGGGCCGCAGAAAACCAGTCCGTAGCGCTCAACGAGCGTCGCTACACCGTCCCGGTCAATGCGCATTCTGATCTTCATTTCGCGGGCCATTCGGTCTTCGATTTCCAGGGTTCACGCCTATTCACGGATGCGGGAACTCTTGCTGCCGAGGATGCCGTGATGGACGCAAGGAACGACGACGGCGGTCCGGCTGTTAGCGCGGATGTCATGGAATCGCTCGCCAATTACAAGCACCATGGGCGTCTTGAACTGCACGTCGATCAACGCGCGGCTACGGCCACTGTCTTGGCCAGCGGCAATCACCTCGACGCCATCGTCGGCCCTGCCGGTACCGGCAAGACGACCACCCTTGGTGCCGTAAAGGCAGCATGGGAGGCAGAGTTCGGCATCGGTACCGTGGTTGGTCTGGCGCCGGCAGCAGCGAGCGCCGAGGTTCTTGGGCGAGAGCTTGCGATGGCCACTGAGAATGTCGCCAAATGGCTCTACGAGTCCGTCGGCCAGGGAGCCGGCACTCGGGCTGCCCAGTTCTTCGATGTGGAGCAGCGTCTTACTCGTCACCAGGGCGACAGGAACCCCCACGCCGTCCGGCTGGCACAGAAGGCCGCATGGCTCGCTGCCGAACAGGACAGGTGGCGTTTCCATCGGAATCAGCTGATCGTCGTCGACGAGGCCTCGATGGTGTCCACTCTTCAGCTAGCCGCCTTGGTACAGCAGGCGCGAGACGCCGGGGCGAAGGTCCTGCTGGTGGGCGACCCGGGACAATTGGACGCTATTGATGCCGGCGGAATCCTTGGCTGGCTGGACCGTCAAGGCAAGACGTCCCGGCTGACAACTATCTGGCGGTTCGAGCAGGCCTGGGAGCAAGGTGCATCGCTGATGCTCCGGTCGGGCGATTTCTCCGCAGTTGCCGAGTACAACCGTCACGGACGCCTTCGACACGGCTCGTACCTGGACATGGTTGATCATGCCTATCTCAATTGGCAGGCCGACATCAAAGCTGGCAAGTCCTCCATTCTCATTGCAGCCGAGAATGACACGGTAAGCATGCTCAATCTGCGCGCTCAGGCTGACCGGGTAATCCAAGGTGACGTAGATGCCGAGCAAGCCGTGCCGATCGGCGATGGATCACGTGCAGGCCGCGGTGACGCCGTCATCGCCCGCCGGAATGACCGCACAATCATGGACAGCAACGGAGACTTCATCCGGAACGGAACGATGCTCGACGTCGTCCGCGCGGACAGACGCAACGGTTCCCTTACCGCTGTGCGCCGGGACACCGGTGCAGCCATTTCCTTGACCCGTGACTACGTCGAGAGTTCAGTTGAGCTTGGATATGCGACTACTGCCCACCGTTCGCAGGGCCTGACGGTGGACACAGGACATACCGTCGTGACGCATGGTCGTCTCACACGAGAGCTGCTGTATGTGAGCATGACCCGTGGACGCGTGGCAAACCATGCCTATGTCAGCGAGAGCGATCCGCTGGAGGACGAACCTCTGGATCCCGCTCTGCAAGCCACATGGCAGCAGATCCTCGGCGAAGTCCTTGCTGCCGAGGGCGCTGAACGGACGGCGCACGAAGTCCGCGACGCGGAGAGGACGAAGGCGGATGGCTTGCAGCGCCTCAGTGCTGAGTACGACTATCTCGCGCAAATCGCCGCTGCGGAGGACCTGTCGGCATTCCTAGAGACGTACTCCCCCGGCTCAGTCGCTGAGCTGCAGCAGTGGCCAGCCTGGGGTGCGACTGTTGTGGCCTGGCGCCGCTCTGTTCAAGTCAGCCGTCCAAGCGCGCAGCGCGTGGTGAAGGCCGCCCTGGGAACCAGCGAATCGGCCAAAGACGTGGCAGCCGTGGTCCATTCCCGGCTCCGGCGCTTCCTGACTGAGATGCCCGCAGTTGCAGAAGATCCGCTAGCCCCAGTGCACTCCGCACGCCCTGACCTGGCAAACCTAATCAGCCAAGTCCAGGAGCGGATGCAACACAGGATGGATCACATCATCACAGACGCCCTCACTCATGATGCAGTTTGGAAACGGCACCTTGTGGAGAGTTTGGCCCCGGACGTTCGGTCCGATGGCGCACACGACGTCGTACGCCGAGTCGCGATTTTCAGGGACAGATGGGGAATTGAAGATTCGCCCCTTCCTTTGGGACCCGTTCCGGCAGCGTACGAGTGGGAGCAACGGGAGCAGCGCTCGGGCATTGACCAGCTCATTGGCCAGCTGGCTCTCCCGCTTGCCGGACAGGCTCAGGGGTACGGCTGGGTCGGAGAACCGGTTGCTCAAGCAGACAGCCTTATCAATGTCGGCTGGCAGCTCTAAACTGGGCGCGGGGGTAACCAGTGGATGTAAACCCAGTCCTGAAGCCCAAGCTTGCAACACCTGCGCTGATCCTCGTCAGCGTGGTGACGGTGATCTGTGCCGCCTCTCTTCTAGCATCTATTGCCGCGAGCTGGCCGTCTCAATGGCCATCAATGATGGCGGCTATTGCATTCCTTCTCGCTGCGCCCATCGTTGGTGCGATCTGGCTGGCCCGGGTACGTCGGCGGCGTAGTTGGACGGCGGCAGCAAGGGAGAGGTGGAAGGGCTTCGATGAGGCGAAGCGCCTACACGGCACGACGGCGGAGGTCACCGTACTGAGCGTCGATGCCCTTGAGCCCACAGGATCTTGGATCACCATCAAGTGGAACCGCTTTGACCACGTGCAGCCCGCTTGGCTCGAGGCCCTGCACGAACCAATCTGGCCCGGCTCCGTGCTACTTATTTCACCGGATCCTGCTCAAGTCGTGCCGGGTTCGCCGTGGCCGGTAACATACTACATACCTGCTTCGGATTGCCTTGCCTGGGCGCCGGCGGCGGCCGACGCGGGAGCGATCCAAGGAGTGGCCGAGGAGCGCTAGGACTGCGTCGACGTGCGTAAGTAGCGGGCTGGCCCAGGTATGACTCCCGCTTTCCCGCAAGAGGCTTGTTGCTGAGGATGCCAGCTGCCCACGGTTGCTCGACCAATGCCGACAAAACCCATGCAGAATTGGCTGTCCAGACGAACACGGCCAACACCACCGTCAGCCACAGCACGCCGAAGACAAGCGGCACCACAGTGGTGCACCGTTGTGATTACTTCCTCCCGGGGGGGAGGGCACCAAAAGAGTCAACTAATATCGCTGCTACGGGGCAACAAACTTCGCGGTCTCAGCACCGTAGCCGCACCACGACAAGACACAAAGGTCCCATGGGGGGAACAAAAATGAGCAAGGCCTTTACCATGTCCGATCTCGCACACCACTTCGGGATTTCACGATCCCAGGCTTTCCGGGAATGCAGTCCTGGCCGCACGACACGCAGGGCGCCACAATCACTTCACGCTGGATCACATGACGGAAATCAACCGGCCGATGAAGTCTGGCCCGGATGCGCAGCTCGCACGGCTGACGCTGATCGAAACCAAACGGGCAGCACTACAGGCGCAAGACGCCGCATAGGTTCACAAACAAGGAAAGCCCCTGCCAGCATGGTTCGCTGGCAGGGGCTTTCGTCGTCATTCGGTCACGGTCGCTTGATTACCGCGAGTTGCTGCGCAGGAACTTGATCAGGATCACGATGAGCCAGAGGCCCCCGGTGAGCAGAGTCAGAATCACGTCGAGCAGCAGTTTGCCGAAGCCGTAGGACTTTTTACGTGCCATTGTTTTCTTCCTTTGTATTTTCCGGGGCTTTCGACCCGGTGCTTTTTCCTCGACCGGGCAACGCCCAGGACTTCGATGACTGTAGACCGAATCCAGAGGCCGGCCCAACTTGATGCCGATGTAGTCCGAGGTTGGTGGCCTGGCAGCAACAGAACCCCCACGTGCCTTAGCTTGATAAGTGAGGGGCCCTCGTACAGCAGCCCCGTTACATTTATTCCGGCCTCGAAAGCCGGGGACCTGGTCGCTGGACCTGGTATAACTTTCTTGCCCTGTCGCTAATGATCCGGGGGTGTTGTCGCCAGATTCGGAGGCACGCGTTGACTGCTGATAGGGACACGGCCGGCTCCTTCCACGGGGGCCAGGTCTCTTTGTAACGTGGGTGCCAGCATCGGGTGTCGTGACTGCGGCCATTAGGGTGCGAAGGAGCGCCGGATGGACGAAGGATACGAGGTCTACTGCGGCTTGACGTTGGCAAGTCCGAGCATCACGCCGCGGCATTGAACACAGCCGGTGAGCGGGTCTTCGACAAGCCCCTGCCCCAGGACGAGGCTCGGCTGCGCGGAGCTCTTCACCGGCCTGCAGCAGCACGGCCGGGTGCTAGTGATCGTGGACCAGCCCAACACCATCGGCGCACTGCCGATAGCCATGGCCCGGGACAGCGGCTGCACCGTTGGTTACCTGCCGGGCCTGGCGATGCGTAAAGCCGCTGACCTGTACCCGGGAAAGTCCAAGACGGACGCGCGGGATGCGTTCATCATCGCCGAGACGGCACGTGCCATGCCGCACACGCTGCGGGCCGTTGACCGGGACAGCGAAGTGCTCGCGGCGCTGAAGGTGCTCTCTGGATTCGACGCGGACCTGACCCATGAATGCACCAGGGCGATCAACCGGCTGCGGTCGCTGCTGCTGCAGATCTTCCCCGCTCTGGAGCGGGTCTTCCCCGGAACAGTGCTGACCCGGTCCCTGGTCCTGGAACTGTTCATCAAATACACCGGACCGACCGGCCTTCGGGCAGCCGGGCGATCCAACGTGCTGCGCTGGGCCAGGAACCACAGCCGCAAGGACCCGGTGAACCTGGTTGACGCCATCTTCACGGCACTGGGCGAGCAGACGGTCACCGTCATCGGCACCGAAGCCGTCGAACTGGTCATCCCCCGCGTCGCCGCCCAGATCAAGGAACTCAACCACCAGCGAGCCATCGTGGCCGAAGAAGTCGAAAAGCTCCTCGATGACTTCCTTCTTTCCCAGGTCTTGATGTCCATGCCAGGAGTAGACATCAAGACCGCAGCGACGATACTCCTGACCATCGGCGACGCCGGCACCTTCACCTCCGCTGGACACCTCGCGGCCTACGCAGGCATAGCCCCGGTGACACGACGCTCCGGCACCTCGATCCGCAGTGAATTTCCTGCCCGCTCCGGCAACAAACAACTCAAGAACGCCCTGTTCAGATCGGCGTGGATCGCCAGCTGCCACCACCCGGCCTCGAAGGCCTACTACCAAAAGAAACGCGCGCCCAGGGAAAGAAGCACAACGCGCCGCCGTCATCTGCCTGGCCCGGCGCCGCTGCGACGTCATCTACTCAATGCTCAAAAAACGGCACCCCCTACGAGGAGAAACCTGCCCAAGCCGCTTGACGAAAGACATAGGGACACCCCCCTTCTGCCGACGGGATCAGTTCGCATCCGAATGATCTACTGTTCCAGGGCAGGTTGATAAGGTGCCGCATAAACGAGGAATCGGAAGGCAGCCAAGCTTGCCTTCCGATTCCTCGCTTTATCAGGCCGCGAGCGCCACGGCGCGACTCAGCGGCGGCGGCTAGAAGCTGATCTGATTCCCGGCCGCCTGGCCTTTACGAGGCAGAAACACCGGAGGCTTCAACGAGACGTTGTACGCCGGCGCCACAGATTCGACAGCTGCCGCCTCGACACCGGCTTGAACCTCGGGAGAGGCCATCACGCCCGAGGCATGCGACGAACGCTGGTATGCCGCCGTCCCGAACCGAAGGTCCGGCCCGATCGTGTCGGCGACAATGCGGCGGGCTTCGCGCCGTTCGCCGTCCTTCTCGTACGAACGGAATTCCAAATCACCAGCAACGGTGACCGGGTCCCCCTTCTTCAGAGAAGTCGCGGCGTTCTCCGCCAGCGCTCGAAACGCCGAGACGTTATGGAAAACGGGTTCTCCGTCCTGCCATGTGCCGTCCGCCCCCTGGATTCGCTGATTGACAGCGACCCTCAGCTTGGCGTGCGCCACCCCGCTTTCACCAACGGTCAGCTCGGGATCGGCAACTAAGTTGCCCGCGATGTTGATCGGGATCTTCGTACCCATTTACTTCTCCTTTCAGGAGCCAGCGGGACTCTCCCGCCGGACAGATATACGCAGTCGACTTCAGGGTCCAGCCATCACCGGCCCATCGGTCGACGGCGGCCGGCCGATCCCGACGTAAGTCGGGATCGGGTCCAGCCGAGGGTCCGCCTCGACGGCCGTGATCTTTCCGCCGAATCCCGGCGGATGCGTGATTTCGAGGATTCCTTTGCTCGCAGCAGTAACGCGGCCCAGTACCGACTTCGCGATGTCCACACGGGACTCAGGAAGCTTGCTGCCCGCCTCTTGGGAGATCGCATCCTTCTCCGCGTCTAGGACTGCATCAGCCCAGCCGGCCAAGTAGGTCGCGGATTGGGGGCCTCGGTCGATTCCGTGAGCCTTGAGGACCGTGTACGCCACGGATTCGGCCTCCACCTCAGCCAGTCCACGGTGGTCGGCACTGCTCCCGTAGAGGCGTCCCAACCTGTCATCGGGCCCATGGAGCAGCACGTGTCCGAGCTCATGTGCGAGGACCGCTGTTCGCTCCTCAGAGCTGAGCCAGGCGCCAACCTGCACCCGATGTTCGGCGAAATCCGTGAAGCCACTGGTCAGCCCATACTGCGCATCCGTCACGTCGACTTTGAATCCATGACTCCTCGCTACGGCTTCCAGAGAACCCCAAAGTTCAGCGGCATCGACCCCGGAGCCGAGACCCCGCGGCACCAGCAGCGGAGTACCCTGCGTCTGGGACACATCGAAGACTGCTTGGCCACGCCAACCCGTGATTACGGTCTTTTTCCCGTCGTCGAAGGCGCCATGCGGCAACTGATCGCCCACAGGCACGCGCCGCCGGCTACCGTCGGGAAAAGTCACCTGCTGGACTCGCGCCGTGCGCGGAGCGATCACCCAGAGTGCATGTTCACCTTTTGTCACCGTACGGCCGTGGCGGGCCCACTCCTTGTACCCAGCAACAAGGGTGGGTTCCTCGGTACCGCGCTGGGCCATCTGCATCATGAGCAGTGCGACGTTGCCGCCCGAGTATCGCCACAGAGTTGACGAGGCATCAAGCAGCACCTGCCAGTGCGACGGCGACTCCACAGCTTTCTCCAGGATCCTATGGAGCCCCTCTGTCAAAGTGGAGATGCGCTCTTCCGGTGTCCTGCGCGTCGTGCCGGACACCTTGCCGTCAGCCGGGATATCGGCCGTAACGGCGCTCGACGCGTCTTCAGGTCTGGGGGCCACGACAGCCGCCTTCCTTGCTCCTTGGGAATCCGCCGGAACCTCTTTGCGGGTACCAATTCATGTCCTCGGCTGCGCCAGCAGCATGACTTCAGAACTCGTCGACGAGCTGGTGGGCAGCCGTCTGCCACTCGATAAACTCCGGCGTGTCCGTCAGGAGGATTCTCCGCGTCGGGTCCTTATGAGCCTGCAGTCCGACACAACCGGCAGTCCTGGTATGAGTCCGCAGACGTTCGACGGCGTGGGGCAGCCTTTCGTGAAAGGCCAGGGGTCCGAAACCAGAATCGTCGCCGGCGTATGAGGCCAGTTCCGCCCGGTGGAGCGCATAGAGCTCGGCCACTATCTCGGAGTGTCGCCACCAGCAGTCTGGAACGACCGACGTCGTCAGCTGGTAGGTTGCCACCAGCCATCGCACCCATAGAGCCAGAGCAGTCCACACACTTCGGGCTTGCTCCCCGGTCAACTCACGCCAGCGATAAGTCACGCCGGCGGTCCGGCGAGGTGGACGCAAGGCAGAGCGAAAGAGCTCCGCGGTCAGCTCGTCGTCTTCCCCTCCGGCTGAGGGGATCTCAAAGTGTTCGACGTCGTCACTACTGATCATCGTTCACCTCACCTGCCGCTTGCTGTCTCAAGGCATGACCGTCTGCCAGGGCCTGTTCGACCTCCCGTTTGGAGCGGCCAAGCTCGGCGGCGTCCTTGCGCTTGTGCCATTCCCGCAGATCCAGGAGGATCGGCCGGCTTCGTCGTCCGAGCATGAGCGCGGTGCCCGCCGGTAGGCGACGGATCTCATGGAGCGGAAGGACCGGGCTTTCTCGGATTTGTTCTCCGTCCTGACGCCCCTGCACGGACCAGGACCGAGTGTTGAGGGTGATGCTTCGCTCCCCCAGCAGTCCAGCGAGGGAGCGCAGATCACGTTCATCGGAGCCACCGCCGAAAATCACCTTGATGATGGCCGAGTCCCAAATAGTGGCGGCCTCATCGACGGACCAGCCGGTGCGCGCCTGGGAGAGGGACTGCAGGACTACAAGTGTCGAGATACCGATACCACCGCCATCAGAGAGAACGATGGGCAGCCCCGGCCACGGAGCTAGGTTGGCGATTTCGTCAAGGATGAGGGACAGCGGCGGGTCGAGCCTGCCTCCCGGCGCCACAAAGGCCATCTCCCGGGCAGCATTGTCGATGTCGTCAATCAAAGCCGAAAGGTACGGCCCTGCCGCCGCGGCTCCCGCCCGCGTGCCTATCAGGTAGAGAGTGCCGCGGTCCCGAATAAACTTCTTGGGTTCGAATTCCTCGGATTCGTCCTGAGGATCAAGGGCGGCGAGCACTTTCGGTGAGGACAGCGGCGCGACGGCGGCCGAGACACCGATCCACGAGTTGGAGGTGTTCCTCGGGTCGTCCTCGAGTATGCCCATCAAATCTGCCTGCCAACCCAGCGCTGCTTCCTTGCGGCTGAGAATTTCGAGCGCTTCCCGTGCCAAGACAGGACTGGACGACCAACGGCGAAATGCACGGACTCCTTCCCCGGACAAGGCGGCGGCGTGGAGAAGGCATTGCAGGATGATCAGCGAGCGCTTCTGCCAAGCGGCATTCTCGCCTTTCATCTCAGTGTCTGCAGCGATGACAAGGGCGCGGCGCGTGGCGATGTCTGGGTTCTCGCATCCTCGGACAGGTGACCAGCGGAGGGTTGACGGCAGCCCCGACATGCCTTGCGGGTCGAAAACAGTAACCGGCCGGCCGCCGGTGGAACGGGCTCTCATGGTGACGGCCAAGTTGTCCGCGCGTGTGGAAGTCGTCACCACAGCGCCGGGCGCATCGAGGATCGCGTTGATGATCACGTAGAGCCCCTTGCCCGAGCGAGGAGCACCTTGGATGACCATCGACTCCTCCGTGGAGACATGGATCGTGACACCGCGGGAACGGCCCAGCGTCCAGGCCACGTCCTGAATCCGGGGCTTGGTCAACCCTGGCCTTGTGACCTTTCCTCGTCTCCGGACAGCCCGACTTCCGAAGTCCTGTTGAATTTCCGCGCGTCGGGCGATTCCTTCGCGGTTCAGGATGTCCAGGCGCAGCCAAGCGCCAGATTGCTTCCACCTTCGCCACAGCACAACACACGCAACGGCGAGCGCGGCCAGGGTGAGAAGCACTGGCCCAACGATCCACCACACGGTGCTGGTCCCGACGTCGCACTGCTTCGGCTCACGGATGATCCAATCCATTCGGCCGGCAAAGAGCCCGACGACGGCGGCCGGGTTAAGCGGCGACGGCCTACTGCCGCCGCAGCGCCAAGTTATCGCCATATTTGCAGCGGCCTGGACCAGGAAGCAGAGACAGATGTAGCCGGCCGCGGCCACAAGTCCGGCGGTGAGCAGCGGGTTTTCGGTACCTCGACGGGAACTCATGGGATGGCCTCAGAGCATCCGGGCGTCGGTGCCGAATACTTTCAACTCATCGGTCGTGACCCGGTTCGCCACAATGAAGGACCGGTTTCCGACCTTCCAGAGTCCGACGCCCTTGGGGAGGTTCTCTACGTGCTCGCACTCAGCCTCCGATAACCCAAGTGCTTCCTTGGTCAGGCGCATCGCGTCGTGCTTTTGCCGGTAGATGATCCTGGTATCTGCTTCAGTGAGCAGGCCGAGGGCCTTTTGTCGGTGGCCGCTCGTGCTGTCGCCGATTTCATTGAGGTCAGCCACCTTGTGCATGATGAGCAGGTTCGCGATGCCGTACGTGCGTGCCAGACGCCACTGTTCGCTCATCTTGGCGAGCATGTACGGGTCTGCCAGCATGCGCCAGCCTTCGTCGTACACCACAAGCCGTTTGCCGCCGTCGGGATTGGTGACGGCCGCCTCGAGCCACGTGGCACCGCACGCGGCCGCGAGCGCCAGTGCTTGTTCGGAAGCGCCGATAAGTGCTGACGTGTCCATCACCATCATGGGTGCGTCGGCGTCGAAGGCAACGGTGGAGGGAGCGTCAAACATTCCTTCCAGGTCACCGGAGACCGTGCGCCGGAGAGAGTGTGCAACCGCCAGTCCGCCATCCTTGCCAACCAGCCCGACTGTTTCCTTGGACGGATTCAGGAGGTGGTCCAGCACCATGGGCAACGTCGGGTTCGTGTTCTCGGCAACGGTCTCAGTCAGCGCCATGTCCAAGGCGGTATGTTCCACGGGACGTAGCGGCATGCCCTGCCGCATCAGGGAGACCAGCGCCACCAGAAGGTAGCGGCGGCGCTGACGAACCACGGCATGCCACTGTGCCTCACTCAGTGCGCTGGAACGCGGACCGGCATCGAGTGGGTTGACGCGGGCTGGCCGGCCTGGACCTACCGAGATGACCTTGCCGCCTACCGCTTTGGCGACTGCAACCCATTCGCCTTTGGGGTCGGAGGCGACGGCGGCTTTCCGGCCAAGTGTTATGGACCTGGCCACCAAGGATTTTCCGCACATTGACTTCCCGGTCCCGACGGTTCCTATGACGACGATCGAGGGCCCACTGATGACTCCCTTGTCGTAGAGAATCCAAGGGTCGTAGGAGAACGCGCCCGAGCCGAAGACGTCTGTGCCGATGTAGGTTCCCTCGTGGCCCAGCCCTGATTCAGTGATAAATGGGTAGGCCGCCGCGAAGGTCATTGTGGAGGCGCGGTGTGGTGCCGGGCGCAGGCGATGTGGACCGTGGAGGGAGTTCGGTTCCCGGCTCCCCCAGTCGCCGCCGCGCTCCGTCCTGTCCAGCCGGGCGCCAAGCTTCTCACAGAGGTTCTGAATCGGGGATCCGGAGACCTGACTTGCGTTGGCGTCCTTTAGCCGCGGTCCCTTCTGCCGCTTCGCGCCCGACGGCATGTACTGAACAGCCTGCGTTGCGCGCTTCATCGTAGACCCCGCCCGAACGGGAGCGCCCCGGCCACGAACGCTGCCCACTGCTGGCCAGCCAAGAGCCGCAATTCAACGAAGGCTCCCGCGGCGGCCGACTCCAACTCTTGCCTGTACCGCGCGAGATCTTCAATTGTCGCACCCGTGATCGTCACGTATGCCGCTGGCCGCACATCCCCGTGGCCCGCGACGATCTCTTCTTCGCGCTGTGCGACTTCTTCCTCCTCTGCCTTCTGCTCGCGGGTAAGTGGTCTGTCGAAGCGCGTGTTGATTCGCCGCCGGGTCTCATGGGCTTCCTGGGCGGAACGGATGTCGCGGAGCGCTTCGGTTGTCGGCACAGTCCGGATCACTTCGGTCACCGTATGGCGGAATTCACCAACGTAGATGAGGGGGTGGAGAAAGCCGGGAAAGACCTTCTGACGAGGCCATTCGGCTGTCCAGAAGGTTTGGTGAAAGCCTGTGTCCGTCCGCACATACGTCCAGTGCTCCTCGACCGCCATGGGCGCAGCGAGGACGCTGTAAGCCGTGGGCTCCGGCTCGTTCTGCCCCTCCGGTTCCGTTAGTCCGCCGGCTTGTTGCCTGTTCGTGGTTGCTGCAGATGCTGGATCGAAGGCACCACGAACAACATCGAGGAGGCCTGCCTCCGGCAGCCACTCTTCGACGCTGACGCTGTGTGTTCCCAAGGCGGTAGTCATCGCCTCTACTTCCAGCCGCAGTACCCGTTCGACGCCGAGTATTCCCCCGCCTGCCTCCCGTATCCGACGTCGGGCCTTGGCAGTGTCCACAACAATCGTTAGCAACAGCTCATGACTCATGGCGGAGCCAGCCGCAGCGATCAGATCTTCGTAAGAGCGTTCGCCCCAGGTGCGTTCATCGGAGTTACCGGATTGCCGGCGGACTGTGCCTTCGTAGAAGTCACGAAGGGCCGTGGAGGGATACGGGACCGTGTAGTCCTGAACGGCGATCCTGGCCACGCAGCCCCGCTGCGCCAGTCCCGCCTGTACCCTGGACCACGCCTGCACCGCCCAGGCTTTATCGTCACCGTCCATGAGTGCGAAAGACTTGGTGCTGCAGCGCAGAACGGCTATCGCTTCCTTGCCGCGGGAGTCCACAATGAACGACTCACCGCGGGAAGCCCGGCGCAGCTCCAGGTTCCCCAGCCCGCCCGGAAGCGCGAGCCGCCCAGCAAGGACAGGCCGCTCCGGCCGCATCAGGTAGCGGGTCTGTTTTGTGGCCAACCTGTAGAAGAAAAGCACGGCATGGCTGATCCACACTGGGTAGGGAATCCGTGAGTACTGCAGCAATCCGAGAAGTATCAGAACAAGCCATAGCGGCCCGGACGTGAAAAGGCCTAGGGGTCCGCGCACTGCCGAAGCCACACTGCCCACGAGAACACCGGCGGCGAGCAGGAGCAATTGGTACCACTTCAGCCCCATGAACAGGCCTCGGCGCTCGTACCGGGGGAACTTGACGGGTTCAAGAGTTCGAGAGTTTTCAGACATGGGTATCACTGTCAATCGGAGGCTTGGCCGTGGTTTGGGGGCGGATGGGAGAAGGCGGCGCAGCCGCCTCTGGGGAGGCAGCGGCGGCGACAGGGGCCTTCGAAGCCGGGGACTGCGGAGATTCCCTTATGGCACTAGCCGGCGTTCCATTGCCGGACCGTTCCGGGCTCCAGCCCGGCTCACTAACCCCGGTTCGCGCTAGCGGAAACGATGCACCGTGAGGCGACGTATCGCCGTCGAGCATCAGAGCCGAGGTGTTCCCGCCGGAAGTGCGGGACGGGGTAGCGCCCATCAGTTGTCCGGGCAGCGGCACTCTTGGCGGCAGCGCCCGGGTGGGAAACTGCGGCCGGCTCGGAACCGGCCGGGTTATGGCCGAGCGGCTGGCCAAGGCAGCCAGGGTGAAGCGACCGCCTGTTTGGCGGCTGATCTGCCGGGCAGCAAAACCGGAGCTTCGGGAAAGGACGTGGCCGCCACCAGCAGTTTGCGCAGCAGCTGCCAACTCGCCACCAGCGAAACTCACGAGGCGCAGAGCCATTAGCGGTGCGCCGCAGGCCAGGGCCATGCCAACGACGCCAGCGGCAAGTCCGGCGAAAGACTTTGATTCGGCAAAAAGCTTGATGGCCACGGCTAGCACCGTCGCGGCGAGCGGCTTGGCAATGAGCAACGCCACCACAATCTCGCCCCACCGCCGCGCCCACGATTGCGTCTTCTCCCAGGGCATCAGCATGAGAGCCACGGGAGCTACGGCGGCGAGCAGGATGAGGGCGAAGGACCGGAAAATCATCGAACACATCAGGATGAACGCCAGAATCCAGACAACGATAACGGCCATCGCCGTCACGACCACGGCACCCCCGGCGCCCCCACTTGTCCCGGGGGCCAACGAGACAACGTTCCACTCTCTGCCCGAGTCGGCCGGAGCTTTCTCGAAGCCGAAGAGCCGCATGAATAGTACGAAGGGGTCCGTCGCCAGGGAGTCCAAGAGGGCCGTGGCAGCAGAATCCCCGACTTTGGCGAGTTCCCGGACCAGGTAAACAGCGCCGGCCACCATGGGAACCGCGACGGCCCCGCCAACCAAGGCCCGGATCAGACGACGAGGCTGCTGGCTGATTAGGCCTGACAGCAACTGGAGGATCATCGCAATGACGAGCGGGGTCATCATGACGACGACCCACCAGTTGGTCAGGCCCTTGACGGAGTCCCACTGGGAGTCGTCGATGTCAGAGGCGCCAAACGCGCCGGTGATGAAGGACCAGATCCAGGAGGCGACGTTCTCGAGAATGTCGGCAAAGAACGCCGTGATGGAACTCTGGACACCGTCGTTCGCCTGCGAGACGAGACCGCAGCCAGGTGGCCGCCAGCCGTTCAGATCGCACTCAACCGGCATGACCGACTGGGCCTAAAACCCGAGCGGGAACGCCGTCTGGGACCAAAGAATGTAGCCGTTGATACCTCCCAGGATGGCGGCCACAGGTCCGGTCCAGAGCAATATCATGCCGCCGCCGGCAGCCAATCGGGAGGACTGGCTCAACTTGCCGGCCAGGAGCATGGCTGCTCCAATGATGGCCACGATCGCGATGACGACGAAGGCTCCAACCAGAATGCCGCCGCCGATCTGTTTGAGCGACTCAAGAAAGGGAAAATCAGCGTTTGGGGTGATGCCGGGATCCACCGCTGCGAGAAACATTGCGCGCTCCGTCTGTCGACTTCCATGGGATGAGCAGATTGGCTCACGTCTTCATGGAGGTGGTGGAGCCGCGCAACATGACTAGATGCGATTAGGTGCCCAGACCTTTTGGACTCTCCCCTTTGGACTGTCGAGGATCCGACACCGACCCTGGCGCAGGTTGTGCCCAAGGTTCTACTGAACTCACCAGCTAACTCGGTAGATTTTTGTACCTGAAGCGGGCTGAAGTTGCCGGATGCAGCAGCCATGATGGAGCCCAGCGACCCTATAGCGCCGGACATGCGGGCAGAGTGGAGGCGCCGCATCAAGCCTGTAGGCGCTACCACACCCTTCCTTGGAAGCTCGACCTGTAGGGGCTGGTTGGCCGCCCGGAACAGCTGGAACCGCGTGGTCAAGGGCCGCGCCGGCGGAGCGGCGGAACTAGGGGCCGATAGTGTCCTATGTCCCTTTGTTTACGCACAATAACCAGAAATCAAAAGAGCAAGGCCCCCGCCCATATGACGAGAGCCTTTGCTCCACTACTTGGTTTTAGGCGTTGGCGCTTGGGGCGGTTTAGGCTTGGCGCTCTCACTGAACGTCCCACCCTTTTGCACGCGTACAGTCGTTGAGGGGATCTGAACGCGAGGCTGGCTCCTCGGGTTGTCGTTATTCGCCACAGTCTTCTTCCTAAATGACTCTTGCCTGCATAAGTCCGACAGTTATGGGCATTGCCACCCAAGCTAGCGCAAGTATCCCATAGCCAGCGACGATCAATTTGGCGGCGCGCTCTATCCGACCAAGGTCATCAGACAGACCCTCCATACTATCCCTGACGATGCTGTACTCAGTGCTCCAGGGATCAGCCTCTAGTCGTTCCTGGAAGGCGAGCGTGGCGTTTGCGTCGATGCCAGGTGAGGGACGCATCGCCCATAGACCGATAACTGCAGCAACTACGGACAGGGTGATGCTCACGCATTGCCAGCCGGTTACCCAGTTGTTGGCCTGGACCGTACTGAACACTCCCGAAGCGGTGACGAGGATTGCCGCACGCGTATGCATATTGCTGGTCCGCTGAAGGACTGTGGCGCGTTGGCGGTCCACTTCCGCATGTACGAGCTTCAACTGCTCCGCCGAGTCAGCGGGCGAGGGCTTCTTGAACTTCCCTCGAGAGTGAGGTCTTATCGAAGCTCGGATCTTCGGCGGCATGTCACAAGTGTATGAGGGCAGACAGACACTCCCAGCGAGGCGCGAAATTGTCAGTGCCGGTCAGTAAGGTTGGAAAGTCAAGTCAGCAAAGGGGAATTATGTCTGTTTTTGGGGAAAAGGTTGAGGGCCGACTGAAAGATCTGATGACCGCCGCTTGGGTTGTTCGCGATGGTCAGGTCGTTCCAAAGACGGAGGACGTGGCTTTGAAGAATGGCGCCGTCAAGCTGGACGCTGCCTATCTCTACGCTGACTTGGCGGAGGCCACGCTCCTGCAGAAGCGATACCTTCCTGACTTCGCCGCCCGTGTGGTTCGAATGTATCTGGCAGGTGCATCGGAGATCATCCGCGAGACTGGCGGAAGCATAAAGAGTTTCGACGGCGACAGAGTGATGGGTATCTTCATCGGTGCCACCAAGAACAACAACGCCGTCGACGCTGCGCTGAAGATCAACCACATGGTTGCGAATGTGCTGAACCCCATCGTCAAGCGACGGCTGGAGGTTTCGAAGAGTACCCCATGGGTGGTCAGCCATGGCATCGGCATCGACAGTGGTGCAGCTTTCATTGCTCGCGGGGGCGTCCATAATCGAGCCGGGCAACATAATCACAATGATCTAATATCCATCGGCGTAGCACCCAACATCGCAGCCAAGTTGAGCGGATTGAGAGGAACGGAAGCCGGACCTATCACGATCAGCACGCGCGTGTACGACAGGCTCTCTGATCCTCAGAAGTATGGCGGGACTCCACGCAGGCACATGTGGGGCGAGGCAAAGAACATTGTCCTGGGGCCTCACGTAGTTAGCGTTCGGCAAAGTGGTTGGCGGCGCACGCTCTAACGTGCCGCACTGATCGCAGAACAAGAACAGGAAGTTGAATGTACCCATCCATCGAGACGTCCGTCTCCGAGATCCTCGGTGCGCCTTGGAACATCACTAACGGAACCAAGGTACCTGAGACGGATGACATCGTAATGAAGAACGGCGGTCGGCTCGTTGATGCTACTTATCTGTACGCCGACCTCGCCGGATCATCTAGGATGGCGAGCTCGCTAAAGAAGGAAACCACGGGGAAGATCATCCGCGCATACATCAACACGGCCTCCCGCATCCTCCGCAACTTTGGAGGAGAGATCCGCAGCTTCGATGGCGACCGCGTCATGGCGATCTTCATGGGAGCAGACAAAGAAACTCAAGCGGTTCGCGCTGCTCTCGCGATCAACTGGGCAGTTTATGAAGTCTTGCGGCCAAAGATCAAGGCCACCTGGAGTGACGGGGAGGACTTCTGCAACATCAGTCACGGCATCGGTATTGATACCGGAGAGGCGCTAATTGTTCGCGGCGGCGTCCGCGACAACAACGACCTGATTTCCATTGGTCAGGCACCGAACCAGGCGGCCAAACTCAGCGAGATCCGTGACTCTTATGATCTGGCCATCACCCAGGCAGTCTATGAGGCCATGTCCAACAATGTCGCCTTCATGGCTGACGGCACACGGCTTTGGACAAAGCAGTATTCCCGCACTCCCAGTGGACGCCAGGAAGTCTTGTTCCGCTCCTCAGCCAACTGGGGAGTCTGAATGGAGGACAAGGAAGCTATCGACAATGCGTGGAAGATTCACGCGGCTCAGGTTGATTGGACCGGCAAGGTTGATGCCAAGGCGTCCTTTGCGTTCGCTCTTGAATCAGCGGCGATCGTCTCAACCGTTGCCCTCAGCGCACAAGGGCGGATTTTTGGTGACCTTAATGATCCGGCTGCCGCTTGGTTCTACGGAATCGGCTTGACGCTTATCTTGGTCGGAGCAGTGTTCGCAGTCGCCGTGGTTATCCCCCGGCTCAAGTCAGACCTGGTGAAGAGCAAGGCACCAGACAACTACATCTTCTTCGGCCATGCTCAGCATTGGGAGCCAGAGAATCTAGCCACGACGCTCAAGGAGGGCGACATCCTCCCAGTAATCAGCCGGCAGATCGTGATCATGGCTGAGATCGCCTGGCAGAAGCATCGTTGGGTTCAGCTGTCCATGTTTGCTGGTTGCGGGGGTGGCGTCTGCATCGTCTTCGCTGCACTGGTACTCAGATTCCTGTAGTTGGGATAGCCAAGAAAGAAGGGTCGTCATATGCAGGTGAGGCACTTCTTTCGCCTGATGGTCAACTCGAATCCGGCGAGACTCATTCGAATATATGTTCTATCATTGTGTGGTGATCAAGTCAGGCTCTCCGGACGATATGGAACGCATGTTGGCTCGTATGGACGCCGACAAGACCCGGCCGATAGACGATCCAGCTCCCGTCCGCGACTTCCCGAAATATGGTCGCCCCCTCGTCTACGTGACCGGCATCTACGGTAAAGCCGTGGCCTGGACCCACACCTACGGCCTGATTGAATGGCTAGATCCGTCCGGCAAATACCACATAGGTTGGGCACACTCGTCAAGCATCAAGCGCGTGACGCCGGAAGAGTGGAAGGGCAGCAGCCGGCTCTGACAAGTGCGTCGCCGCCCATTTGTGTCGGTGGCGTCAGTGAAGACTCTCTCGTCGTCTACCTAGAGGCATGCCCTTCAAAGGTGCACCCACATGGTGAAGTATGAAGCAGAATATCGAGCCGAGAATCAGACGATGGGGTCGCTTGCCAAGTCGGATTGCTGAACGGCAAATTTGTGACCATACCTCTTGCACACCTTACGAATTAGATCGCTGACCCACTCAGGAGCATCCGGAGCGACGTGAACGGCCTGAATCAACTGCTCGAGATCAACGGAGATGGGAATCACAGGAGGCTCGGGGCCAAGCGAGATGGCGCTATGGTCTTCCGTGGGGTGCGGGATGCTTCGCCCCGTCATCATTATTAGACGGACCTCGTGCTCATGAGCAAAGCTCAATCGCTTATGCATGAACCGATCAAAGAAATTACCCTCCGGGATGAAGTGTGTTTTGTAGTCGACGTAGTTGACGCGGCCTCCGAAGATGCTCCGATCAGAAGCGATGCTCGCGATCAAATTGGACCACGTTGTCTTGAGGGCTACCCCCCGCCCCTCACGCTGATAGATGTCCCACATCGCAGCAGACTCTACCGGAGACTCGTGCCAACAATTGATATGAGTTGTCCTAAGTCCCGACTCGTGCATGATCGGATACTGGCGATTCATACTTTCAAACAACTCGCCGTAGAGCCCAGGGCGCATCTCCACGTTGGCCTGGCTATAGGACCCCTCCCACTTGTCACTCATCTGGTCGGCGCGGGCAAAATATATGGCCTCGTCCTCTAATAAAGAGAGGAACCGAGCAAGATCCATGTAGCGCCAAAGTATGTCATCGTCACTCGGCTTGTTCGTGAAGCTGGGATGAAAATCTGAAACAAACACATTGGCCAGCCTATCGGCAGGCAGACCAGAGTCATGCTTCATTGACTTTGGAGCGTGACATTTCCAGAATTGCCGTCCTATCTGGGGACACCGTGTACGGGGGCGGCGAGGCCCGGGCACCCCGACCTTGCCAGGCGGATATTCGCAGCGGAAGTCACGTCAGCAGATCGAAGTATGCAGTATCCGAATTCCAAGCGACCGGGTGCAGCAATGTGCCGACCGCAGGATTGAGCGCGCTGTACATCTTGCCGTCGCCGGCGTAGATGCCTACGTGCCCCCAGTTGTTCGGCCCCTGCGCGTTCTGGACGACCAAGTCACCCGGCTGTGGGATGCGAGTCCTCACGCCCACCCTCCACTGCTCTACTCGCGGCAAATTGATTCCTGCCTGCCTGTAGATCCATTGGACATATCCCGAACAGTCCCATGCTTTGAACGCCGTCCCGCCCCAGACGTATTTGCCGCCCAGCCCTGCTTGAGTGAACCGCAGGATGTCTTTTCGGATCTGACTAAGATTCGCGTGCTGGAGGACCGGTATGGAGGCATCGGGTGACTCGATACAGCTACTTGCCGCTACACCGCCGGCGAGCGCATCGACGATGGCAGAGGCCTCGCGCTCCCACCTGGCATACAGTTCGGGAAACGCCGAAACCTGGACGGCCTGTGCAGCTTGGCCTTTGCTCATGAACTGCCAGCCTGGAATGTCCAGCAACCCGCGAGGGCTGCCGCGGTTGGGTCCAGCCGGGCCGCCATAGAACGCTCGCACGTTGTACGTGGGATCCATCAGCTGCTCGACGCTCCCCCAGCCGGCTGCCGGACGCTGCTGGGCGGTGCCAAGGGAATCGTGGTCGCTGCCGACGCCGTCATGCGGGAAGCGAAGCGACGCAGGAACGTTCGAGTTGGCCAGGACTCTAAGGCTCGATTCCTGCAGTGCCATCATGATCGCAACGATCTGGCCGTCTCGAGGCACCCCCAACTGTTTTCCGACGGATATATACCCCTGAGCAACGGCAGCTTGCCGGGCAGTCAGTCCGGCTGGAGCGAGGCTGCCAGGATCAATGTTCACAGGATTGGGGTCTGCGGTGGCCAGTCCGTCACTCGTCGCCTCCGGCGGGCAGGCGAACTCCGCACTAACACTGCCCATGCCGAGCACCACCACGCAGGCCGAAAACGCAACAGCACCCACCATAACAAGGGTTGTAGCTGCGGCCACCGCGGTCCGCAGAATCACACGGCGCTTGACCAGGGACGCAAGCAAGGCTGCCGCCGACATCAGTAGACGATCCTGCTCGCAGCAGCGTAGAAGCCGACCATCAGGCAGTGATCGACGGGAGCTGTTTCAGCCGGCGGACAGTTCATCATGACGCTCACTGGCGCCGTGTACACGTTGCGGGAAGAGCTCGTTTGGTCCAGGATCCGTAGGGAAACGGTGCACACGTGCAGTCCGGCCCACGGTGCTGGTCGCTCCCGTACTTTGGCCAGCTCAACGTCGCAGCGAAGAAACTGCACGACCGCACTACGGCGCGCCTGCTGCCCAGCCAAAGAGGCATAGCTCCCAGCATTGATCCCAGTCGATTCGAACTCCTGCACAAATACCGCAAGTGGGTTGGATCCGTCCGGCAGTACGTTCCACCAGCTGCGAAGCCTGGAGTAGACCTCAGAGTAGGATGCCGCCCGCGTATCCCATGTATAGATCGCCTTCGCGGCCGCCGAGGCTAGCTTGCGATAGTCGACAGTTCGGGGTTTTTCCGGCATTGCGCTGCTCGTGATGGAAGGCTCCGTCGCTGGCGCCTCCGCCTGCAGGGGTTTCGTCGGTTCCGGGGATGCCGCCACCGTCGGAGACGAAGGGGCAGGCTGGGTTACAGGCGCCTCCATAGGACGCGAAAGAACGAAGATGACCGTGGTCAGGGACATGACTGTGATGACAATAAACCACCATCGACGCCTGCCTGGTCCGGGGAGCGACCTGATCTGCGATAACCACATTCCTGCCTCCTCACCTACTCATGGCAAGATGACCGGCCCTGGACATGATCAGGCAACGCCTTGCATCCCAGCCCGGATGATTCTCCAGGCGGCCTGATACAGCCGGCGTGCGAAACCTATCTGAACTGCCACATAGCGCTCAGTCACGCCAAGCTCCGCGGCCACTGCTGCCAAAGCCGTGGTTCGTGCTGGTCCACGCACCCCCGGGCGGACAATGGCGGCGGCAGTTCGGCGGAGCACCACTGTGGGCAGGCACGCTGCCGCCTGCTCGCAAAGCTCGCCAATGTTGCAGACCGCCTCCGGCTCAACCTCGAGGGCCTTTTCAACGGTCCGGGCCGTCTGGCGCACGACGGTGGCCGCATGCCACCGTCGGCGATCTTGCGGCGACGGCGGACCGTATCGGCGTGGTCCACCAAGGCTGGCGAGGGCGAGTTCCCAATCTCTCGCTGACACGCTAGTGCGGGTCAGTTCAATAATCGTTCGCGCCCACTCCTGGTCGATGATTTTCTCGCAACTGCGACCCCCAGCTCGGTCCATGCCAAGGAGCACGGCAGCGTCCAGGGACGCCGTTCCGTTGCAGGCCGCAGGATCACCGAGTAGTGGGTAGGTCTTATGGCTCATCTCCCAGCGGATGTGAGCGGCGCACACGTTCGTGCAGATTCCCTGGACCCATGCGCCGAAGGGAACGCCGGGGAGTGGGCGATAGCGGCCCCGCGCTACTCCGTCCCACACGGCGACTCTAATGTCTTGCAGTACGTCGTCCGCGTCGGAGGCCCGGCCTATGCGACCTAGGTGCGAAACGACATATCCACGCACGCTTTCAACGGCGACCATTATCTGATCCACCGGGATCGCAGCTGCAGCGGCTTCTGGGGCCCTGCGCAGGGAAACATCGACGTCAATCTTGATTTCGTGATCTTGCCGGGCTTGATCTGCCCTGGTTTCGACTCGCATGGTCTTCACCGCTTTGCGTAGACGATCCAATAAGTTCCGGCGCCCGGCGAGTCCGGCGCCTCCGGTGTGGTGGCAAATAATCAGGACCAACCACGACTACAAAGAGACTACGGAAACTATTGTCAAAGATAACTAAAGTATCGTCAAGACTGCGAGACTTACTTTTCCAGCGGCCTTCGACAAGAATGGTCCTATGCCTAGGATTACGCAGCCTCACGACGACGCCTGGTCCGCCGACGTCGAAGCTGCCGTGGCCACGTTCGGCAACAGAGCACGGAATGAGATCCTGCGCTATCTTTCAGCGCATGGCCCGGCAACCAGAGGGGATATCGTGGCGGCGGTCAGCGCCGGCGAGCCGAGCGTTGCGAAGCACCTGCTTGCGCTTGAGGAAGCTGGCGCCGTTGTAGTCGACGTAGAACCTGGAAGACGGCACGGCAGGTCACCCCGATATTCAGCAAGCCCAGCACGGATCAGGGAACTTCTGGCTGCCCACCTTGAGTATCTTCTGGAGGACTAGCGGCAGCTTGCTCGACCTCGGGATGCCGCCCAATGTCCTTGTTCAGATATTCAGAGATGGCCCTCAACGTCTCAGGCGACACGTCCCCCAGGGTCCGGGCGGCGAAGGACTTCACTCGAGCCGCCCTCAGAGACTTAACGAATTCGAGCTGCGAATCAATGCGCTCGGGCAGCTCGGTGTCGTTCCCGAGCAGATACGAGGGGTCGACCTTGAAGATGCTGCACAACCCCGCGAGCAAAGCCGGGTCCCTGACCAGGCGGCCTGTTCCCTCTTTCATGTAAAACCAGCGTGCACGGGACAACTTGATGCCCCTATCCGCGAGCTCGGCCTGAACTTCCCTGAACGTCAAGGGCTTGCCCCGTTCGGCAACCGCAGCATCGAGTAGCAGATTCAGCCGACGTGCCAGCTGGGCCTGCGGGGACAGTGCATCACCACGCCCAGACTCGGCACCCCACATTGGCCCTCCTCGATCAGCATGCGGGACCGGCGGCGCCTGTCAGTACCCGCGGCTCCCCTCCGCCCCAGTATTCCCTGAGTCGTTCGAGTCGGCAATCAACTGCTCGATCCGGGCATCCAGGTAAGACACCAGCACGAAGCCGGCCGACGGCGCGGCTGGCACGTCGCGGATTCCCGGACCAGCCAGATCCTGGCAAATCTGTAGAACAGCCTGCGGCAGCACGCCGTGAACATCCAGCTGGAAGCAAACTTCTGTAAGGACGTCCCTCAGCGCCCGCAGCAGCTCCACCTGCTCTCCACGTGAACCGCAGTGCCAGTAGCGATCAGCGTGGAGGATTGTGGCCGCCTCCAAGAAGGCTGTGATTTGCGGATGGTCCTGCATGTCGAGCCCCTCACCGTCAGGAGGCTCGCCGCCGCCCGACTATCCGATTCTGCTCGAGATCATTTCCACGGCGCGCCTCTTCCAACATGATCGTGCCGAGAGTAACCTGCTGCTGTAGACCCGTCTACAGCAGCAGGTCCCGCACATTCTTGGGTTGTGGTCTCTCCATGTCGAACATCCTGATGAACCGAACGCGAAGCCAAATTATCCGTTTCCTACTGCGGAACGGGCCATCAACCTGCGGTCAGATCGGCACAGGGCTTCGTGCGTCTCCATCCACGATTCGCCGACAACTGTTGCTTCTGCGGCGAGCCGGTCTGGTGCAGCACTCCGCCAGTCAGTTCGACGCTTTGCCCGAGCAAGTCCAGCGGCAGGTTGAAGCCCTCGCAGAAAGCTTCACCGGCACCGTCATGCCGCCCGTGGGCTCTTCCCCCATGAACCAGGAACCGAGCTGGCCATCGTGCTGGCAAGCACGACGGAGACCCATATGACCTCACTTCCAGAACGCAGTCACAACACCGAAGCCACGGATGAAACATGGCTGACTCCCAAGGAAATCTGCGCGCAGCTACAGATCCCTGAACAGACTTTCTACCAGTGGCGTGCCAAGCACGTCGGGCCGCGGGCCTATCGAATCGGCCGGCACCTTCGAATCAACCGCAGCGACTTTGTCGCCTGGCTCGCCCTGCACGCCGAGGAATAGATCTCGAACCCTGGACTATGAACAGCGGGCCCCATGCCCGAGGAACATGGTCGCACCTCATGGCGCCTAGGGACCGCAAGCAAACCCTCCCGACGACAATCCGGTCATGCAGCCAGCGAGTGCTGATTCCATGAGCTAGTGCTGGATCAAACGGGGGCAAGGCCGCCATCGACGAAGGGACCGAAGCAGCATGAAACTCGAATTCTTCGAACCTGCCGAGGCTGCTTCAGTCCTCAAGTGTTCCGAGGCCTGGCTCCGCGACGGGGCCGCCAAGGGCGACTTCCCGCACTCCGTCTGGGGCAAGGGAAAGATCGTGTTTACCTCGGTCCACCTGAAAGAGATTGCCCAGCTGCGCGAAGTCCGACGCACAGCTCAGGCACCGTCATCCGTCCGGGTGATTGGGAGCCGGGCCCAGGCACGCCAGAAATCCTCGTAGCTGCGAGACGATCCTAGTCAGCTGCGCCAGACAGCAGCGGAGCGCTCGACGGCGTCCGCGGCATCCTGAAGGGCTTGCGGCATTAGGTGTCCGTAGACCTGCTCCGTCGTACGCGTAGATGCGTGCCCCAGGCGCCTGGACACGGTGAACAGGGATACGCCGTCCTGGATCAGCCAGGACGCATGGGTATGGCGCAGATCGTGAATACGCGGCGACTTGGTCAGCCCGCGGGCTTGGGCGGTCTCCACTGCGGGAACCCAGTAGTGATGCCAGTAGAGCTTGTGAATAATCCGCTCACCCTTGGGGGTCGTGAAAAGCAGGTCGGTCCCGGGGCGGCTGGCCACCAGCGGGACGAGGATGTCCACCAGGTGGGGGTTGAGCGATACCGTCCGCTTCCCGGCACCCGTCTTGGTCGCGCCGATGTAGTACTCGGAATTAGTGCCGCGTTTCCACGCCTTGTTGATCCGGATCGTCGCCGGCTTGGACAAGAGATCCACGTCCGCCACAGTGACGGCAGTCGCCTCTCCAAAGCGGAGCCCAGTCATAACCAGGAACTCTGTAAATGCCTTGTACCGCTCCCCCATGCACTCGAGGATGAGCCCGAATTCAGCATGCGTCAGGAACCGGGCCTCGTCCTCCGCCTTCTCACTGGACGGAAGCTGAACACGCTGGCACGGGTTGTCCTTCCGGTAGCGCAGCATAACGGCCGTCTCCATGGCGCCATAGATCAGGGCATGGTTGTTCTTGATCGTCTTGGGCGACCTGCCCTTAGCCTGCATCGACTTGATCCAGTGGGTCACGTGCCGATAATCAAGCTTGTCGACGGGGCTGTGCCCTATGACGTCGGCGATATGCAGCTTCAGCATCGTTTGCTACGTGTGGACCGTCCCTACGGACGGCCGCACCAGCAGATCGATGTGCTCCTGAATCACGGCCGCGACAGTTGGGGCCTTCGTCTGATTCTTGACCATCGCGTGCTGCGCGATTTCGAACGATTGATCGTTCGCGTCCAGGAGCCGTTTAAGCGTTTGGGCTTCGGCGGCGGTGGAGAAGGTGATTCCTTCTTGCTTCTTCGTTTTCGGGTTGCGCCAGCGGACTGTGAACGAGGTCGATCCGTCCGCTTTTTTGCGCTCCCAAATGCTGGCCATGGGCAAAATTTTAGGCCTGGTGTGCACGGAAAACGAGCTTTTGTGCACGCCCTCCGGGCCAATAGGCCCCTGACCTGCGAAAACACTGTGCCCGAGGTGGGACTCGAACCCACACACCTTTCGATACCGCATTTTGAGTGCGGCGCGTCTGCCAATTCCGCCACTCGGGCGCGGAGTACACGGAGTAACAATCGTAGGCTCACAGCAAAGTGTGAGCAACGCAGCCACTACCAGTGCGCGGATTTACTCTACATGCAGATAGGCTAAAACCCAGAATCGCGCCACCGCCGTCGCAACAAGCCATGCCGATCCAAGTACAAGCGCGGGGCCCAACTAAGATAGTCATAGTCCCGCCGTACCTTTTCAAGGAGATCCCGTGTCAGAACCGACGGAGTCAAACAAAACGTCCCAGCCGGCGCGCCGCGTCGTCGTGGCCGAAGACGAAACCCTCATCCGCCTGGACATCATCGAAATCCTGCGGGGCGAAGGCTACGACGTCATCGGCGAGGCCGATAACGGCGAGAAGGCCGTGCAGCTGGCCGAAGAGCTCAAGCCGGACCTGGTCCTCATGGACGTCAAGATGCCCGTCATGGACGGCATCTCCGCGGCCGAGAAGATCGTCAAGGCACGCATCGCCCCCGTGGTCCTGCTGACGGCCTTCAGCCAGAAGGAACTCGTGGAGCGCGCCCGCGACGCCGGCGCCATGGCCTACGTGGTGAAGCCGTTCACCCCGGCCGACCTGATCCCCGCCCTGGAGATCGCGCTGTCCCGCCACGAGGAGATCAAGGCCCTCGAAGCCGAGGTCACCGACCTGCAGGAGCAGTTCGCCACCCGCAAGCTCGTGGAACGCGCCAAGAGCCTGCTGACCACCAAGATGGGCCTGACGGAGCCTGAAGCCTTCCGCTGGATCCAGAAGACCTCGATGGACCGCCGCCTCAGCATGCGCGAAGTGGCCGAGACCATCATCAACCAGGTCAACTAGCGCCAAAAAGCAGCAAAACGAAGAAGGACCCCGGCAAAGCGCCGGGGTCCTTCTTCGTGCCACGGAGGCCACGAAAAACAAAAGAAAGGACCCCCGCCACCAACGGTGACAGGGGTCCCCTTCAGGCCGGCCTACTCAACAGGAGGGACCGGAGCCTTGTTCTTCTTCTTCTTTTCCGGCCACGGGCCGAGCTTTTCCTTCTTCTCGGCGGCCTCGCCCGTGCGGGACGTGTCGGCGAGGTCGCCCACCTTGTGGACCTTCAGCGAATTGGTCGAACCCGCCTTTCCGGGAGGGGAACCGGCAGCGATGACCACGAGATCGCCGTCTTCCACCAAGTTCATGTCCAATAGGCTCTGGTCCACCTGTGCGGTCATTTCATCCGTGTGGCCCACCATGGCCACCAGCTGCGGCTGGATACCCCAGGTCAGCGCCAGCTGGTTCCACACGTGCTCCACCGGGGTGAACGCGAAGACCGGCTTGATCGGGCGGAGGCGGGACAGGCGGCGTGCCGAGTCACCGGACTGCGTGAACGTACAGATGTACTTGGCGTCCAGCTGGTCGGCGATTTCGACGGCGGCACGCGTGATAGCGCCACCACGGGTCTTGGGCTTGGTTCCCAGCGGGGGGACGCGCTCCAGGCCGTGCTCCTCGGTGGACTCGATGATCCGGGCCATGGTCTTGACCGTCTCGATCGGGTACTTGCCCACGCTGGTCTCACCGGACAGCATGACCGCGTCGGCGCCGTCGAGCACCGCGTTGGCACAGTCGGAAGCCTCTGCACGGGTCGGTCGCGGGTTGTCGATCATCGATTCCAGCACCTGCGTGGCCACGATGACCGGCTTCGCCCAGCGGCGTGCCAGTTCAATGGCGCGCTTCTGCACGATCGGCACTTCCTCCAGCGGAAGCTCCACGCCGAGGTCGCCACGGGCCACCATGATCGCGTCGAATGCGTCGATGATCTCGTGGAGCTGCTCCACGGCCTGCGGCTTCTCAATCTTGGCGATCACCGGAACCCGGCGGCCTTCTTCGTCCATGATCTCGTGGACGCGCTTGATGTCGGCAGCGTCACGGACGAAGGACAGGGCAACGAGGTCCACGCCGCGGCGGATGGCCCAGCGCAGGTCGTCCTCGTCCTTTTCGCTCAGCGCGGGGACGTTGACGGCGACACCTGGGAGGTTAATGCCCTTGTTGTTGGACACAAACCCGCCCACGGTCACCTTGGCGACAACCTTCACGTCGTCCACCTCGATGGCGCGCAGCGCCACCTTGCCGTCGTCGATCAGCAGGGCGTCGCCCGGGTTGACGTCCTCGGTGAGGCTCTTGAGGGTGGTGGAGCAGATCTCCTTGGTGCCGGGCACGTCTTCAGTGGTGATCGTGAAGATGTCCCCCACGGCCAGCTGGTGCGGACCGTCAACAAAGCGGCCCAGGCGGATCTTGGGGCCCTGCAGGTCGGCCATGATCGCCACGGCCTTGCCCAGGTCGGACGCTGCCTTGCGGACGTTCTCATAGGTGTTGTCGTGCACGGAGTAGTCGCCGTGGCTCATGTTCATGCGGGCTACATCAACGCCGGCTTCCAGCACCGCGAGGGTGTTTTCGTAGCTGGCAATGGCCGGTCCGAAGGTGGCCACAATCTTTGCGCGTCTCATATACCTACCCTATTTGTCACTTGCATTGGTTAAGTTGTCGCGGAGATGAATTCCCCGGGTCGGCCGCCACGAAGGAAGGCGCGTTACAGGACGGCGATGGCGCGGTCCGTCGGAGCCACAGGTGCAGGAAGGATGGTGCTGCCCATCAGGTACTTGTCCACGGCAGCAGCGGCGGCACGGCCTTCGGCGATGGCCCACACGATCAGGGACTGTCCGCGGCCGGCGTCGCCTGCCACGAAGACACCCTCGGTGTTGGTCATGTAGTAGCCGTCGCGCGCCACGTTGCCGCGGCCGTCGAACTCTGCGTTGACCTGCTCGGTGATGCCGGCCGGTTCCGCGCCGGTGAAGCCCAGGGACAGGAACACCAGGTCGGCCGGGATGATCCGCTCGGTGCCCGCCTTGGGGAGGCGCTTGCCGTCAACGAATTCGGTCTCCGCAACCTTGACGCCGGTCAGTTTGCCGTCCTCGCCCACAAATTCAACGGTGGAGGCAAGGTATGTGCGCTCACCGCCTTCCTCGTGGGCGCTGGCCACCTCGAAGAGGGTGGGGAACGTCGGCCACGGCTGGTGGCCGGCACGCTCCAGCGGCGGCTGCTTGCCGATCGCCAGGGTGGTCACCGAGGCTGCCTGGTGGCGGTGCGCCGTGCCGATGCAGTCCGCACCGGTGTCGCCTCCGCCGAGGATCACGACGTGCTTGCCGCGGGCGTCGATGTGGTTCTCCGGGGACTCCCCCGCCACCACGCGGTTGGAAGGCACCAGGTAATCCATGGCGAAGTGCACGCCGTCGAGGTCGCGGCCCGGGATCGGCAGGTCACGCGGCACTGTGGCGCCGGTGGCGATGACCACGGCGTCGTAGCGGCGGCGCAGCTGCTCCCAGGTGACATCCGTACCGACGGCGACGCCGGTGCGGAAGCGGGTGCCCTCGGCCTTCATCTGCTCGAGCCGGCGGTCCACCTGCTCTTTTTCCATCTTGAAGTCGGGGATGCCGTACCGCAGCAGCCCGCCGATCTTGTCGTCCCGCTCGTACACGGCCACGGTGTGGCCGACGCGGGTCAGCTGCTGTGCAGCCGCCAGCCCTGCAGGGCCGGAACCGACGACGGCGACCGTCTTGCCGGTGAGGCGGTGCGGCGGCAGCGGGTTGACCCAGCCGTTGTCGAAGGCCTCATCGATGATGGACACCTCGACCTGCTTGATGGTCACGGCTGGCTGGTTGATGCCAAGCACGCACGACGCCTCGCACGGGGCGGGGCACAGCCGGCCGGTCCATTCGGGGAAGTTGTTGGTGGCGTGCAGCCGCTCAATCGCTTCCTCGCCCTTGTCCCGCCACACGAGGTCGTTCCACTCGGGAATCAGGTTCCCCAGCGGGCAGCCCTGGTGGCAGAACGGCACGCCGCAGTCCATGCAGCGGCCGGCCTGGCTCTTCAGGACACCCTTTTCCTGGGCCTCGTAAACTTCCTTCCAGTCCATGATGCGGACGGGAACGGGACGGCGCGGCTGGGTTTCACGCTGACGTACTTTCAGAAATCCGCGTGGATCAGCCACCGGTCACCTCCAGGATTCGAGACCAAACTTCTTCGCCATCGGGGTCAAGGCCCTCTTCGATGGCGTCAAGACGGGTTTGCAGCACTGCAGCGTAGTCGCGCGGCAGCACCTTGGTAATGCGGGCAGCGGTGTCGTCGAAGTTGTCGAGCAGACGCGCCGCCAGCTGGGATTCGGTTTCCTCCACGTGCTTGACCAGCAGGCCGTGGACAATGTCGCGGTCCTCGGCGTCCAGCTCGAGGAGCTGGAGCTCGCCGGACTCGAGGGCCTGCTTGTTGACGCGTTCCGTCCGCAGGTCCAGCACGTAGGCCGTGCCGCCTGACATGCCGGCGCCGAAGTTGCGGCCGGTGCGGCCGATGATCAGCGTCTGGCCGCCGGTCATGTACTCGCAGCCGTGGTCGCCGATGCCTTCGACAACAGCGGTGGCGCCCGAGTTGCGGACCAGGAAGCGTTCGCCCACCTGGCCGCGCAGGAACAGCTCGCCGCTCGTCGCGCCGTAGCCGATCACGTTGCCGGCAACCACGTTGCGCTCGGCCTGGAACACGTTGGAGCGGTCCGGCCGGACGATGATCCGGCCGCCGGACAGACCCTTGCCGACGTAGTCGTTGGAGTCGCCGTACAGGCGCAGCGTAATGCCGGCAGGCAGGAAGGCGCCCAGCGACTGACCGGCGGTGCCGTTCAGTGTGATGTCGATGGTGTCCGTGGCCAGCACGTCCGTGCCGAACGTCTTGGTCACGACGTGGCCCAGCATGGTGCCCACCGAGCGGTCCGTGTTGATGACGTCAACCGTGATCTTCACCGGGGCACGGTCGGTCAGCGCCTCGGCGGCCATGGTGATGAGCCGCTGGTCGAAGTGCTTGTCCAGTTCGTGGTTCTGGCCGGTCAGGTTCCGCAGCGGGGCGTCGTCGTCGAACTCGAGGCCGTGCAGGATCGGATCCAGGTCCAGGCCCTCGGCCTTCCAGTGGCTGATCGCCTCCTGGGTGTCCAGCATTTCGGCATGGCCGATCGCTTCCTCGATGCTCCGGAAACCGAGCTCCGCGAGGATCTCGCGGACTTCCTCGGCCAGGAACTCGAAGAAGTTCACCACGAACTCCGGCTTGCCGCTGAAACGGGCGCGCAGCTCAGGGTTCTGGGTGGCGACGCCCACCGGGCACGTGTCCAGGTGGCAAACGCGCATCATGATGCAGCCCTCAACCACCAGCGGTGCCGTGGCGAAGCCGAACTCCTCGCCGCCGAGCAGCGCGGCAATGACGACGTCGCGTCCCGTCTTGAGCTGGCCGTCCACCTGTACCACCACGCGGTCGCGCAGGCCGTTGAGCATGAGGGTCTGCTGGGTCTCTGCGAGACCCAGCTCCCACGGCACACCGGCGTGCTTGAGCGAGTTCAGCGGCGAGGCGCCGGTACCGCCGTCGTGGCCGGAAACAAGCACGACGTCGGCCTTGGCCTTGGTCACGCCGGCGGCAACTGTGCCAATGCCCACCTCGGAGACGAGCTTGACGTGCACCCGGGCGGAGGGGTTCGCGCGCTTGGCATCGTAGATGAGCTGCGCGAGGTCCTCGATCGAGTAGATGTCGTGGTGCGGGGGCGGGGAGATGAGTCCGACGCCGGGGGTCGAGTGCCGCGTCCGAGCAACCCAGGGGTAAACCTTCTGGGCCATCAGCTGGCCGCCTTCGCCGGGCTTGGCGCCCTGGGCCATCTTGATCTGGATGTCGTCCGCGTTGCTCAGGTAGAGGCTCGTGACGCCGAAGCGGCCGGAGGCAATCTGCTTGACGGCGGAACGGCGCTCCGGGTCCAGCAGGCGGTCGACGTCCTCGCCGCCCTCACCGGTGTTGGACTTGCCGCCGAGCCGGTTCATGGCGATCGCGAGGGTCTCGTGGGCTTCCTTGGAGATGGAGCCGTAGCTCATGGCACCCGTGGAGAAGCGCTTGACGATGCTGGAGACCGGCTCGACTTCCTCAAGCGGCACGGCCGGGCGCACGCCGTCCTTGAACTTGAGCAGACCACGGAGGGTCATCAGGTTCTCGGACTGGTCGTCCACGCCCTTGGTGTAGGCCTTGAAGATGTCGTAGCGGCGCTCACGCGTGGCGTGCTGCAGCCGGAAGACGGTCTCCGGGTTGAAGAGGTGCGGTTCGCCGTCGCGGCGCCACTGGTACTCGCCGCCGCCCAGCAGGGGACGGTGTGGCTGCTCGATGCCGCCCTCCGGGTAGGCCATCTGGTGCCGCGCGGAAACCTCGGCCGCGATGACGTCCAGGCCCACGCCGCCCAGCTGGGAGTGCGTGCCGGCGAAGAATTCGTCCACGAGCTCCTGGCCCAGGCCCAGCGCTTCGAACGTCTGGGCGCCGGTGTAGGACGCCACGGTGGAGATGCCCATCTTGGACATGATCTTCAGGACGCCCTTGCCGAGGCCCTTGATCAGGTTGTAGACACCGTCCTGCGGGGTCACGCCCACCACGTCGCCCGCAGCGATGAGCTGCTCGACGGATTCCATGGCGAGGTACGGGTTCACGGCAGACGCGCCGTAGCCCACGAGCACTGCAACGTGGTGCGTCTCGCGGACGTCGCCGGCCTCGACCACCAGGGCGGTCTTGGTGCGGTTGGCGCTGCGCAGCAGGTGGTGGTGCACGGCGCTGACCAGCAGCAGGGACGGGATCGGGGCCCACTGTGCGTTGGAGTCACGGTCGGAGAGGACCACGTACTGCACGCCGCGGTTGATGGCGCCGGACACCTGCTCGCAGATTTCCGTGAGCCGGGCGCGCAGGGCGTTCTCGCCGCCTTCGGGGCGGTAGAGGCCGCGGACCTTCATGGCCACCCGGTTGCCCTCGGCGTCTTCGATGTTGGCGATCTTAGCGAGCTGGTCGTTGTTGATCACCGGGAACGGCAGCGAAACCTGCGGCTGGCGCACCTGCTTGGTGTCCAGGAGGTTACCGTTGGGACCGATGGCGCAGGTCAGGGACGTGACCAGCTCTTCACGGATGGCGTCCAGCGGCGGGTTGGTGACCTGCGCGAAGGACTGCACGAAGTAGTCGAAGAGCAGGCGCGGGCGCTTGGACAGTACGGCCACGGGGGTGTCGGAGCCCATGGCGCCCAGCGGCTCGGCACCGGTGCGGGCCATCGGGCCCAGCAGGATCTTCAGCTCTTCGGTGGTGTAGCCGAAGGTGCGCTGGCGGATGTTCACGGACGCAGCCGTGTGCACCACGTGCTCGCGTTCCGGCAGCTCGTTGAGGTCGATCAGGTTGTCCTTGACCCACTCGGCCCAGGGGTTCGCCGCGGCGACCTCGGCCTTGACCTCGTCGTCGCCGATGATGCGTCCGGCTTCGGTGTCCACCAGGAACATCTTGCCGGGCGAGACGCGGCCCTTCTTGACCACCTTGGAGGGTTCGACGTCGATGACGCCCACCTCGGAGGCGAAGACGACCAGGCCGTCCTCGGTGATCCAGTACCGGCCGGGGCGCAGGCCGTTGCGGTCCAGGGTGGCGCCCACGAGGGCGCCGTCGGTGAACGACACGGCGGCGGGGCCGTCCCAGGGTTCCATCAGGAGGGAGTGGTACTCATAGAACGCACGGCGTGCCGGATCCATCGTGGCGTGGTTTTCCCAGGCCTCGGGGATCATCATCATGATGGCGTGCGTGATGGGGCGGCCGGACAGCCACAGCAGTTCGGCCACCTCGTCGAAGGACGCGGAATCGGACGCACCGGGGGTGCAGATCGGGAACAGCTCTTCGGGCGAGTCGCCCAGCAGCGGGTTGGCCAGCTGCGACTGGCGGGCACGCATCCAGTTCCGGTTGCCCTTGACGGTGTTGATCTCACCGTTGTGGGCGATGGTGCGGAACGGCTGGGCCAGCGGCCAGGACGGGAAGGTGTTGGTGGAGAAGCGCGAGTGGACGATCGCCAGCTTGGTCTTGAAGCGCTTGTCCGACAGGTCCGGGTAGAACGGCTCCAGCTGCGCGGTGGTCAGCATGCCCTTGTAGACGATGGTCCGGGAGGACAGCGACGGGAAGTACACACCGAACTTGTTCTGGGCGCGCTTGCGGATCCGCCAGGCACGGCCGTCCAGGTCGTTGCGGTCCAGCTGTTCGCCGGTGGCCGAGGCGAAGAACGGCTGCGAGAAGTACGGCATGCAGGCGCGCGCCATGGCGCCGACCAGGTCGGCGACGACGGGAACCTCGCGCCAGCCCAGGACGGTAAGACCCTCGTCGGCGGCCAGCCCCTCGATGCCGGCCTTGGCGGCGTCGGCTTCGCGCTGTTCGGCAGGCAGGAAGGCAGTGCCCACCACGTACTGGCCAGGGCCAGGAAGTTCGAATTCGGTAACGGCACGGAAGAACTCGTCCGGTACCTGCATCAGGAGGCCGGCGCCATCACCCGTTCCCTCATCGGCACCGACGGCACCGCGGTGTTCGAGGTTGCGCAGGGCGGTAAGGGCGGCGTCGACAATGTCGTAGCCGGGCTCGCCGCGCAGGGTGGCGATAATCGCAAGACCGCAGGCGTCCTTCTCCTGCTCCGGGTTGTACAGCCCGGATGCCTCGGGGAGCGCCGCAAACCGCTTGAACGGCGACATGGCGGCGTCCGGCTGGTTCGGTTCGGACCAGCGGGGGCTTGAAAGAGTTTGGGTCATGGGAGACGTCCTTCCTCCTGATCGTGCGTATGGAAGGGACAACGTTGGCCCCACTCAGAGCGCCTCTGTGATGGGCACAACAAAGTGTTACTGCTTACTGGAAATTGTAGGGCAGGCATACGCGCTGAACTAACAGTTACGCAGGCTTCCGCCCCAGGCTTGACCGGGCAGCAGCTCTATGCTGACCGGAGTCGCCTCTGCCACGACGCTGTGGGGGTGGGCGCTCCGAGCGGTAACTCTCTGCTGCCCTGGGTACCGGCGCCTTCTAGCGTGAGCCGTCGGCCTCCGATGCGGTCCCGGTGTCTGTGCCACCGGACTTTCCGGTGTTCCGCGACTCCGCGGCGGTTGGGGTTCCGCCGGTGGATGCCGGGACTGCTTCCGTTTGGGCAGAAGCTAGCCCGGAACCGTTTTGGTTATCAGGGAGATTATCACGCGATTCACTATCTGAGACAACGGGGTCCGTATCACGGACCGGTTTGCCGGTCACATTCGGAGCGGAACCGGAGTCCCTTGGCTTGTCCGGTCCCGACGCCGGCACTGCCGACGCCGGACCTGCCGTTCCAGCGGCAGCGGGCTTCCCGCCGTCGGTCCTTACGGACGCCAGCTTCCCGCCGTCGGCATCGGCGGAGACCGCGGGGGCCGGCTCGCGGCCCGGCAGGTAGACACTGTCCGGGTTGCCGTCCTTGCGCCGGCCCAGCCAGATGAACACGGCGAGGGCGGCGATGAACACGAAGATGCTGGTCCAGACGTTCAGGCGGGTGGTGATGCCGAACAGGCTGATCTGCTCGGCGTCGTCGATCCGCATGGCCTCGATCCAGACCCGGCCCAGCGTGTAGTACATGGCGTACAGCCAGAACAGCCTGCCGCGGCGGAAGTGGAACCGGCGGTCGAGGGCCAGCAGGATCAGCACACCCGCAATGTTCCAGAGCGATTCATAGAGGAACGTGGGATGGAAGAGCGTGTCCGCGGGGTAGCCGGCCGGGAAGTTGGCGTTGTCAGCGTCCACCTGGAGCCCCCACGGCAGCGTGGTGGGGCCGCCGAAGAGTTCCTGGTTGAAGTAGTTACCCCACCGGCCGATGGCCTGCGCGAGCAGGAGCCCCGGTGCCGCGGCATCGATGAAGGCCGTCAGCTTGACCCCGGCCCTGCGGCAGCCGATCCAGGCGCCGAATGCACCCAGCACCACGGCGCCCCAGATTCCGAGGCCGCCGCGCTGGATCTGCGGGATCAGGGACAGGTCCCCGGTGCCGTCGAAGCCGGGGCCGAAGTAGGCGTCCGGAGACGAGAACACGTGGTAGAGCCGGCCGCCGATGATGCCGAACGGGATGGCCCAGATGGCGATGTCCCAGACGCTGCCCTCGGGCGCCCCGCGCCTGGCCCAGCGGACCGACGTCAGCCACAGGCCGACAACGATGCCCGCCAGGATGCACAGGGCGTAGGCATGGATGCGGAGCGATCCCCACGGCAGCGGAATATCGAATCCGGACCAGTCCGGGCTCGGGATGCTTGCGGGCACCATACCGGCTGAAAGCGGACCAGCCTGTACCAGAGCGGCTGCGGTGAGGAACGTCTGCATGGTTGCGTTACTTCCTGGTCAGTCCGGTACTGAGGTCTTTGGTGAGCCGCGCGACGGCGTCCACGCCGCCGTCGCGGACGGCCGCCACGAGTGCCGAACCGACGATCACGCCGTCCGCGTAGGCGGCGATCTCCGCGACCTGCTCCGCGGTGGACACGCCGAGGCCGACGCACACGCGTTCCGCGCCCGCGGCCTTGGCCGCGGCCACGACGTCCTCGGCCGCCGAACTCACCGACGAGCGGGCACCGGTGACGCCCATGATGGAGACGGCGTAAACGAAGCCGCGGCTCGCGTCCACGGTGCGGCGCATGCGCTCAGGCGTGGAGGAGGGCGCCACCAGGAAGACCCGGTCCAGGCCGTACTTCTCGGACGCGTCCATCCATTCGGCTGCCTCGTCCGGGATCAGATCCGGAGTGATGAGCCCCGCTCCCCCGGCCTCGGCCAGGCGCCGCGAGAACTCGTCGACACCCATCCGGACCACAGGGTTCCAGTACGTCATGACCAGCACGGCGGCGTCGGTCTGGCTGGTGATGCCGGCGACGACGTCGAAGACCTGGCGCACATGGAACCCCTTGGCCAGGGCCTCGGTGGTAGCGGCCTGGATGACCGGGCCGTCCATGACCGGGTCCGAGTACGGGATGCCGATTTCGATCAGGTCGGCGCCGTTGCGCGCCAATGCGATGCCGGCGGCGATGGTTTCCTCAACGCTGGGGTACCCGGCGGGGAGGTAGCCGATCAGCGCCGCGCGGCCCTCCGAGCGGGCCTTGTCGATCGCGATGGCCGACTTGCTGGTGGCCGTCTTACCGGTGGTTTGGGCCGTGGTCACAGCTGTTCCCCTTCCTTGCCGATAGCCGCCTCGGCCGAGTCCTTCTCCAGCAGGTCGAACCACTCAGCTGCGGTGGCCACGTCCTTGTCACCCCTGCCGGACAGGTTCACGATCACGATCTTGTCAGCGGCCCCGGCGGAGCCGGCTTCCGCTGCCAGCCGCTGGCCCACCTTGATGGCGCCGGCCAGCGCGTGCGAGGACTCGATCGCGGGGATGATGCCCTCGGTGCGGCACAGCAGCCGGAAGGCTTCCATGGCTTCGCTGTCCGTGATGGGCTCGTAGCTGACGCGCCCGATGTCGGCGAGGTAGGAGTGCTCCGGTCCGACGCCGGGGTAGTCCAGGCCGGCGGAAATGGAGTGCGACTCGATGGTCTGGCCGTCGTCGTCCTGCATCAGGTAGGACCGGGCGCCGTGCAGCACACCCGGCCGGCCGAGCGTGATGGTGGCCGCGTGGCGGCCGGTCTCAACGCCGTCGCCGCCGGCCTCGAAGCCGTAGATCTTCACGGACGGGTCATCGAGGAAGCCGTGGAAGATGCCGATGGCGTTGGAGCCGCCGCCGATGCAGGCGCAGACGGCATCCGGCAGCCGGCCTGCCTGCTCAAGGATCTGGGCGCGGGCCTCCTCGCCAATGACCTCGTGGAAGTAGCGGACCAGGGCCGGGAACGGGTGGGCACCCGCTGCCGTGCCGAGGAGGTAGTGGGTGTTGCCGACGTTGGCCACCCAGTCCCGGAGGGCTTCGTTGATGGCGTCCTTGAGAGTCTGCGAACCGTTCGTGACGGGAATGACCGTAGCGCCCAAAAGCTCCATCCGGGCCACATTCAGCGCTTGCCGGCGGCAGTCCTCGGCGCCCATGTAAACGACGCATTCCAGGCCCAGCAGCGCCGCGGCCGTGGCGCTGGCCACGCCGTGCTGGCCGGCGCCGGTTTCGGCGATGACGCGGGTCTTGCCCATCCGCTTGGCAAGCAGCGCCTGGCCCAGCACGTTGTTGATCTTGTGCGAGCCGGTGTGGTTCAGATCCTCGCGCTTGAGGAAGATCCGGACACCGCCGGCGTGCTCGGCAAAGCGCTTGGCCTCGGTCAGCAGCGAGGGCCGGCCGGAGTAGTTCTTGTTCAGGTCCGCGATCTGGGCGGTGAACTCGGGATCGGCCTTGGCCTTCTCGAAGGTGTCCTCGAGCTCGTCCAGGGCGGCGATCAGTGACTCAGGCATCCAGCGGCCCCCGTAGGCGCCGAAGTAGGGTCCCGGGGCGTGGCGCAGCGAGGTGCCTCCCTGCAGGAATGCATCCACCGAGCCCTGGTCAGAGCCGGCTGTTGGCGCGTCGGCCATCAGTCTCACCATCCTGTTCACTTTTTCTTGTTGATGTCAGGCGCCATCTGTCCGCACGGCGTGCGGACAGATGGCGCCACGGTTGGGTGGGAGCTCAGGCCCGGGCGGCGATGGCCGCGGCCCCGGCCGCCGTGAACTCCGCGATGCGCTCACGCGGGGTGGCGTCGCTGACGAGCGCCTCCCCCACGAGGATGGCGTTGGCGCCGTGCGCCGCGTAGTGCGCGACGTCGTCAGCGTTCCGAACGCCCGACTCCGCCACCACCACGGCGCCGGCGGGAATGCTGCCGGCGAGCGAGGCGAAAACCGAACGGTCGACGTCGAGCGTCTTGAGGTTGCGGACGTTGACGCCGATGATCCGGGCGTCAGCGGCCACGGCGCGCTCGACTTCCTCCGGCGTGTGCGTTTCCACCAGTACGTTCATGCCGAGTTCGCGGCTCAGGGCGCTGAAGTCGCGCAGCTGCTGGTCGGAAAGCGCGGCCACGATCAGCAGGATGAGGTCAGCGCCGTGGGCACGGGCTTCCCAGATCTGGTACTCGTCCAGCGTGAAGTCCTTGCGCAGCAGCGGCACGTCCACCCGGGCGCGGACTGCGTCGAGGTCGGCCAGCGAACCGTTGAAACGGCGCTGCTCTGTGAGCACGCTGATCACCGCGGCTCCGCCGTCGGCGTACTGCACGGCCAGCGACGCGGGGTCCGCGATGCTGGCGAGGTCGCCCTTGGAGGGGCTGCGGCGCTTGATCTCGGCGATGACCTTGAGGACGCCGCGGTCCTGGGACAGCCCGCCCAGGGCAGCCCATGCATCACGGGCAGGAGCCGCTGCCAAGGCGCGGTCCTTCAGCTCCGCGAGGGACACGAGGCGTTTCCGGTCCTCCATGTCCTCCCTGACACCGGCGTTGATGTCGTCGAGAACAGTCACGACTAGTGGCCGGTGTTCTTGATCTTGCTGCCGCCCACGCCGTAGCCGGCCTTGCGCATGATGAAGCCGGCCAGCAGGCCGACGAACATGACGGCGATGCCGGCCCAGAAGATCGGGCTGTTGGCGATGACGAACGCGATGGAGGCGATGAGGGCGCCGATGAGCATGACGATCACGCAGGTCCAGGCGGCCGGGCTGTTGCCGTGGCCCAGGTCGATGCTGTGGTCGATGCCGTGGTGCTCCTTGGGGGCCGCGGGCTTGGTACCGGAAACAGTGGCTTTGCTCATGTGAATCTCCTCAGGATCAATACTGCTTACATTCTGCCATTTTTTGCCGCTGCCTTCGGCATCGCGGCCGGGGTGCGCGGCTGCGTGACCCGCGGCTCAGGTGGGGTCGTCGCCCCGGGAGAGCCTGTCCCAGCTGTCGATCTCGTCCACCGGGCCGGCCTGTTCGCCGGCGGGACCCGCCGCCGCGGCGTCGTATTTGGTCCGGGACTTCCAGTAGCGCCCGGCCGGAACCACCAGCAGGCCGCCAACGGCCAGCAGGGATCCTGCCACGACGGCGAGCACCGGGAAGGTGCTGACGCTGACGTCCGCGGTCCCTCCGGAGACGCCGGTGGCGGCGGCGATGGAGCCCTGGGCTGCGGCCAGCGGATCAGCGAGGACGGTGGCGGCGGCGGCGATGATGCCGGCCGCCGCCAGCACGATGATGGCCGTGATGATCCAGCGTGCGATCTTTCCGGCGATGGAGGCCGCGAGGCCGCCCGCCAGCGCCACGAGGGCCAGGGCGGTGACCGTGGTGGCGGCTTTGCTGCCCTGGACCTGGAGGCCGTCGCTGCCGGCGGCCTGGCCTACCTGCTGGGGGTCGAGGTGGACCGTCAGCCAGGTCTGGGTGGTGGTACCGAAGGCCGCCAGCGCCAGCGCAGCGATCAGCAGCACCACCGTGGACTTGCGGGCCCAGCCCGGCACTGTGCGGCGCGTTTTGCCGGGCACGGCGGATCCTGCGGGAACCGCCATCAGGAGTTTGCCTCGGTGACGGAGTCCGGGCTGATGTTGTGCAGCGAGCCGGCCGTGTGGACAGCGCGAAGCGGGGCCGCCGCCTTGTTGACGGTTTCCTGCGCCTCGGCCGGGTTGCTCGAGTCAGCCACGATGCCGCCGCCGGCCTGGACGTAGGCACGCCCTTCGCGCAGCAGGGCGGAGCGGATGGCGATGGCCATGTCCATGTCGCCGGCGAAGTCCAGGTACCCCACCACGCCGCCGTAGATGCCGCGCCGGTGCGGCTCGAGCTCATCCAGGAGGCGCAGGGCGCGCGGCTTGGGGGCGCCGGAAAGCGTGCCGGCCGGAAAGGTGGCCTTCAGGACGTCGTACGCCTTCGCCGTCGGGGCCAGGCGTCCGACGACGGTGGAGACCAGGTGCATGATGTGGCTGAACCGCTCCACTTCCATGAACTGGGTTACGTCCACGGAACCCGCAACGCAGACTTTCGACAGGTCGTTCCGGGACAGGTCCACCAGCATGAGGTGTTCCGCGCGCTCCTTCTGGTCGGCAAGGAGTTCCTCGGCCAGGGCCTTGTCCGCGTCCACGGTCTTGCCGCGCGGCCGGGAGCCGGCGATGGGGTGGGTGATGACGTCATCGCCGGTGACGGTCACCAGCGCCTCCGGCGATGACCCCACGATGGAGTACTGCCGGCCCGCGGCATCCTCGAGGCTGAAGATGTACATGTACGGGCTCGGGTTGGTGTTGCGCAGCACCCGGTAGACGTCCAGCGGCGAAGCCCCGCACTCCATCTCGAAGCGGCGGGAGATGACCACCTGGAAGACTTCACCGTCCACGATCGCCTCCTTGCCCCGGTCGAGGGCCGCGAGGTACTCGGACTCGTGCCACCGTTCCTGGACGCTGGCGGCGAAATCGAGGGCAGCCGGCTCCAGGACGGACACCGGCTGGACTACCGGGGTGCTGATGCGCGCCAGCAGTTCCTTCACGCGGGCGACGGCGTCGTGCCAGGCCTCATCGACACGCTCGGAGCTGTTGTCGAAGTTGATGGCGTTGGCGATGAGCAGCACCGTGCCGTCCATGTTGTCGTGGACGGCCATGTCGGTGACGAGGTTCAGGGCCAGTTCAGGCAGCTGCAGGTCGTCCTCGGGCGGGCTGGTGAGCTTTTCCCAGTGGCGGACCGTTTCCCAGCCAAGGAAGCCCACCAGGCCGGAGGTGAACGGTGGGAGCCCGTCGAACCGGTCGGTGCGAAGCGCCTCAATGGTGTCGCGGATGGCATCGACCGGATTTCCATCCACGGGGACGCCGGCCGGCGGTTCGCCCAGCCAGTGGGCCTGCCCGTCCTTGGTGGTCAGTGTGGCGCGGGACCGGGAACCGATGAAGGAGTAGCGTGACCAGGCACCGCCGACGGCCGCCGACTCCATCAGGAACGTGCCCGGCTGGCCCTGCGCCAGCTTCCGGTACAGCCCGATCGGGGTTTCGGCGTCCGCCAGCACCTTGAGCCGGACAGGGATGACGCGGCTGTGGGCGGCGAGTTCCCGGAATTCCTCCAGGCCTGGGCTGATGATTCCGAGGTCCTGCATCGCTATTGGTTCTCCGTCTGTTCTTGGTATGAAGCCTGTTGGGTGGGGGCCTGTTTGCTTATGGGCCCGCGTGGAGGCCTGTTGGGTGGGCGCGGCGGCCGCTAGTTGGCCGGGCCAGCCACAACGTCGAAGGCCCGGCCGTCAAAGCAGGTCCGGGTACCGGTGTGGCATGCTGCCCCCACCTGGTCCACGCGCACGAGGAGGGCGTCGCCGTCGCAGTCCAGGGCGACCGACTTGACCCACTGCACGTGGCCGGATGTATCGCCCTTGCGCCAATACTCCTGGCGGGAGCGGGAGTAGAACGTCACGCGGCCGGTGGTCATGGTCCGGTTCAGGGCCTCGTCGTCCATCCAGCCCAGCATGAGGACCTCGTTGGTGTCGAACTGCTGCACGATGGCAGCCACGAGTCCGGCGCCGTCCCGCTTCAGGGCCGAGGCAATCCCGGCCGGAAGAGGACTCCCCGGCAGCAGGCTTTCACCGGCGTCAGAGGAAGGGGCGCCGGCGGTTGAGGCGGGGGCGGGGCTGGGGGCGGGCTGCTCAGACATCACGTCAAGTCTAGTGCCCATCCCGGGGGTACTGGGCCAGCCTCCCCCGACACACGCGAGGGCCCGCAGGGGCAATGAGCCGCCTGCGGGCCGCGTGGCCGCCGGATGTCAGGTGGCGGAACGCTTCACTACGACGTCGTCAACGTAGCTGTCGCCCATCTGGCGCGGGTGCTCGGCGCCGAACTGGACCCTGCTCAGGGTGGCGGAGGGCAGACCCACTGCCCTGTTGAACACCTGGACGGTTCCGAACCAAATCTGGATGCTGGACCTGGCAGTATCCGCGCGCACCTGCATCCGGATGTGCTGCCAGGTGTTCAGCGGAACGGCGGCGGCCTGGAGCCTGGTGTAGGTGACCGTGCCGTTGGGGTTGGCGAGCCGCAGCCACAGCTGCCCGTTGGCGTTGTTGCGGAAAACATCCGCCACCCGCGTCGACCCCGAGAAGAACCGGACGTAGGGCACATTGTTGCCGGCAAGGCCGCCAGTGGTGATGTTCACCCAGGCATCCGCGCTGGCCCGCTTGGTCCCGGCGGCCAACCCCACTCGCATATTTGCCACCGAGCCCGAGGTGTCCGTGGCGAGGATTCTGACTGAGCATGTTCCGGAGTGCGCCTTGGGGCTTGTCACCGCCACTGCTGCGGTGCCGGCAACGCTCCGGGTGAACGGCGACAGCGTGTTGCCCTCAAAGTTGGTGGCTGTCACGAGCGTCCCCGTGAAGGTGGAGCTGGTGGGGGCTGCCAGCCCGGTCCGGCACGTCGCCGCCATGGCGGCGCTGGCGCCACCGAAAATCAAACTGCCCGATACCAGCAGCCCCAGGCTGCCGAGTGTGCCCATTTTCTTTAGAGTGCTCATTGCTTATCCTCACGCCACAGATGGAGTTTTCTTGTTCGCTCCGCTGCAGCCTTCCGGCTCACCCCGGAAGCAGACCAAACTCGTCTGATGATGCGCTGGAGCCAGTTGCGTGCACTCCCCCTGCAAATACTTGGTGCTTCAGCTTGGGAAAAGCTTGGAGTTTCTTGAAGCGTCTCCCGTTCCGGAATGGGCGCGGCCGCACGGCGAAGAACGGCACAAATTCACCGCTGTCAACAGACTGCGCAACTCCACCGGGGACGTGCTAGTTTTCCAAGTGATGCATTTCGTCGATCCGTCCCGAGAAGTTCTGGCCGAGACCCTGCTGGCGGCCGGTCCTGACTCCCCCACGCTCTGCAAGGGCTGGAAGACCAGAGACCTCGCAGCCCACCTGTACCTGCGTGAGCGTAAGGCTGCCGTCGGGCTGGGCCTGATCATCAAGAGCCTGTCCAAGGCCTCGGACAAGGCAACCGCGCGCCTGGCCGGAAAGCTCAGGACCGCCGACGACTACGCCAAGCTCGTGAACTCGTTCCGTGCGGGACCTCCGGCGCTCTCGCCCATGAAGATCAAGGCATTGGATGAGAGCTCCAACCTGATCGAATATTTCGTTCACACGGAGGATGTCCGGCGCGCCGTTGACCGCTGGGCACCCCGGGCCCTCGACGAGGAATACTCCGACGCCCTGTGGGATGAGCTCGTCAAGCGGGCAGCCATCCTCTACCGCGGCGTGGACCTGGGCATCGTCCTGGTCAGCCCCTCCGGCCCCCGGCACGTGGCCAAGCGCGCGCCCGTCTCGGTGGCGATCGTGGGTGAACCCGGCGAGCTGCTCATGCATGCCCACGGCCGCACGCGCCATGCTCTGGTCACCTTCGAAGGCCAGCCGGACGCCGTCGCCCTCCTCCAGTCAGCAGAAGTCGGACTGTAAAAAGCAACGCGGGGTCAGTTAGCGCCCAATAATCTCGTCAGATTGGGCGCTAACTGACCCCGCGTTGCTATTAGCGAACCTCGAAGCCGGCGTCGCGGATCGCCGTCTTGACCTGGGACATCATGTCGTCCGGGCCCCAGTGGAAGATCGACGCGGCCAGCACTGCATCTGCTCCGGCCTGGACCGCAGGCGGGAAGTGCGCGGGTTCACCGGCCCCACCGGAGGCGATGATCGGAACCTTGACCGCGGACCGGACCAGCCGGATGAGCTCGAGGTCGAAGCCGTCCTTGGTGCCGTCGGCGTCGATGGAGTTGAGCAGGATCTCCCCCACACCGCGGTCCGCAGCTTCCCTGGCCCAGGCGATGGCATCGATTCCGGTGCCCTGGCGGCCTCCGTGGGTGGTCACTTCAAAGCCCGACGGCGTGGGCTGGGAACCGGGCCGGACGCGCCGGGCGTCCACGGACAGCACCAGCACCTGGGAACCGAAGTGCCGGGTGATTTCGTCGATGACGTCGGGGCGCGCCACGGCGGCAGTGTTGATGGAGGCCTTGTCGGCTCCGAAGCGCAGCAGCTTGTCCACCTCCGCCACGCCGCGGACGCCGCCCCCAACGGTCAGCGGGATAAACACTTCCTCGGCGGTGCGGCGGACGACGTCGAACGTCGTCTCGCGGTTGCCGGAGGACGCTGTCACGTCCAGGAAGGTGAGTTCGTCGGCGCCGGCGTTGTCGTAGCGGTGGGCCAGTTCCACGGGGTCCCCGGCGTCGCGGAGGCCTTCGAAGTTGATGCCTTTGACCACGCGGCCGGCATCAACGTCCAGGCAGGGAATAACGCGGACGGCTACAGCCATGACTTCTCCTGTTGTACTGCTGGGGTGTGCTGTCGGAAGGAAAGCGGGTCAGATCCGGCAGGCGTGGATGCTGCTGACCAGGATGGCGCGGGCGCCGAGGTCGTACAGCTCGTCCATGATCCTGTTGGTTTCCTTCTTGGGCACCATGGAGCGGACGGCCACCCAGTCAGAGTCGCGCAGCGGCGAGACGGTGGGTGATTCCAGGCCGGGCGTGAGGCCGGCAGCCTGCTCCACGAGCTCCTTGCGGATGTCGTAGTCCATGAGCACATACTGGCGCGCCACCAGGACGCCCTGCAGGCGGCGGATCAGGACATCGATTTCCTTGGCCGTGCCGTTGGCCGCGCCGCCGTCGCCGGTGCGGCGGATGAGCACCGCCTCGGATTTGAGGATCGGATCGCCGAAGATCTCCATGCCGGCGGCCTTGAGGGTGTTGCCCGTTTCGACGACGTCGGCGATGGCGTCCGCGACGCCGAGGCGCACGGAGGATTCCACCGCACCGTCCAGCCGGACCACCTTCGCCTTGATGCCGCGCTCCGCCAGGTAGTCGCGCAGGAGACCGTCGTAGCTGGTGGCAAGGCGCTTGCCCTCGAGTTCATCCACGGTGCTGAAGTCGCCGATCGGTCCGGCGAAGCGGAACGTCGAGGCGGCGAAGCCGAGCGGAAGCAGTTCCTCGGCCTCCACCTGCGCGTCCAGCAGGAGGTCGCGGCCGGTGATTCCGACGTCGAGCGTTCCCTGCCCCACGTAAACGGCGATGTCGCGGGGGCGGAGGAAGAAGAACTCGATGTCGTTGTCGGGGTCCACCATGACCAGCTCGCGGCTGTCCCGGCGCTGGCGGTAGCCCGCCTCGGACAGCATGGCGGAGGCGGCTTCGGACAGGGATCCCTTGTTGGGTACGGCTACACGCAGCATTAGGAGGTCTTTCTGGTTTGGAAGTTTGGGTCAGGCAAGCGGGGCCACGCAGAGGCGGCTAGAGATGCTTGTAGACGTCTTCCAGGCTGAGTCCCTTGGCGAGCATCAGGACCTGCAGGTGGTACAGGAGCTGCGAGATCTCCTCGGCGGCGGCTTCGTCGGATTCGTACTCGGCTGCCATCCAGACTTCAGCCGCTTCCTCCACGACCTTCTTGCCGATGCCGTGGATTCCCGACTCCAGTTCGGCGACGGTGCGGGAGCCCTCGGGGCGGGTCGCTGCCTTCTCGCTCAGTTCTGCGAACAGCGTCTCGAAATTCTTCACGCCCTCCAGCCTACTTGCTCCGGGCCGGGGCCCGCCTGTCGGGCAGTTCCATGACGGCGGGGATGTGAGCGATTACACACGTCGTGCACTTGCGCCCGCACCCCCGCAGCGCCCCGGAACTGGGGAAATGTTCTCAGTAGTTCTTCAGCAACAGGGCCGTGGAAAGTGCCGCTGTGACGGCCTCGTGCCCCTTGTCCTCCGAGGATCCGGGCAGTCCGGCCCGGTCCAGGCCCTGCTCTTCGGTGTCGCAGGTGAGCACGCCGAACCCGACCGGCACGCCGGTGTTGACGCTGACATCGGTCAGTCCCGACGTCGCGGCCTGGCAGACATAGTCAAAGTGCGGCGTTCCGCCGCGGATGACGACGCCGAGGGCCACGACGGCGTCAAAGTGCGGTGCCAGCCGCGCGGCAGCGACCGGAAGCTCAAAGCTGCCCGGGACGCGCAGCACGGTCGGCTCGTTGATGCCCGCGTCCTTGGCCGCGCGCAGGGCGCCGTCCAGGAGGCCGTCCATGATCTGGGTGTGCCAGCTTGCCGCCACGATCGCCAGCTTCAGCTGCGAGGTTTCCGCAGGGTCGAGGGTGGTGAGGTCAATCTGGGGTGCGCCGTGTCCGCTCATAAAGTCTTCGTGATCCGTTCAGTCTTGTTCGTGGTCAAAAGTGTCAGTGCCGGTGCGGGGCAGGCCCGCCGGCTCGGTGTCGAGCGTCAGCAGGTGGTCCATGCGGTCCTTCTTGGTCTGCAGGTACCGGAGGTTCTGCTCCCGCGACGGCACCTCGGTGGGCACCATCTCGACGACCTTCACGCCGGCCGTGGCCAGGCGGTTCTGCTTGTCCGGGTTGTTGCTCAGCAGCCGGATCTCGTGCAGGCCCATTTCGGCCAGGATCTGCGCCGCAGCCTTGTAGCAGCGGGCATCCACGGGCAGGCCCAGCTGCTCGTTGGCCTCGACGGTGTCGAACCCGGCTTCCTGCAGGGCGTAGGCCTTGATCTTGTTGGCCAGCCCGATGCCCCGGCCTTCCTGGCCGCGGAGGTACAGCAGCGTGCCGCCGTTCTCGGCGATCAGCTCCAGCGCGTAGGCGAGCTGCTCGCCGCAGTCGCAGCGGTAGGATCCGAAAACGTCGCCGGTGAGGCATTCCGAATGCAGGCGCACCAGGGGCGCCTTGCCGTCCTTGGGCGGATTCGGGGAGCTGACCGCAAGGTGTTCGGCGCCGGTCACCAGATCGGTCCAGGCCTGCGTCACGAAATCACCGAACGCCGTTGGCAACTGGACCACGGGGCCGCTGCTCACCGGATGCGGCTGCCGTCCGTTGCTGCTTGGTTCCGCTGTCTGAGATGCCGTCATCGTGTTTCCCCTTCTCCGGCCGGACTGACTTCCAAAGTGCTCTCCTGTGAAGATACACGGTGGTCAGCTCCCAGATAGGCAACCAGGTCCTCGATCGAGATCAAGGGGCAGCCGTGCTCGGCAGCGAAAACCCGGAGTCCGTCCAGCCGCATCATCTCACCGTCGTCGTACACCACTTCGGCGATCACGCCCACCGGCTCCAGGCCGGCAAGCCGGCAGAGGTCGACGGCCGCTTCGGTGTGGCCGGGGCGCTCACGCACTCCACCATTAACGGCCCGCAGCGGGAAAATATGCCCGGGACGGGTCAGCTTTCCCGGTCCGCTGGCCGGATCGGCGATGATGCGGGCGGTGAGGGCCCGGTCGGTGGCAGAGATCCCGGTGCTTACGCCGGTGGCGGCGTCGCAGGAAACGGTGTAGGCCGTCCCCTTCGCGTCCTGGTTGACCTCCACCATGGGCGGCAGTTCCAGGGCGTCGGCCCGGGCGCCGTCCAGCGGCACGCAGATGACTCCGGAGCTGTACCGGATGGTCCAGCCCATGAGCGCAGGGGTGGCGTGCTGGGCGGCGAAGATGATGTCGCCTTCGTTTTCGCGGTCCTCGTTGTCCACCACCAGGACCGGCCGGCCGGCCGCCATGGCACGGACAGCGTCCTCGATCGAGTCCAGACCGAGGTTGCCGGGGGTCAGTCCGGCCGGCGTCTGGTCGGTGGAAACCGCGCCGGAAACCGCCGCGTCAAGCTTTGCCGTGCCGCTCACAGCTGCACCTCCGCACCCGAGAATTCCGAACCTGCGGTGCTTTCAGTGCGGAAAGCGAGCAGCCGCTCGGTGTACTTTGCCAGCACGTCCACTTCAAGGTTGACCCTGCTGCCGGCCGGCTTGGCGCCGAGGCCGGTGTCGGCCAGGGTGGTGGGGATGAGCCCTACCTCGAACCACGGCGCCGTCTCGGCTGCCGGGCTGACCGCGGTGACGGTGAGGGAGACGCCGTCGATGGCGATTGAACCCTTTTCCGCGATGTAGCGGGCGAGCCGCTGCGGCACGCCGAAGCGGAGCCGTTCCCAGTTTCCCTGCGGCTCGCGTTCGAGCAGTTCGCCGACGCCGTCCACGTGGCCCTGGACCACGTGGCCGTCGAGGCGTCCGCCGGCCGGAACGCAGCGCTCGAGGTTGACGGGGTCGCCCGCGGCAAGCTCGCCGATGGTGCTGCGGATGAGGGTCTCGCCCATGACGTCGACGCTGAAGTCCTTGCCGTCAATGGCCGTGGCCGTGAGGCAGACGCCGTTGACGGCAATGGAGCCGCCCAGCGGCAGCCCTTCAGCGGTTCCAGGGGCGTGCAGGCGCAGCGTTGCGCTTGTGTCCCCGTTCCGGTCCACGGAGAGGACCTTTCCCTGTTCGGCAATAATTCCGGTGAACATCAGTAGCCTCCCATGGCTGTGCCCGCTCCTGTGCGGACAGATAGTGAATCGGTTGACGTTGGTTGTGTTGAAGTTGGCTGGGTCGCGCTGGTTTTTTCCGGGAGCAGGTGCAGGCGAAGGTCTCTGCCGAGGTACTGGACCGCGCCGCCGGATGCGGCATCCCATTCCCAGCGCTGCGCCTCCGCCAGCGTTCCGATGCCCAGGCCGTTGAGGGCCGGAGTTCCCGAGCCCAGCAGTGTGGGCGCCAGGTACACGATGAGTTCGTCCACGAGGCCTTCGGCCAGGAAGGCGCTGAGGATCCTCGATCCGCCCTCCACCATGACGTGCCGGGTACCCGCAGCGAACAGCATGGCCAGGGCCTCGCGCGGATCCCGGGTGGGCAGGTGCAGGACCTTGCCGTCGTCGCCGCGCACGGCGGCCTCTTCCGGCACGTCGCGAAGTCCCATGACCGCGCGCAGCGGCTGGTTACCGGTGGTTTCGCCGTTGGCGTCGCGGGCTGTCAGCCTCGGGTTGTCCACCAGCACGGTCTGCGTGCCCACGAGGATGGCATCGATCCGGTTCCGGATGCCGTGGTTGTCCGCCAGCGACTCCGGGCTGGAAATCCACTGGCTGGTGCCGTCCTCGGCCGCGATCCGGCTGTCCAGGGTCTGGGCGATGTGCAGGGTAACGAACGGGCGCTTGGCGTCGACGGCCTGAAACCAGCGCCGGTTCAGCTCCAGCGCACGCTCGGCGGCCAGTCCGCTGCGCACGCTGACTCCCGCAGCCCGCAGGGTGGCGGCACCGCCGGCGGCGGGATCATGGGGGTCGTCGACGGCGTACACGACGTTCGCTATCCCGGCGTCGATGATGGCCTGGGCGCACGGTCCCGTGCGGCCCACGTGGTTGCACGGCTCGAGGGTGACCATCATGGTGGACCCGTGAAGGTCGACGCCGGAGCTGACCGCCGCCGCTATCGCGTCGGCTTCGGCGTGCGCGGTGCCGGCACCGCGGTGGTATCCCGTGGCAAGCTGGCGTCCGTCAGGGCCGACGACGACGGCGCCCACCAGCGGATTGGCGCCCCGGGGACCGTGCAGGGCGGCTTCCAGGGCCGTGTCCATGGCGGCTGTTTCAGCGGCGGTGAAGGCCGTTGCCGGCGTCCGGGCAGCAGTCACTTGGACACCGCCGGGTCCGGGAAGCCAGTCTCAACCTTGACGGCAGAGGAGTCCGGCTGGGCCTGGGGGCGCGACGCCCGCCACCAGACAACGAAGCCGGCCAGGGTGAAGAAGCCGTAGAACAGGTACATGAGGGCGCTGGCGAAGTATCCGGCGCTGAAGAGCAGCGGAACGCCCACCACGTCCACGGCAACCCAGATCAGCCAGAACTCGGTCCAGCCGCGGGCCATGCCGTAGGTGGCCAGAAGCGAGCCCATGAAGGTCCAGGCGTCGGCCCACACCGGCGGGTAGGAGCCCAGGGAATCGAAGAGCGGGGTGAGGGCGGCGGTTCCGGCCGCCAGTGCGAGTACCAGAGCGACGCGGGTCCTGGCACTGGCCCAGGCGGGGGCGATCGCCGTCGAGGATCCTGCCGCCCGGCGGCTCTGCTGCCAGCGCTGCCAGCCGTAGACGGCCACGATGACGAACATGACCTGCCGCCCGGCCTGCCCCCACAGAGTGGCCGGTGTTGCGGAGCCGAAGACGTTGCCCAAGAAGACCGTCAGGAGCAGAAGGTTGCCGGCGATGCCGACCGGCCAGGCCCAGACCTTGCGCCGCATGCCGCCGAGGGCACTGGCCAGGCCGAAGATGTTCCCCAGCACTTCGCGGAGAATGAGCACTGATCCGCCCACGGGGATCTGTGCCTCGAAGAGCCAACGCAGGATGTCCATGCGTGCGTGTCGTTCCTTCCCTCAAGAGCCGAGACTGCTCCGGGGGTATACGACAGCGAAACGCAGCGGCGTTCTGGAACGCCACAAGTACAGCTGTACGTGCTTCTCTCATCCAGACTTTAACTGTCGGTACCGGAATTTCACCAGTTCAACCGTCCGCCGGGCTTCCATCGAGGAAACGCCGGCTCGCGGGTCGCGGACTATCACCGCCGGTTCGGACTTACACCGACCCCGGAGCACGTATTGTGTGTTGCTATTCTGACACAACTTGGCGCGTGCCCAGGCTATTCCCGCTACAAACCGTCACGCAGCCGTCATGGAGGAGAGAAACCTAGAGACTGCCGGCCTTGCGCAGCCGGTCGATGGCGCCGGACGGATCCGCAGCCCCATACACTGCCGAGCCGGCGACGAAGACGTTGGCCCCTGCTTCCGCGGCACGGACGATCGTTTCCTCGGTGATTCCGCCGTCGACCTGGATGGCCACATTCACGCCGGACCCTTCGATCGCCGCGCGGGCGCGGCGGATCTTGGGCAGCGTCAGGTCAAGGAACGCCTGCCCGCCAAAGCCGGGCTCCACCGTCATGATCAGCAGCATGTCCAGCTCCGGAAGCATGTCCAGGTACGGCTCCACCGCCGTGGCGGGACGCAGCGCCATCCCGGCCTTGGAACCCCGGGCCCGCAGCTCACGGGCGAGCTTTACCGGCGCGATGGACGCCTCGGCGTGGAACGTGACGGAAGCAACGCCGGCGTCCGCGTACCCGGGTGCCCAGCGGTCGGCGTCGGAAATCATGAGGTGGGCGTCCAGCGGAACCGGGCTGACCGCCTGGATCCGCTGGACCACGGGAAGCCCCAGGGTGAGGTTGGGGACAAAGTGGTTGTCCATCACATCGACGTGCACGGAATCAGCGTTGCTGATTTTCTGCAGCTCGGCTTCGAGGTTCACGAAGTCGGCGGAGAGGATGCTGGGGTTGATGCAGCACTGCGTCATGCGGGGTCCTTTCGCGGGACGGGAGTCCGGGGGTATGGGAACAGTCGGCAGAGCTCAGCTCTTGCGGCGGATGAGGGCGAGGAACATGGCATCCGTGCTGTGGACGTGGGGCCACAGCTGCGCGGTCTTCTCGTGCCCGGCACCCAGGCCGCCGCCCAGGCTGACGGCGTCCAGCACGCTGCCGGCGTCCAGGAGTTCCAGGTCGTCGCGTTTGCGCAGGGCGTCGCTGACCACCGCTGTGGTTTCGGCCGGGTGCGGCGAGCAGGTCACGTAGGCCACCACGCCGCCGGGCCGGACGGCCGCCAACGCCGAGTTCAGCAGTTCGCGCTGCAGCGGGCCCAGGTCGGAAAGGTCCTTGGGCGTGCGGCGCCAGCGGGATTCCGGCCGGCGGCGCAGGGCCCCGAGTCCGCTGCAGGGCACGTCGACGAGCACACGGTCAAAGGCCGCCGGCTGTTCGGACCCAACCTCGCGGCCGTCGCCGGTCCGAACGGTCCAGACGTCAGAAGGAACAGCAGACAGCGCCTGGCTGACCAGCTTGGCCCGGTGCGGGGCGGGCTCGTTGGCCAGCAGCGTGGCTCCGCGTTCGTTCGCCAGCGCGCCCAGCAGGGCAGCCTTGCCGCCGGGCCCGGCGCAAAGATCGAGCCAGGCCTCCCCGGCGTTTTCAGCGGCATGTCCGCCAACTGCCGCCTCGAGGCTGGCCGCCGCCAGGGCGCGTGCCACCAGCTGGGAACCGACGTCCTGCACACGTGTGGTGCCGGACCGGACGGACTCCAGCCGGCCGAGGTCCCCGCCGCTGGACAGCGCGGATCCTTCCACCAGTTCGCCGGGGACGGCACCGTTCTCCAGTGCCTCGTCCAGGCTTCCCAGCCCGGGGAGGGCCACCAGGTTGACGACGGGGGCCGCGTTGTCCGCTTCCAGGAGGTCGTTGATCTCGCCGACCGGCCGCCCATGGGCCACGAGCGACTGCCGCAGGGCGCGGACAATCCACTCGGGATGGGCATAGCGGACGGAGGCAACTTTGGTCTCGTCCTGCTCACCGGCGACCAGCTCGTCCAGCCACTCATCGAGGCTGCGGGCAGTTACCTTGCGGAGCACGGCATTGATCAGTGTGGAGGGGCCGGCTCCGATGACCGCACGGGCCAGGCCGACGGTCTGGTCCAGGGCCGCGTGTGCCGGAACGCGCATTGCCAGCACCTGGTGGACACCAATGCGCAGGGCATCCAGGACAGCAGGATCCAGCTTGTCCAGGGGACGGTCCACGCAACGGGCGAGGATGGCGTCGTAGGTGCCCTGGTTGCGCAGGGCCCCGTAGCTGAGTTCGGTGGCGAATCCGGCATCGCGCCGGTCGAGGCCGTGCTGCCGGATCCGCGCCGGCAGCACCAGGTTGGCATAGGCGTCCTCGGCAGCAACGGCCCGCAGCACTTCAAAGGCCACCAACCTGGCGGGGTCTGCCCTGCGGGTGCGCTGCGACGGTGCGCTGTCGGTGAAGTTGCGCTGCGGGCCGCGGTTGCGTTCCCTGCCCTGGGCATTCCGGCGGCTGGCGCCGCCCCCGCCCCGGCGCTGGTCGGAACCGCCCATACCTGAACCGCGCTGGCTTCCGGAGCCGCCGGCGCCTGAACCGCCGCGGCTTGGTCGGCCCTGGTCTCCTGAACCGCGCTGCCCGGATCCGCTTTTGCCGGAGTCACTCATTGGAATACCACGCTTTCGAGGGAAGACTGGCCGCGTGCCCAGTCGGCTGCGGCCATCATTTTCTTGCCGGCAGGCTGCACCTTGGTGAGTTCGACGGCATGCGAACCGGTGCCCACCACCACGCTCTTGCCGGCCAAAGCCAGTTGTCCCGGCTGAATATCGGTGACGTCAGGACGGAGCCGCACCGGTTCAAGCTTCAGCCGCTGGCCATCAAGGGTGGTCCAGGCTCCCGGTTCGGGTGTCACACCGCGCGCCCGCCGGCCCACGGACAGGGCCGGCTCCGACCAGTCGATGCGGCCGTCGTCGATGGTCAGCTTGGGCGCCAGGCTCACTTCTCCCTGTTGGGGAAGCGGCGACGCAGCGCCGGAGCCGACGGCGGCCAGCGTCTGCGCCAGCAGGACGGCGCCGCTGTGGGACAGCCGTTCCAGCAGCGCCCCTGAGGTGTCCTCCGGGCCGACGGCTTCGGTCAAGGTGCCAATGACGGGGCCGGTATCGAGCCCCTCCTCAAGCTGGAAAGTCACGGCACCAGTGATGTCGTCGCCGGCGATGAGGGAGCGCTGCACGGGCGCCGCACCGCGCCATGCCGGCAGCAGTGAGAAGTGCAGGTTGATCCAGCCATGCTGCGGAATGTCCAGGGCCGCGCGGGGCACAAGCCCGCCGTAGGCGACAATCGCCGCGACGTCAGGACGGGCTTCGGCGATCCGTTCGGTGACGGCTGTGTCCACCCGGGAGGCGTGGATGATGTCTATGCCAAGCTCGGCGGCCCGGGCAGCAACGGGCGACGGCGTGAGCACACGCTTGCGTCCCACCGGCGCGTCCGGCCGGGTCAGCACCGCGACGATTTCGAAACCGGCGGACACCAGCGCATCCAGCGACGGGACAGCTACGGACGGGGTACCGGCGAAGAGGACCCTCATCCGGCAGCACCGAAGCTGCCGGTTCCGGACGTTGCAGCCCCGAAGCTGCCGCCGCCGAAACTGGAGCCGACGGTCTTGGCCCGCTTGGCGGTGGTCTGTTCGGTGATGGAGTCGTAGTTGGCATTGCGGATGGAGCGCAGGGCTGCCTTGCGGTCCTCGCCTTCGAGCCGGTCCGTGAACAGGATGCCGTCCAGGTGGTCTGTTTCGTGCTGGAAGCAGCGGGCAAGCATGCCCTCTGCCTCCACGGAGACGGGGTTGCCGTTCATGTCGACGCCGGTCACACGGGTGCTGCGGTAGCGGCGGACGGGGAAGCCCAGGCCAGGGATGGAGAGGCATCCCTCAACCTCATCCGGCTGGAAATCCTCACTGTTCTCCAGCACCGGGTTGATGATGTGGCCCTCAACACCGCCGATGCGGTAGGTGAAGACCCGGAGGCTGACGCCGATCTGGGGCGCTGCCAGGCCTGCGCCCTCCACGTCCTCCATCGTTTCGGTCATGTCGGCAACGAGCCTGGCCAGCTCCGGCCCGAAATCCGTGACAGGGTCGGCAACCGTGCGGAGCACGGGATCGCCGATGATACGGATATTCAGAATTGCCATGTGCAGTCATTTCCTCACGGTGAAACGGGTAACGGGATCCAGTCCAGTTTAGTTGCTCTCAGGAATACACCGGCGGCGCCAGGGGCAGCAGCGCGGGTCCGGCGCTGACGGTGTCCGCGGACATTTCCCAGACCCGGCGCAGGGCACAGAACTTCCACCAGTGGTGCTTCAGGACTTCGGGATTGGCGCGGACGGGCCGGACCTCGGTTTCACCGATCGCGACGGCGAGAAGCACCGGGCCATCGCCGTGCTGCCACGGCTCCCACTCCCCCGCCACCGGATCCACCAGGCTTTCCTCCGCCTTCATGCCGGCAACAAGCTGCATGACCACCTTGTCGTCCAGGGGCTTGACCTGGCCGTCACGGGTCGTTCCCTTGGTCTTGTAATCAATGAGGCAGGTGCGTCCGTTGATCTTGGCCACCAGGTCCAGCGTTCCTGCATATCCCACCGTCTTGTTCCACACGGTGATCTCCGGAGCGATCGGCTCAACCCGGAACAGCTCCCACCACTCGTCGAAGCGGGCAGCGAAGGCTTCCTCGCCATTGGAGGCCAGCGCTTCCCGTGCTTCCTTCATCAGGTGCGGCCTGCCTAGGGCACGCAGTGCCACCTGCTCGCAGTAGTAATGCACCCGGTCCCCGCGCTGCGCGGCCTCGTCCCGGTAGGTTTCGGCCGCCTTGGCCGCGCGGTTCACCGCCTGCCGCACCCGCGCCGGGCTGCCCAGGATCTCCGGCAGAGAGGGATCCTTGGCCAGGCTGCTGGCGCCCATATAGCCGAACCAGCCGTCCAGTCCGTGGGCCTGCTGCCCTATGACGGTGGTGATGGAGGGAACCGTGAACTGCTCCGTGGTGGAGCGGGCATACATGCGGCCATATTCCGTGGCGTGGGCGAGGAGTGGAGCGGTCATGGTGAGACTCTTTCACGGGGGTCAGACATTGATGCGGAAACAGAAAAGCCCGCCCCTCCCAGGTTTATCTCCTGGGCTGAACGGACTTTCCAATCGGTGGGCGATACTGGGTTCGAACCAGTGACCTCTTCGGTGTGAACGAAGCGCGCTACCACTGCGCCAATCGCCCCGATGCATTTGAATGCTAGCGGACGTTTGGGGGTAAACGGAAATCGGCGCATGGACCCGCGGAAAAGGTCCGCTGAGCAACGTGCCACCGAAGCAGCCGAAGCCGGGAGACATGACAAAGCAAGCCAGTCTGAGGCTCAGAAACTACACGCCTGTAATTCGAAAAATTCCCTAGAATCCAAGGAAGTACGGCTTCGCTGGCCACGGCGCCAGCACCCGATTTGGAGTTTCCCGGAACCTCCTATAGAGTTCTTACTCGTTGGAACGCGACGAACTGCCAAACACGGCAGGGAATCACGGCTCCGAAATGCGGACGTAGCTCAGCTGGTAGAGCACCACCTTGCCAAGGTGGATGTCGCGAGTTCGAATCTCGTCGTCCGCTCGCAGGACACTGTCATGGCTCTGAATTCCGGAAGTTGATTCCAGGATTCGAGGCCTACACGGTGGGTTGGCCGAGAGGCGAGGCAGCGGCCTGCAAAGCCGTATACACGGGTTCGAATCCCGTACCCACCTCGGTGAAAACCATGGTTTCCGATCTTTTTCGGATGCAATGGGCGATTGGCGCAGCGGTAGCGCGCTTCCCTGACACGGAAGAGGTCACTGGTTCGATCCCAGTATCGCCCACCAGAGCAAGGAAACTTGCTTGTAGATGAAGTCCGGCCAGGTGGCCCAGCTTCAAAATGCGGACGTAGCTCAGCTGGTAGAGCACCACCTTGCCAAGGTGGATGTCGCGAGTTCGAATCTCGTCGTCCGCTCTCTTGATCCCTAGGGATCCGAACCCAGGATACCGCCGGTTTCACCGGCTCCGGGCGATTGGCGCAGCGGTAGCGCGCTTCCCTGACACGGAAGAGGTCACTGGTTCGATCCCAGTATCGCCCACGAAACAAAGCAGCTCCCCCGGAGCTGCTTTTTTCTTGCCCTCGTGCCCGTTGCTTCTTGCCCTCGTCCTATTTGACAAGGTTTGTCAAGAACTCCTTGGCAGCCACCGCCTTCGCAGCTAGGATCGAATGCGGAGGAGCGAACTGGCTCCGCGATTGAAGGGAGGTGCTCGTGGGTTTACTTGACGATCTAAAGGGCAAGGCTCAGGGTCTGATCCGCGGCAACGAGCAGGCCATCAAGGACGGCATCAACAAGGCAGGTGATTTTGTCGATTCCAAGACGGGCGGCAAATACACCAGCCAGGTAGATCAGGTCCAGGCTGGCGCTTCCACTCTCGTTGACAAAGCCAATGAGAGGCCAACCCAGGGACCGGCGGACAACGTGCCGCCGGCTGAGAAGGCTCCGTAGCCAGGATTTGCCGGGCTTCGCCCCTAAACGTCAAAAAGGTGCCGGTCCCGCCGAGAGGCGGCGCCGGCACCTTTCGCGTCTCCGGAGAACTTGCCGCCTCCGGAGAAATTACGAGGGCTCGTGGCTCTGGCCTTCACGGGCCAGCGCGGTAAGCCGCGAAACCGCCCTGAAGTACTTCTTCATGTAGCCGCCGGTCATCATTTCCTCGGTGAAGAGCTTGTCGAACGGGACGCCGCTGGCAAGGATCGGAACGTCCTTGTCGTAGAGGCGGTCGGCGAGCACCACGAACCTCAGCGCCACGGCCTGCTCTGTGATGGTATCCACGTCCCGCCAGACAACGCCGTCCACACCGTCAATCAGCTTCCGGTAGCGGCTCGGGTGGACACCCGCGAGGTGAGAGATAAGGGTGCCGAAGTCGTCTTCGGCAACGGTCTTGCCGTCGAACTCCGCCTTCATGTGGGCGTGCAGTTCGCTGTTCCGCAGCGGCGCGGGCGCGGCCGGCAGGCCGCGGTGGCGGAAGTCCTCGCCGTCGATCCTGATGACGTCGAACTGGTCCGCCAGGACCTGGATTTCACGCTGGAAGTCCACGGCGGCAAAGCGGCCGTCGCCCAGTGAGCCCGGCAGGGTGTTGGAGGTGGCCGCGAGCTTCACGCCGGCGTCGGCCAGTTCCCGCATGAGGCGGGACATCAGGACGGTGTCGCCCGGATCGTCCAGTTCGAATTCGTCGATGCAGACAAGCTTGTAGGAGCTCAGCGCCTCAACGGTTTTCCGGAAGGACAGGGCGCCCACCAGGTTGGTGTATTCCACAAAGGTGCCGAAAGCCTTGGGCCCGGGGGCAGCATGCCAGAGCGAGGCCAGCAGGTGGGTCTTTCCGACGCCGAACCCGCCGTCGAGGTAAATGCCCGCGCGGCTGGCGTCCTTCTTGCCGAAGAGCTTCTTGAACAGTCCCCCGCCGTCCCCGGCACCGACACCTCCGGCGAAGGCCTGCAGCGCGTTCACTGCTGCCGCCTGGCTGGGCTGCTTCGGGTCGGGCCGGTAGCTTGCAAAGGACACCTGCCCGAATCTGGGCGATGGGTAGAAACCTTTGAGGAGCTCATCCACTGACACCGCCGGCGTCCGGGTGGCGAGCTTTTCGATCTGTACCAAGGTGGTCCATTCTGCTGGTGATTTGTCCCCAGCAAGAATACCGGCATTGGCGGCCCGCCCCGCGGCCTACCCCTTACTACCGGCAATGCCGTGAGCAAGCACACATTTCGTCCTGTTAACACACAGGAGCATTCCGATCGGCCCGTGGCTAGTGTTGGAGCAGTGACCCGCCGTCCCCCGGCGGTCTGACCTGACCGTTTCAGTGAAAGGCCATACGCATGTCCTACCCCGTTGAACAGAACGAGAAGTTCGCCGCCTACGCGCACCCCGAGCGGCTTGTTTCCACCGAGTGGCTGGCTGCGGCCATCGAAGCCGGCGCCCTTAACGACGGCAAGCTTGTCGTCGTCGAGTCCGATGAAGACGTCCTGCTCTACGAAACCGGCCACATCCCCGGCGCGGTCAAGATCGACTGGCACACCGACCTGAACGACGAAGTAACCCGCGACTACGTCGAGGGCGAGGCGTTTGCCGCCCTGGCCGCCGCCAAGGGCATTTCCCGCGACGCCACTGTGGTCATCTACGGCGACAAGTCCAACTGGTGGGCCGCCTACGCCCTCTGGGTCTTCAGCCTGTTCGGCCACGAGGATGTCCGCCTGCTCGACGGTGGCCGCGACAAGTGGATCGCCGAAGGCCGTGCCCTGACCACCGACATCCCCACGCCGGCCATCGCGGACTACCCCGTGGTGGAGCGCGACGACGCCCCGATCCGCGCCTTCAAGGAAGACGTCCTGGCCCACCTGGGCAAGCCGCTGATCGACGTCCGCTCCCCCGAGGAATACACCGGCCAGCGCACCCACATGCCCGCCTACCCCGAGGAAGGCGCGCTGCGCGGCGGCCACATTCCCACCGCGGCGTCGATCCCGTGGGCACGGGCAGCAGCAGAGGACGGCACCTACCGCAGCCGCGCCGAGCTTGAGGCGCTGTACCTGGGTGAGGCCGGACTGACCGAGGGCGACGACGTCGTGGCTTACTGCCGCATCGGCGAACGCTCCAGCCACACCTGGTTCGCGCTGAAATTCCTCCTGGGCTTCGAAACCGTCCGCAACTACGACGGATCCTGGACCGAATGGGGCAACGCTGTCCGCGTGCCGATTGCCAAGGGCGCGGAACGCGGCTCCGTTCCGGCAGTTGCCGCACGGTAAATCCGCCGTAAAAAAGCGGCGGACGGGAACAATCTGCGTAAGCTGGAAGTGATGAGTACTCAAGCACTTCCCACCGCCCTGGCGGAGATTGTCGACGACTTCCAGGCACTGAGCGAGCCCGAGCGGCTGCAGCTCCTGCTGGAGTTTTCCCGCGGCCTGCCGGAGCTTCCGGAGCGCCTGAACAACCACCCTGAGCTGCTGGAGCAGGTGGTGGAATGCCAGTCACCTCTTTTCCTCACCATTGAGACGGAAAAGAACGACGGCGGGTCCCCCGCTTTCCGGCTGTTCTTCAAGGCGCCGCCGGAGGCCCCCACCACCCGGGGCTTCGCCGGAGTGCTCCATGAAGGACTGGACGGCCTCACCGCGGAGGAGATCCTGGCCGTGCCCGACGACATGCCGGAACTGCTCGGACTGACCCGTGCCATCACGCCGCTGCGCATGCGCGGCATGACCGCGATGCTGGGGCGCATCAAGCGCAAGGTGGCCGCCGCGGCCCGGCTCTACGCCTAGGATCCGGCCCGGATGGCGCGCAAGAACACGTCACAGGGAACGCCTGCCACAGCCGTACTGGCTGCGGCGGGCGTTTCCTTTAAGCTGCACCCGTACAGCCACGATCCGGCCGCGGCCAGTTACGGCATGGAAGCAGCCGAGGTGCTGGGCCTCGACCCGGCAAGGGTCTTCAAGACGCTCATGGTGGAGATCGACGGCAAACTGGCAGTCGGCGTCGTACCTGTCAGCGGAAGCCTGGACCTGAAAGCGATAGCTGCCGCCCTTGGCAGCAAGAAGGCCGCCATGGCGGACCCGGCAGCGGCCGAACGGCGAACCGGCTACGTGCTGGGCGGAATTTCGCCCCTCGGGCAGCGGCAGCCCTCACCCACCGTCATCGACGAGAGTGCCCTCACCCTGGACACCATTCTGGTGTCCGGCGGCCGGCGCGGCCTCGACATCGAACTGGATCCCCGCGACCTGGTGCGCCTTACCAAGGCCGTCACGGCCTCAATCGGGACAGGATCCCAGGCGGGCTAAACGGGGTCAGGCTGGCCGTGTTCCAGCTGGCCGGGATTCCGCCGCGGAACCAGCTGCTGCTGCAGCCATGCCCGGACCAGTCCTTCCCAGCGGACCGGGTCGGCGTTCCACTCCTTGGCATGCCGCGCCCCTTCGAACGGCTCGAAGGTGACCATTTCCGGGTTCTTTTCGGCGAGCTGGGCCGACGGCTGGTAGGGAACGTATTCGTCGTCCACGCTGTGGATGATAAGCGTGGGCGTCCGGAGTTCAACGGCCCGCGACACCCAGTCCATTGATTTCAGGTCAACGGGCGCTGCCAGGCCTGTGAGCCGGCGGCCCACCTTGTGCCCCATCATGAGCTGGCCATACCGGCCGACGGCCGACGGGATGCGGTTCAGCTCAGCGTGGTGGGCCAGCACATTCACCCAGTCGATGACGGGCGCGTCCAGGACCATGGCCCGGATGACATGCCTGTACTCCGAGAGGTCCGCGGTCTGCAGGCAAATGGCGCCGCCCATCGACCAGCCGAAAAGCACGACCTCCCGGGCCCCGCGGGCCAGGGCAAAGGCGATGGCAGCGTCGATGTCCCGCCACTCGGTGGAGCCCAGCCCGTACCGGCCGTCGAATGCCGCCGGTGCCAGGCCATCGTTCCGATAGGAAACGAGGAGATTTGGCAGCCCGAGCTCATGGGCCACGCGCGCTCCACGCAGGCACTCCTGCCGTGTGGCCCCGCGCCCGTGGACCATGATGGCCCACGTCTCAGCGCCGGGATCTCCCGGGATCAGCCAGCCGGGGGCGGTTCCGCCCTCGACCTCAATGGCTACGTCCTCGGATGCAAGCCCGACGTCGGAGGGGTGCTGGTAGGTGGCGCCTCCCCACCAGCCGCGGCCTGCGGACTCCAGGTTGCCACTGTAGACGGCTTCCACTTCCCGCAGCACGGTCCGCTCAGCCGGGGAGTAGGACAGGATCCTGCCGATCCGGGCATGCCCGGCACCGGCATCGAAGAAGAGGCTGTACACGCCGTTGTGTGTTGTCTCCGGTGTGGCTGCCAGGATGACCTGCAGGTCCCGTCCTTCCCTGATGACAGCCAGGATTTCCTGGTCCGCCGCCCGCACCCGGGCGGGGGTGAGGACGCGGCGGGCAAAGTAGAGCGCGAGGGCGGACGATCCGGCACCGAGCAGCGCGGCCGCGCTGCCGCCGGCAATGATTCCCCCGAGCGTCCACTTCGCCCTCAGGGTCATCGCATTGCCCTGGGTAGCGGACGGGGTTGTCAGAGCGGCCTGCGCGGAATCCATGCCTCCCATCTTGACGGATCCGGCCTCTTCCGGCATATTCGCGGTCCTTGTCAGGCGGAGCAAATGCGTGCGTGCCAAATACATGCGGGCAATAGCGGGCAGGACTAGGCTGATGCCATGAGCGATCCAATCGTCATTCTGACTGAAGAGCCGCTGGGTGCGGACGACCGCGTGAACATCGAGCGCCTGGTGGACGGAGGTGACGCGCCCCTGGTTGTGCTGGTGCCGGCCAATACGGAACGGCATCTGCTGGTGGACTTCCTCGAGAACCTGTCGATGCTGGACATTGCCAAGGCTTTCCGCGAGTTGACCTCCCATGCCCCGGACCCTGCGGTGGAACGGGCAGCGGCGGACGCCACCCTGGCCACCTCGGTCAGCGCACTGGAAGGCCTCGGCGGCGGAGTGGCCGGCGAGGTCGTGGCCGGCGGTGCCGTCAACGGCCTCGTGGCCAAGGTCAAGGAGCTAGGAGCCGCCCAGGCCGTCGTCATTACCAGGCCGCATGCCGTGTCGGACACCTTCCATACAGACTGGGCCAACCGGGCGCAGGACAAGCTGGGGCTCCCGGTGCTGCACCTGTATGCCGGCTCGGGATTTATCGGGGACTCCTGAGCGTTGGTCCGACTATGAGCACTCCTGAGAAATCCGACCTCACCAACTCCGCCGCAGACCCTGCCGTCAGCCGGTCCGACGAAGACTGGCGCCAGGAACTGACGCCCGAGGAGTACCACGTGTTGCGCCAGGCGGGCACGGAACGCCCCTACACCGGCGAATACTGGGACACCCACACCGCCGGCGTTTACAACTGCCGGGCGTGCGGGACCGAACTGTTCACCAGCAAGGAAAAGTTCGATTCGCACTGCGGCTGGCCGTCCTTCTGGGCCCCGCTGGCCGAAGGGCGCGTGCGCTACATCCACGACCGCACCCTGGGCATGGACCGCATCGAGGTGCGGTGCGCCAACTGCGACTCGCACCTCGGGCACGTGTTCGAGGGTGAGGGCTACGGAACCCCGACTGACCAGCGGTATTGCATCAACTCCATCTCACTGAAGCTGGTTCCGGCCGCCGGGGATGGCCAGCCCTGAGGTAGCTGCCTGAGCTTGCCGGGCGCTGCGCCTAGCGGTTACTCCGACGGCTCCGAGCCTCACAGTTTCTTATGCTCACGCCTGTGATCGATTAGGAGGCCTGTCTGCTTGCTACGCTCGCCGTAGAAGCTCAGATAACCCGAAAGGCGAGGCCAGCGATGACCGTAACCGTACACACAGCACCAGCCCGAATCTCCGCAGAACACCCGGAATGGCAGCGTCTCAAGGCCGCGGCTATTGCCCTGCGGCAACTCCAGGTGCAGGACGGTTCGATCCCCGACCAGGCCGTCCACGCGGCAGCGCACGGCCACGTCGAAGCCCTTGTCAGCGCCATCGAGGCGCTGGCACCGGCATTCCCCCACGATTCGCTGTACCTGGAACTGGTGGCCCGCGATTTTGGCAGCTGGGCCGAAGGCGGGTTCGGCGTGCCGGACTTCCTCGACTCCCTGCTGGCCTTCCAGCCGCAGGCGGACCGAGAGAACGGCCTGCAGCACCTGGTGGTCTTCCCCATGTACACGCAGAACGGCAGCAGCAGCCGGCTGGTGGAGGCTGTCCTCATCGACGTGGTGTGGCCCGACTTCATTGCAGGCCTGGAGCAGGGCGACTACTCAAACCGGCTGTTCGTGCCGATCCGGTTCATTGATTTCACCCCCGGTTACGACACCAACTCGGCAGTCCTCTTCCCCGAAACGGTGGGCGTCCGCGCGACACCGCGGTTCACCTGGGGCGCCATCTTCGCGGACCGCGAGGCCGCACGCTTCCGCCGCGTCCTGCGGGCCGCCGCCGACATCACCTCGCTCGAGCTGCCGGCCGCGGCTGCGGAACTCCTCGAGGACCAGGAGCTCACGGAAAAGACCTTCGTCATGTGGGACCTGATCCACGACCGCACGCACATGCGCGGGGACCTGCCGTTCGATCCGTTCATGATCAAGCAGCGGATGCCGTTCTTCCTGTACTCCCTCGAGGAGCTGCGCTGCGACCTGACGGCCTTCCGGGAGTCGGTGAAGATCGAAAAGGACGAGGCAGCGGATCCGGAAGCCCGCCGGCACGCCAAGCTCGTGCAGTACGCCGTAATTTTCGACCGCATCTTCCGGTTCGCCATAACCGGCAGCCGGGTGCGCAACTACGACGGGCTCGGCGGCCAGCTGCTGTTCGCGTGGCTGCACCAGCACCGCGTCCTCCACTGGACCGACAGCCGCCTGACCATCGACTGGGAGCACGTTGCCGGCGTAGTGGTGGAACTGGGTGCCCGGATCGAAGAGCTCTACTGGCGCTCCATCGACCGGCCCAAGACCGCCCACTGGCTGGCAGCCTATGGACTGATCTCCGGCACCGTTACGCCGAATCCGGCATCTGTCTGGGCCAAGGGGCCAGACGCCCTTCCCCTCGACGGGCCGCCGCGGGGCCTCACCGACCAGGTCCTGGACGACGAGTTCCCGCTGTCCATGTTCTACGAAGCCCTGGAAAAGAAGATGCGTCCCGTCATCGAATCCACCGCGGGCATCACCGGTGCCTCGGATTCTGCGCTGCCGGCGGACGGCCCGGCAGCGGCGGCGGCATGACAGACCGCGGCATGGCCGGCGTCGGCCCGAACGGTGCCAGCCTGCCTGATGGCCGGCCGCTGCGCGTGCTGGTCACGGGCGGCAGCGGACCGTCGGGAATCGCCTCCGTCCGGGCCCTGCTGCAGGCCGGGTTCACCGTCTTCACTGTGGGTTCGGACAAGGCACGCATCGAGGCGGCCGCAGAAAGGGCGGGCGGCGCCACGCCGCTCGTGTGCGACCTCGGCGACCTGGCCGCCGTGCGCGAACTGCAGCAGGAGCTCGCGCGCACGGCCGGAAGGATCGATGGCGTCATCCATCTGGTGGGCGGATGGCGCGGCGCGCAAGGCATCACCAGCCAGACCGATGAGGACTGGGATTTCCTGGAGCGCAGCGCCATAACGACACTCCGGAACGTCACCAGGGTCTTTTACGACGACCTCGCCGTCTCGCCCTGCGGACGGTTTGCCATGGTGTCGTCGACGGCGGTGGAGAGTCCCGCCGCCGGCGTCGCCAGCTACGTGGCGGCCAAGGCGGCCGCGGAAGCGTGGACCATGGCCGTGGCGGATGGGTTCCGCCAGGACAGCCAGGCACCCGGAACCCGAGCCGACGGCGGCCAGCACAGCGCCGCCGTCGTCTTCGTGGTGAAGGCGCTGGTGGACGCGGGCATGCGCGCCAAACAACCGGAACGGAAGTTCCCCGGCTACACGGACGTCGGGGAGCTGGCGGCGGCCGCCGTCGAACTCTTCAGCCAGCCCGCCGCGGAACTCAACGGGCAGCGGCTGCTGCTGGCCCCGGCGCCCGCCGACTCAACTGCACAGAGCGACTCAACTGCACAGAGCGATTCAACTGCACAGAGCGACTCAACTGAACAGAATGCTGCCAGTACACAGAACGCAGCAACTACCTAGACTGAAAGCGTGACCAACGAGATGACAACAACGGTTGAAACTGCCGGCAGCGGCACCATGTCCAGACTGCACGACGCCTCGGTGCGCGGCTTTGCCTCGGACAACTACTCGGGGGTGCATCCCGAGGTGCTGGCCGCGCTGGCCGCCGCCAATGAGGGGCACCAGGTTTCCTACGGCGAAGATGCCTACACGGCCCGCCTGCAGGAGCTGATGGAGGAGCACTTCGGGCCGGGCATCGAGTGCTTCCCGGTGTTCAACGGCACGGGCGCCAACGTGCTGTCCCTGCAGTCGCTCCTCCCGCGCTGGGGTGCCGTGGTGTGTGCGTCGACGGCCCATATCAACATGGACGAGAACGGCGCCCCGGAACGCGTGGGCGGCATGAAGCTGCTGCAGGTGCACACCCCGGACGGCAAGCTGACGCCGGAGCTCATCGACCGCGAGGCGTGGGGCTGGGGTGACGAGCACCGCGCCCAGCCGCTGGCCGTCTCCATCACCCAGACCACCGAACTGGGCACCTGCTACACGGCGGATGAAGTCCGGGCGATCGCCGAGCACGTCCACGCCAAGGGCATGAAACTGCACATGGACGGTGCGCGGCTGGCCAACGCGGCGGCGCACCTGGGCGTTCCCCTCCGGGCCTTCACGCGCGACGCCGGCGTGGACATCCTGTCCTTCGGCGGAACCAAGAACGGGCTGCTGTTCGGCGAGGTGGTGGTGGCGCTGAACCCGGACGCCGCCCAGGGGCTGCTGTTCCTGCGCAAGATGAACATGCAATTGGCCTCCAAGATGCGGTTCATGTCCGCGCAGTTCATCGCGCTGCTCGAAGGTGACCTGTGGCTCCGTTCGGCTGCCCACGCCAACGCCATGGCCGCCCGGCTGCGCGCCGCGGTGGACGGGATTGACGGTGTGGAACCCACGCAGAAGACCGAATCCAACGGCGTCTTTGCGGTTTTGCCGGAGGGGGTGGCGGACAGGCTCCGGGAGTCCTTCCGGTTCTACGACTGGAACGAGGCCACTCGTGAGGTCCGCTGGATGTGCTCCTTCGACACCAGCGAGGAGGACGTCGATGCCTTCGTGGCGGCCATCAAAGCCGAAGTCGCGCGGCACGGATCTGCCCGGGCGGCAGGGCAGTAACATGCGCGGGATTGCGTGAGCAGGCGGCGAGCCTGCCGGAACCGGCGGTTTCCAATGCGTACCCTGCCATTGTGAACGCACTTGCCCAGGTTCCCGCGAATTTCCTGTATGCGCTGGGAACGCTCCGCAAAGCACGCTGCCGCAGCGAGCTGCGCCTCGACGAGATCCCGGCGCCCGCCCGGCTGGCGCCGTTCGCCGTCGCACTCGGCGCCGAGGTCACCGTTCCCAGCGGCGGCACGACCGGCGACAGGGGCCGTTCACCGGTCCACGGTCCGGCGGCCATGGCGCTGGCCCGGTCCGCCGCCGCCGGAACGTCCGCGGGGTCTTCCGCCGGAGACGCTGACGACGACGGCGAGGAACTCGCCACCGGGCGCTTCATCCTGCTGCACGACCCCGACGGGTCGGCCGTATGGGACGGCGAATTCCGGATCGTCACCTACATCCGGGCGCAGCTCGACGCCGAGATGGGCAACGATGAAATGCTCGGCTCCGTGGCCTGGACCTGGCTCGTGGAGGCACTGGAAACCCACAACGCCCCGTACCGCGCCGCTGGCGGCACGGCCACGCGAGTGCTCTCCGAAAGCTTCGGAACGCTGGCGGACCGGCCGGCGTCGATAGACATTGAACTGCGCGCATCGTGGACTCCGGCCAGCGCGGACGTCCAGGCCCACCTCGAGGCGTGGTCGGACATGGTGTGCACCTTCGCCGGCCTTCCACCGCTGCCCGACGGCGTCTCCGCACTTCCGCGCAGGCGCCGCAACTAGGCGCTCCCAAAAGAGCACTGCCCTGCCCTGCCCTGGTCTGCCCTGCCCTGCCCTGGCCTGTCCTGCCTGAAACGGGCTGCCCAAACCGGTGGAGTAATTTCCGCGGCAATTACGGCACGATTCTTTTGCCTAATGCGCTTGGCCGTGTAGAGTCCCGTGCTTAGGTGAGCCTAAGACGGGCTCCTCCGGCAGAAGGTGCTTTACATGACAGCCAACTTCCTCATCGGCCTCCGGGAGGGCCTCGAGGCGACGCTCATCGTCGTCCTGCTGATGGCCTACCTGACCAAGAGCGGCCGCCGCGCGCTGCTCCCCCGGTTGTGGGCCGGAGTGGGAATTGCTGTTGCCGTGTCCGTTGGTTTCGGCGCGCTGCTGACCTTCGGCCCGCGTGGCCTCACCTTCGAAGCGCAGGAGGCGATCGGCGGTGGCCTGTCCATCGTCGCCGTCGGGTTGGTCACCTGGATGGTCTTCTGGATGGCACGCACCGCCCGAACGCTCGGCAGCGAACTTCGCTCCCGCGTTGACGGGGTGGCCGACGGCGCCGCCTGGGGCCTGGTGCTTGTCGCGGCCCTGGCCGTCGGCCGGGAAGGCCTGGAGACCGCTCTCTTCCTGTGGGCCGCAGCCCAGGCCAGCGGCGAATCCGGAACCCCGCTGTTCGGCGCTCTCCTGGGCCTCGCTGTGGCAGCCGGGCTCGGGTACCTGCTGCACCGCGGCGTCCTGAAGGTCAACCTTTCCCGCTTCTTCACCTGGACGGGCGTGGCCTTGGTGGTCATCGCCGGCGGCGTCCTGGCCTACGGCATCCATGACCTGCAGGAAGCCGGCATCCTGCCGGGACTGCACAGTCTTGCCTTCGACGTCTCAGCCGCTGTCCCGCCGTCGTCATGGTACGGCACCCTGCTGAAGGGGACCCTGAACTTCTCCCCCGCCACGACGTGGCTGGAGGCAGCCGCCTGGGTTCTGTACACCGTTCCTGTCATGTTTTTCTACCACCGCGCCAGCTTCGGCCCGCGGCTCCGGCCGGCGGCGGAAGCCCCGGCCGCAACTGCCGCCGTCGCTTCCTGACCGGTCGCTTCCTGACCGGGCAGCGCCTGATTCAACCAACACCGCCCCCAAACCTCCGCTGCATCCCCAACAGCCCAACACCTCCAAGGAATCCACATGCCAGGCTTGACCTCGCCCAAAACCCGCCGGACTGCCGGTGCCCGCCTCGCCGTCGTCGCAGCCACCGCAGTCCTCCCGCTGGCCCTCGCATCCTGCACCGACAACGCCAGCGCCAACGCGACCGGCGCCACCGACGGACCCATCCAGGTGACCAGCACCGATACCGAGTGCAAAGTTTCCGCCGCGGAAGCCCCGAGCGGGAACCTGACCTTCGCCGTCAAGAACGACGGCGCCGAGGTCACCGAGTTCTACGTGCTCGCCGAAGACGGCCTGCGGATCGTGGCCGAGGTGGAGAACATCGGCCCCGGGATCACCCGCAATCTGGTGCTCACCGCGCCGGCCGGCAAGTACACCACCGCGTGCAAACCGGGGATGAAGGGCGACGGCATCCGCGCCGACTTCACCGTCAAGGACTCCGGCCAGCAGGCCACCGTTAACGCCGACCACCAGAAGCTGGTGGACACCGGAGTCACCCAGTACACGGCCTACGTCAAGGACCAGACCGAGCAGCTGGTGGCCGGAACCAAGGAATTCGCCGCTGCCTACGCCGCGGGCGACGCCGCCAAGGCCAAGAGCCTGTACGCCGCCACCCGCATGCACTGGGAACGGATCGAACCCGTGGCCGAATCCTTCGGGGACCTCGACCCCAAGCTCGACGCCCGCGAGGCGGACCTCGAGCCCGGACAGAAGTGGACCGGCTGGCACCGGGCCGAGAAGGATCTGTTCCCGCCGGCCGGCTACAAGGCGCTGACCGCCGCCGAGCGCTCGGCAATCGCCAAGCAGCTGGTGGCCGACACGGAGGAACTCAGTACCCGCACCCGCACGGTGGAGCTCAGCGCGGACAAGCTGGGCAACGGCGCCAAGGAACTGCTTGATGAGGTTGCCCGCGGCAAGGTCACCGGCGAGGAGGAAATCTGGTCCCACACTGATCTCTGGGACTTCCAGGCCAACGTGGACGGCGCCCGGATCGCGTTCGAGAACCTCAAGCCCGCACTTGAGCAGAAGGACGCCGCGCTGGCCAAGGACCTCGACGCCAAGTTCAGTGCACTGCAGGCTGAGCTGAAGAAGCATGCCAAGGGCGACGGCTTTGCCTACTACAACGACCTGACCAAGGACGAGGTCCAGCAGCTCAGCGCCCTGGTGGACGCGCTCGGCGAGCCGCTGTCCAAGCTCACCGCGGCAGTGGTGCTGTGAGCGGCTGCCCCTTCGGCGGCGGCCAGCAGCCGCCGGCTGACGCGCACTCTGACGGTTCCGTGCACTCCGCCGGTTCCGTGCATTCCGCCGCTTCCGTAGCGTCGCCGGAGACGTCCGACGGCGATAACCGCCGCTTGTCCCGGCGCGGACTTCTCGGACTTGCCGGCGTGGGCGGCGCGGGAGCGGTGGCGGGCATCGCCGCCGGCCTGCTCGGACACGACGCCATCGCGGCCGCAGCAGCGCCGCCGGCTGCCAACGATTCCGTCATCCCCTTCTTCGGCGACCGGCAGGCCGGGATCACCACCGCCGCGCAGGACCGCCTCCACATAGCGGCGTTCGACGTCACCACCGAAGACCGTGCGGCCCTGATCGGGCTCCTCAAGGACTGGACCGCCGCCGCTGACGCCATGACCGCGGGCCGGACCACCGGTACCACCGGCGCCGTCGACGGCCCGTACGACGCCCCGCCGGAGGACACCGGCGAGGCACTGGACCTGGACGCCGGCCGGCTCACCCTGACGTTTGGCTTCGGCGCCTCGCTGTTCGAAAAGGACGGCAAGGCCCGCTTCGGCCTTGACGGAAAACGCCCGGACGCCCTGATCGATCTGCCGCACTTTCCCGGCGACGCGCTGGAGCCGGCCCGCACGGGCGGCGACATCGTGGTGCAGGCGTGCGCCGACGATCCCCAGGTGGCCGTGCATGCCATCCGCAACCTGGCCCGGATCGGCTTCGGCAAGGCCCGCGTCCGGTGGTCGCAGCTGGGCTTCGGCCGCACGTCGTCGACGTCGCGCGCGCAGCAGACCCCGCGCAACCTCTTCGGCTTCAAGGACGGGACCAACAACCTCAAGGCCGAGGACACCGCCCTGCTCGACGAGCATGTGTGGGCCGGCGCCGGATCCCGGGCAGGCGAGGCCTGGATGGCCGGCGGCAGCTACCTGGTGGCGCGGCGCATCCGGATGCACATCGAGATCTGGGACCGTACCTCGCTTCGTGAACAGGAAGGCCTGATCGGCCGGACCAAGGGCGAGGGTGCACCGCTGTCCGGCGGCAAGGAGTTCACCGCTCCCGACTTCGCCATCAAAGGCAACGACGGCGAGCCGCTCATTGGCATGGACTCCCACGTCCGTCTGGCCCACGCGGACCAGAACGACGGCGTGCGGATGCTCCGCCGCGGGTACAACTACACCGACGGCTCGGACGGGCTGGGCCACCTCGACGCCGGGCTGTTCTTCATTGCCTTCGTCAAGGACCCGCGGACGCACTATGTGCCGATGCAGATGACGATGGCAAAGCAGGACGTCCTGGCCCTGGAATACCTCAAGCACACGGGGTCCGGCCTCTTCGCCGTACCGCCGGGAGTCAAACAGGGCGGCTTCGTCGGGGAGGGCCTCTTCGCCTGAGCTGCGTTCGCCTGGGCTGTGGTCACCTAGGCTGTGTTCGACTCGGCCCATTTCGTCTATTCACAGTGGCACGCGCCGTATTCACAGCGGCATCCGCAGCGCGCCGCCGTCGGTTCCGACGGCGGCGCGTGCCGTTCCGGACCGGCTTCCGGCATGCTGCCGGTAAACTAGGGTCATCATGACCCCTCAAAATCCGGATAACACCACAGCCGGCGCTCCGGCTGCTGAAAACACACCCCATATAACGGTGGAAGGCTTTGACAGCCGGGTCCCCGTTGTCATTGATCTCGATTCCCCCCGCGACGGGGTGCCTCTGGTCATCGAAACCCAGGCAGGGCTGGAACGCTGCGCCGCCGCCATTGCCGCGGGCACCGGCCCGGCGGGCGTGGACGCTGAGCGCGCCTCGGGCTTCCGTTACGGGCAGCGCGCATTCCTCGTGCAGATCCGCCGGGAAGGTTCCGGCACCTGGCTGATCGACCCCGAGCCGTTCGAGAACCTGCGGATCATCAACGATGCCCTGCACGGCGTCGAATGGATCCTGCACGCCGCCAGCCAGGACCTCCCCTGCCTGTCGGAGCTGGGCATGTGGCCTGACAAGCTGTTCGACACCGAACTGGCAGCCCGCCTGGCCGGTCTCCCCCGCGTCGGCCTCGCGGCCGTCATCGAGCAGCTGCTCGGTTTTGGCCTCGCCAAGGAGCACTCGGCAGCCGACTGGTCCACGCGCCCCCTGCCGGAACCCTGGCTCCGGTACGCAGCCCTCGACGTCGAAGTCCTGACGGAACTGCGCGAGGAACTTATCGAACTGCTCGAAGCGGACGGAAAACTCGAGTACGCCGAGCAGGAGTTCGCCGCGATCCTTTCCGCCGGGCTCGCCGCACCCAGGGTGGACCCCTGGCGCAAGACCTCCGGACTGCACCAGATCCGGGACCGCCGCCAGCTCGCCGCGGTGCGCGAGCTGTGGCTGGAACGCGACGCCCTGGCACAGAAGCGCGACGTGGCCCCCGGCCGGCTCATTCCCGACTCCGCCCTGGTCGCCGCAGCCAAGGCGATGCCGACGACCGTGCCGCAACTGCTGGGCACGAAAGGGTTCCACGGCAGGGCCGCCCAGCGGGAGGCCCCGCGCTGGCTACGGTGCATCGCCGCGGCCCGGGCGCTCGAAGACCTGCCTCCGCTCCACCTGCCCACCAACGCCCCGCCGCCCCCGCGGGTCTGGGCCGACCGCGACCTTGCCGCCGCCGAGCGGCTGCAGACCGCCCGGCCGCTGCTGCAGGAGAAGGCGGACGAACTCAAGCTTCCTCTCGAAAACCTGCTGACCCCGGACTACCTACGCCGCGTCGCGTGGCGGCCACCCGCGGACGTCAGTGAAGCCGCCATTGCCGCTGAACTGCGCGAGCTCGGTGCCCGGCCGTGGCAGATCCGGCTGGTAGCGCCGCTGATCACGGAGGCGTTCCTCAACCCCCAGCCGCTTCCGCCCAAGGAAGCCAGGGAGCCGAAGGAATCCTCCGCGTAGGCTGCCGCCCAGACGCACCGCTGTAGTGGCGGGAAAACACGTAGTGTGCGCCCGGGATTGTCCGTTTTGTCCCACCGCCATGTTCCCGGGACCCGGTGTCCCGATTATCAAAGCAGGGACCTCGGCGAGGAGCGCAGGGGGTTCTCAGCGTTGGGAAGCCCCTGTGCTGCTACCGGGTTTTCGTTCTTGAGCGGTCTAAAGGACTTTTCGATCCGGCCCGACCGTGGGGGCCGGATCCAACCCTTTAGTGTCGGTGCCCTCTGGGATGCTGTGGGTATGGATAACGGAGCAGTTGCGGAGACGTTGGAGGCCATCGGTGCCTCCGCTCTTTCGCTGGCTGCTGAGCTCCGGCGGGCGACTGATCCGGGTCCGGCTCCGCTGGCCCATGAGGCGGATCCTTTGGGGGACCAGGCGGATGCGTGCCTGGGCGGTCTGGCGGGTGTGGCTGCGATGGAGGCCCGGCTGGCGGCGGTGAAGGTGCACCTCGCCGCCAGGTTCGCCGCGGCGGAGGAGGCCATGGCTCCGCCTGAGGTGTCCGCGCAGGACCGCGCCGTCCGGCGGATGTCGGTGACCGCTGAGGTTGCTGGCGTTCTGACCGTGAGCGAGGGGGCGGCGGAGCGGTTGCTGGTCGAATCCGCCAAACTCACCAAGGAACTGCCGCTGGCACTGGCCGCGCTCGGGTCAGGAACTATCTCCTGGCAGCACGGGCGGATCCTGTGTGATGAGACCGAGGGGCTGGGACCCGAAGCGGCGGCGGTGTTTGAGGCGCATTTCCTGGACCCGGACGCACCGAACCCGGCGCGGGGTTGTCCGGCGGGGGAGCTGACGCCGGCGAGGTTCCGGGCGAAGGTCCGGTATTGGCGGGAACGGCATCATCCGGTCAGCATCGAAACCCGCCACCACAGGAGTGTGAAGGACCGGCGGCTGGAGTATGCCCCGGACCGGGACGGGATGGCGTGGCTGTCGGCGTATTTGCCTGCTGACCAGGCGGCCGGGATCTGGAACCGCACCACCGCCGCCGCACGCGCCATGCGGGGCCCGACCGAAACCCGGACCCTGACCCAGCTCCGCGTCGACGCGTTCGCCGGGTGGCTGCTCGGCCCGGCACCGGGAGTCCACGGCGGGGTTGATGTGCCGTCCCCGTCGGCGCAGGTCCTGGTCACGGTTCCGGTGTTTTCGCTGCTTGGCCTGTCCGAGGAGCCCGTCACACTGGACGGGCACGGTCCGATTCCGCCGTCGATGGCCCGCCGGCTCGTCGCCGACGGTGCAACATCATTCCTCCGGGTCCTTGTTGACCCGCGCGACGGCGCGCCTTTGGAGATCGGACGCACCAGCTACCGGCTGACGAAACCGATGCGCCAGTGGCTTCGGCTCCGTGACGCCAAATGCACGTTCCCGGCCTGCAACAACCACTCGCTGGACAATGACGCCGACCACATCCTCGCCTGGGCCGACGGCGGCGGTACCGGCGTCGCCAACCTCGGCCAACCCTGCCCGAAACACCACAGATTGAAACACGCCACAGCCTGGCAACCGGTCGGCGCCACCCGCGACGCCCCGCCGGGCTGGATCTCGCCCATGGGTCGGTCCTACCCGGCCGAGTATCAGGACTGGGAACCACCCACCTGGCCAGAACCACCGCCGGGCCAGGAATGGCGGGAGCTGCCACCCGGCCAGGACTCGCAAGAAACCCAGGACTGGCGGGTACTCCCGCCCGAGTATCACCAGCCGGAACCACCGTTCAACGAAGACTGGCCGGAACCGCTGAACTGTTCCGCACCGGAGGCCCTGCCGGATCGTCCGAACATGCCCGATGGGTTCTTCGGGTTCGACGGCTACCCAGGCCTGGGCGGCTACCAGTGCCCCGAGCCTTCAGAACCTCCTGACGACCTTGACGACAGCGAGAGCCCGATGGCTTCCGACGGCCCTGAACCACCACTGCCGGCAGATCCTTGGCCCTACTGGTCGTCATCCACAGCAGCCTAAGAAGCCACCCGCCTAAATGGCGTGGCCGTCATCAGGCATGCCATGGCCCGTTCCCTGCCCAGTAGGGACGCAGCCCATTCACTCGCGCCGTCCATTCACTCACGCAATCCCTTCAACCACGCCGCGCCCAACCACAGCCACGCGGGACTGTCCCCCCTGTCAACGACCGGCCTGCACGCGCCTCTGTGACAGCCAGACCGCTCCAGGCCGAGCCCGCGCAGGCAGGGACGGCGGCGCTTGCAGCCGATATTACCCACGAGTAACATTGGATTCACCGGTCCCCGATCCCGGCTGTTCCAGCTGTCCAGCTGCCCCGGGGCACCGACCGCATGCCAGTCTCGATGAGGAGCCACAGAATGAGCGCCGCAGAATTCCGCAAGCTTGCCGATCTCTTTCCTGATGAGGCGGTCACTCATTCCTCCGTGCAGGACATCGAACTCCCGGCCGAAGAAGGCCACGCCAGCCCTGGCGTCCTGGCCCTGATCACTCTGGACAACGGGCTCGGCCCCGCCAAACCAACCACGCTCGGTCCCAATACCCTCCTTGAACTGGGCACCGTCCTCCAAGGACTCGGCGAGCGGGCGGCCGCGGGCGAGATCGCGGCCGTGGGTGTGACGGGCAAGCCGAACTTCTTCGTCGCCGGCGCCGACCTCTCCGCGGTGACAAAGCTGCAGGAGCGGGATCACGGCCTGTGGATGGCGCAGCTGGGCCACGACGTTTATGCCACGCTGGCCAACCTGGGCGTTCCGAGCTTCGCCTTCATCAACGGTGTGGCCCTCGGCGGCGGACTGGAGATAGCCCTGCAGTCCACCTACCGCACGGTGTCCACGGGCGCCGGGGCGCTGGCTCTTCCCGAGGCTTTCCTGGGTCTGGTGCCCGGGTGGGGCGGCGTGTACCTCCTGCCGCGGCTGATCGGGCCGGAGAACGCGGTGAAGGTGATGATCGAGAACGCGCTGAACAACAACCGCACGCTGTCCGGCGCCGAAGCCTTCAAGCTCGGCATCGCGGACGCGCTGTTCGAGCCGGAGGGTTTCCTTGAGCAGTCGGTCGCCTGGGCTGCGCGCGTTGTGGCCGGCACCGCGGATTCGGGTACAGCACCCACACGGCCGGCCGCCGTTGATCCCGCCGACCCCGCCGTCGCCGCGCGCTGGGCGGACGCCGTCGCTGCCGGCCGCGCCATCGTCGAGGCCAAGACGTCCAACGCCTCCCCCGCACCGGCCGAGGTGCTGAACATCATGGCCGCGAACCGCACCATGACCCAGTCCGAGTCTGCCGCACTCGAATGCGAAACACTGGCCGGCCTCATGCAGACCGACGAGTTCCGCGCCACTGTGTACGCCTTCCTCGATCTCGTGCAGAAACGGGCCAAGCGGCCCGCCGGCGCTCCCGGCCGCGAGCTCGCCCGGCCTGTCACGAAGATCGGCGTGGTGGGCGCCGGCCTGATGGCCAGCCAGCTCGCGCTGCTGTTCGCACGCCAACTCGGGGTCCCCGTGGTTCTGACCGACATCGCCGAGGACCGGGTGGACAAGGGCGTCAGTTATGTTCACAACGAAGTGGACAAGCTGGTGGCCAGGGGTCGGCTTGCCACCGATGCTGCCACAAAGGTCAAGGCACTCGTGACCGGGTCCGTCTCCAAGGAGCCGTTCGCGGACGCCGACTTCGTTATCGAGGCGGTGTTCGAGGAACTGAACGTCAAGAAGCAGGTATTTGCCGAGCTTGAAGCCATCGTCCGGCCTGACTGCATTCTCGCAACGAACACCTCCTCACTCTCCGTGACGGCGATGGCCGCCGACCTGCGGCACCCGGAACGGCTGGTGGGCTTTCACTTCTTCAATCCCGTGGCCGTCATGCCGCTCCTCGAGATCGTCCGGGCACCGAAGTCCGACGACGCGGTGATCGCCACCGCTTTCGAACTCGCCAGAGGCCTGAAAAAGACAGCAGTCCTGGTCAAGGACGCCCCGGCGTTCGTCGTCAATCGGATCCTGCTGCGGCTCATGGGCGAAGTCACGGCCGCCTTTGACGAAGGCACGCCGGCCGAAGTCGCTGACACCGCACTGCGCCCGATGGGTCTTCCGATGACGCCGTTCACGCTTCTCTCAATGGTAGGACTGCCGGTGGCCCAGCACGTTCAGGAATCCCTGCATGCGGCCTTCGGGGACCGCTTCCCGGTGTCGCAGAACCTGCAGAAACTGATCGACAACAACATCCGGTCCCTGTGGTCCGCGGCCGGGGACGACGGCCGGGAGATCCCTGCAGCCACGTCGGCCCTGATGTCCTTTGGCAGCACACCTTCGACTGCAGATGAGGTCCTCCGCCGGACCCAGGACGCCCTGGCCGAGGAAATCGGGCTGATGCTCGAAGAGGGCGTGGTGGCAGCACCCCAGGACATCGACCTTTGCATGATCCTGGGCGCCGGCTGGCCGATGTTCCTGGGCGGGATCACCCCCTACCTCGACAGGGAGGGAGCCTCGGAGCGCGTCAACGGCAAACGATTCCTGCCGCCGGGCGTGGCGTCCCGTTCCTGACACAGCGGCACCAGCGGCACCGGCGAGGGCGCGGTCAGTGCGGCCGGAGCCGGCCGCCGTCGAGCCTGAGCAGCCGGTGCGCGTGAGCCCTGGCGAAGCCGAGGTCGTGCGTGACCATCACGACGGCGGCGCCGCGGCCGGCGGCCGCTGACACGGCGGCGGTGAGCCGTGTGAGGCCGTGCGCGTCCAGAGCCACAGTCGGTTCGTCGAGCGCGAGCACCGACGGTTCACGCGCCAGGACGGTGGCGAGGGCCAGCAGCCGCTGGCCGGACGCCGGCAGCTCATGGGGATGCGCGTTGCCGTTGTCTTCAAGTCCGACGGCGGCCAAAGCTGCCCGTGCGCGTTCCGGCGCGTCCGACTGGAAGAGACGTTCCAGCCCGAACAGCACCTCCCGGAGAACGGTCCGCTCGAACAACTGGTCATGGGGGTGCTGGAAAAGTAGCCCTAGCCGGCGGGCCACTATGCCAGTCGGAACACCGGCAATGGATTCGCCGGCCACGCGCACGTCGCCGCGAAGCGGCCGGTACAGGCCATTGAAGAGCCGCAGCAGCGTGGACTTTCCGGCACCGTTGGGCCCCGTGACGGCAACGACTTCCCCGGGCATCACCCGCAGCTCAACATCATCCAGGAGCAGGCTGTCTTCTTCAGCCACATGGCCTGCCCCGAAACCGAAGTCCACATTAGCCAGCTCCAAGGCCGCCGTGGGTTCAACGGCTGAGGTCCCAACGGCAGCAACCTCGGCCGCGGGAAGAGTCAACTCCGCGTGCGGAGCGGGCGGCACAGCCCTCGGTTCAGACTCCGGATCGGGCCTGGCCGCCGGTTCCGACGCCGTATCGGGCTTCAGTTCTGGTTCTGGATCCGGGTTTGGGTCTGAGCAGGCGGCCGAGATCACGACGCCGGACTCGGCCAGCGCCTCCCCTTGCCGGATCCGGCCAGGCGGGCCGGCCGCCGTCACTCCCCCATCCTTCAGTACCAGCCAGCGCTCCGCGGCCCCGGTCAGCGCGTCGGCGTGCTGGCTCAGCACCACAACGGCTGTACCCCGGGCCAGCTCGGCACGGACCAGTTCCACGACGGTCCGGATCCCGGCCTGGTCCAAGGACTCGAGCGGCTCGTCGAGGACCAGGACGCCGGGACCGTCGACCACTGCGCAACCCACAGCCAGACGGCGAAGCTCACCGCCGGACAGCGTTGCGGGATCCCGCTGCATGAACCCGTCGAGTCCTGTCCGGCGGGCAATATCAGCCACAGTCCGCACCATCTCCGCCCGCCGGACGCCGCGGTTTTCCAAACTGAACGCGAGCTCCTCCTCCACGGTTCCGCGGACCGCCGACAGCATGGACGCTGCGTCCTGCGGCACGAAGCCGACGTGCCGTGCCCATGCCCCGGGATCAATCCGCGGGTCATCCGCCGCCCCGGTAAAGATGAGCGGACCACTCTGGGCGGGATGCCCGGCCACCTCCAGCTGCAGGCTCCCGGCCAGATTTCCGTCCCGCCCTCCGAGCAGCCACGCGCCAAGGAGGCGGCCCAGCGTGGACTTGCCGCTGCCGGACCCGCCCAGGACTGCCGTCAACGTGCCGGGAGCGGCGCCCACCTCCACCGCCTGCAAAGCTGGGCTCGCGTCGCCGTGGTACGAAAACGAATCAATGGAGGCCAGCAGCGTGGTGGCGGCAGTCCTGTCAGCGATCATCCGGCGCCCCCGCCGGACTGAAAAAGGACGGACTGAAAGAGGACGGACTGAAAAAGGGAGGACAGTGACCCGGCGGCACGTGACCCGGCCGAAAGCGCGTCAGCGACGCGCCACCCCACCGCCGCCAGGGCAAGCAGGATCGCCACCATGCGGAACGCAGCCTGGGCGGCCGAATCGGGAACCTCCGTGTAGCTGGTGCGGGGACCGGCGCTCCGGAACCCCCTGGCATCGAGGGACTGGGCCCGGATGCCGGCGTCGTGCACCAGGCCCAGCACCAGCGGGACCATCTGAAGCCGGATGGCCGCGGCCCGGCTGCCAAGCCCCCGCCCCACCACAAGGCCGCGCGCCTCCTGGGCCTGACGGACCTTCTGCAGCCGCGCAGCGACCAGCGGGGCAAGCAGCAGCGTGGACGCCAGCACATATCCCACCTGCGGCGGTACGCGGCGGGCCGCCAGGGCGGCAACCAGTTCGGGGACCCGGACGCTGAAGGAAAACACCATCAGCACCAGCACGAAGGCGGCGGTCCGGAGCCCCATCTCCAAAGCGAAGGCCAGCCCCTCGGCCGTGACCCGGGCCGGTCCCCAGCTCGCGAGCACGGTGCGCCCCTCCGGGAAGAAGAGTCCGTGGATCACCAGCAGCGAAAGCCAGAACGGCACAATGACGGCAGCCCCGGCCAGCAGGACCCGCCGCACGGTGCCCGAGGCGGCAGAAAGCAGCACTGCGCCGGCTGCCACGGTGAGTGATAACGCCCAACTGCCTGCCGCCGTCGTAATGACCAGGACGGCGACGGCGGCCGTCAGCGCGGTCAGCGGGTTAAGGCGCGTGGACACCTGGCCGGCGGTTCCGGAGTCAGGAATTCCGCGCCGCCGGCTCCTTGCCGGCCAGGACGCGGAAGCGGCGGACGAACGGGAACTGGAACGTCGTGCGCCGGGGCAGGGCGTAGACCAGCATGGCAGCGATGGCGAAGACGATGGCCTTGTCCATGGGATCGGAAATCAGGGCCTGCTTGGTGATGGCGGCCAGCAGGGTGTCGCCCATGGCCCGGAAGGCGCTGACGATCGCACCGGTGCCGGCCCCGGACGTGCCGCCGAAGACGAACGCTGCAATCGGCGCGGACACCACGCCGGCGATGATGCCGGTGACGAAGCCGGCAACCGGGGCCAGGTAGAAGCGGCGGAACAGCCCGTACCGTGCGGCCACCCCGGCCAGGAAGCCGATCAGCGCGGCGCCGGCAGCGAAGGGCAGGACCGTGGGGTTGAAGAACGACCACACGATGCTGCTCAGGGCACCGGTGGCGGCTCCGGCGGCAGGCCCGGCAAGGACGGCGATGAGCACCGTGCCGATGGAGTCGAGATAGAACGGCAGGCCGCTGGTGCCCATGAGCTGTCCCAGCACGATATTCAGGACCAGCGCCACGGGGATGAGCACCACGGTGGACGTGGGCAGGGTGGGAAGCACGCCCACGATCAGCAGCAGGGCGCCGAGGAGGAAGCCGCCCAGCGCGACAAGCGAGGAAACGCTGCCGAGCCCGCCGGCAATGTCGGCAGGCTGGGTGAGGACCAGGAAGACGAACGTGGCGGCGATGGCAGCGGCGCCGAGCAGTTCGAGGACCCTCCGCCGGCGGACAGCTTTTTGGTCCGTGGGAGGGAGGGTCAGGGACGGCTGTGACATGGTGGATCCTTAGGCTGAAAACGGCGGGTCCCGCACCCGTGGCGTGATGTTCCGCGTGCACGGAAGCAGGCGCCTAATGTCACCTCGGCACGGCTACCATCCTACCGACCCGCGTGCACGCCGTGCTACGGTCCCGGCCGGAGAGGCCGCTTCCCAATACCGGCCGCCAGGGCGCCCACCGAGGAGATCAGCTCGTCAAAGCACTGCGCAGGGTCGTTTGAAGTGACGATCCTGGCATTGAACGGCTCCTTCCAGATGCCCCGGAAGTCGGCGACGGTGGTCCCGACCAGACGGGGCGCCTCCGTTTCCACGTGCACGGTGGCCGGCCTCGTGCCGTACGGGGTCCGCCCGATGGCCGCGGCGGCGGCGAAGGCGTCATGCATGTGCGCGATGAAGCCCTGGTCGTAGAGCCGGTGGAACTCCATGTAGAAACGGATGGCATCCGAGAGGCACGCCACTAGCGGATTGCCCGACCGGCTGCGCTGGCCCTCCGGCTGCTCGGCCAGCACGAGTTCCGGTTCAGCCCCGGCAGCCTCGGCGAGACGCTGCAGGTGCTCCGGCCGCAGCTCGATCCGTTCCGTGGTTTCGAGCGCACACACCACCGGCAGGTTCTCCTCCGGCAGCCCGCTGTAGGCGGCGAAGACTTCCGCGGCCGCATGCGGGTCCACGGAAACGTTCCACTCCGCCGTCGGGGTCGTGTTGCCCTGGTAGTTGAAGCAGCCGCCCATGATGACCAGCCCTCCGAGCAGCTTCGGCAGGTCCGGCTCCGCCCGCAGCGCCAGCGCGAAGTTGGTCAGCGGCCCGGTGATGAGGCCGGTGATCTCACCAGGGCGTGCCCTGGCCGCTTCCACCCACACGTCCACGGCATGCCGCGGTGAGATCTCCTGCTGCGGCGGCGGCAGCTCGGCGTAGCCGATCCCCTGCGGTCCGTGGGTTTCCTCGGTGGTGACCAGCGGGATCTCGAGCGGCACTTCCGCGCCGACGGCAACTTCAATGCCGGCCCGCCCGCAGAGTTCCAGCAGGGCGAGGTTGTTCAGCGCCACCTGGCGGGCGCCCGTGTTGCCGGCCGTGCACGTGATGGCCTCGATCCGGACTTCCGGCCGGGACAGCAGGTAGACCAGCGCCAGGGCGTCGTCGATTCCGGTGTCAACATCCATGAGGATGGACGGCATCAGAACAGGGCCACCTTGGGGGTCTGCGGGAAGATTGCATCCAGCTCGTCGAGTTCTGCACGGTCCGGCACCCAGGCCACCGCCCCGGCGTTCTGCCGGACCTGTTCCGGACGGGTGGCGCCGGCAATCACGCTGCTGACCGACGGCTGCGCCGCAAGCCAGGAGAAGGCCACCTGCACTTCGGTCAGGTCGCGGGCGGCGGCGAAGGCACTGAAGGCCTTGAGCTGCTGCCAGTCGGCGTCGTGCACCAGGTTGGTCCGCGTGTGGCTGAGCCGCGAGCCTTCCGGCGCCTGGTCCTGCGCGTACTTGCCGGTCAGGAGGCCGTTCGCCAGCGGGAAGTAAGGCAGCACGCCCAGCCCGTAGGCCTCCGCGGCCGGGGTCACTTCCAGCTCGGCGCGGCGGTCCAGGAGGTTGTAGTGGTTTTGCGCGGAGACAAACCGGGCCCCGCCGCGGGCGCGCGCCACGAATTCGGCCTCGGCGATCTGCCAGCCGGCGCGGTTGGAATGACCGATGTACCGGACCTTGCCCCTCGTGACGAGGTCGTTGAGCGCGTCGAGGGTCTCCTCGATCGGCGTCTGGGGATCGGGCGTGTGGAACTGGTACAGATCGATGTAGTCGGTGCCGAGCCGGCGCAGGGAGGCCTCAGCGGCGCGGATGACGTAGCGGCGTGAACCGCGGGCACCGAAGTCCTCGCCGTTGGCCCCGCGCATGTCCATGCCGAACTTGGTGGCCACTACGACGTCGTCACGCCTGGCCCCCAGGGCCTTGCCGAGCATCGTTTCACTCAGCCCCGGTTCCCGGCCGTAGGTGTCGGCGACGTCGAAGAGCGTCACCCCGGCGTCGAGGGCGGCATGTACGACGGCGTCCGTCCCCTCCTGCGATTCGGTCACCGTGTTGGCCCGGCCCAGGTTGTTGCAGCCGAGGCCAACGACGGAGACGGTCAGTCCGGATTTTCCAAGACGGCGGTATTCAGTCATGGAATCACCCTATAACGGCCCAGGGCACAGCCTTTTCAGGCCAGTCAGGCGGAGGCGAAGTCCAGGCCGTGTTCCTCCAGCGCATCCTGGAGCTGGGCGAGGGTCCGCGGGCAGATGCCCGGCAGCGCCGCCAGCTGGCGCCGGCCGAACTGCGCCAGCTGCTCAAGTGACTCCACACCCGAATGGGCGAGAATCCTGCGGTCGGGCGAGGCGAGGCCCCGCGGAAGCGGCGTGCGGCCCTGCTTGGCTGACTTCTTTGTCATGACGTTCTGCCTTCCCTTGTGCTGTGACTGCTTGAGATGCTGCGACTGCTTGAGGTGCTTGAACTGCCTGGGGTGAAGCTGGCCTAGAGGCTGAAGCCGGCCGCCTGCTTGGGCGAATGCTTGAGCTTCAGGGCCGAGAGGTCGCCGAAGGGGGCGGCGCCGATGCTTAGCTTGGTGAAGTCGAGGTCCTCGCCGCGGATGCAGACCTTGATGGCGTTCACAGCCTTGTTCACGTCCGGGCAGAGGCAGAAGATGTTGAGCTTAGCGTCGCCGAATTCGGAGCGGTCCACAATGCCCAGGCCGCGCCAGGCCAGGTGGCCGGACAAGGCGTCCTTCGCTTTTTCCTCGAGGTAGCGGTCGCGGCTGGTGCCTTCCTTGGTCTTCAGGGCGTACTGGGCCACCACCCAGTATTGCTCCTCGTCAGGAATTTCCGCGTAACCGTCCTCGGTGCAGGCCATCTCGAAGGCGTCCATCAGGCGCTCGGCGGCCTCGGCGTCCGGGACGTCGGTCTCCTGCGTCTTGCTCTGGTGGCCGACGGCGCCGTGGTTCATGACGAACTGGCTGTAGTCCTCGTCGTACCAGGCTTCCCGGAACAGCAGGGTCCCCTCGTCGTCGCGCTTGTAGACCCGGATAATTCCGCTCATGCCCGTCCTCTCGTAAACCAGGTGGTGTCGGTGCCGTCGAAGGGCGCTTCCTGGCCCTTGACGGCAAGGAACAGGGCGTCACACTCGGCCTGCATGGCGCGCACCAGCGTCTCAGGGTACTCCATGCTGAGCCGGTGCTCGGCGAACTCATCCTCGTCGTCGACGAACACGCCGCGCGTCACGGAGCGGATGACGTCGAGGTCCATGTCGACGACGTGGAATTCCGTTACGCCGGACTTGATCCGGCGCCACGCGTGGCCCGTCGCCAGGTCGACGTAAACCCGGAAGTCGCCCGGGTAGGTGTCATCGTAGAAGGTAACCACGAACTCGCCCGTGCGCGGAACCAGTAGCACGGCGTCGGCCGCGGTGTAGAAGGCGGCGCCGGGGCGGGAGCAGAACTCATTGGCCGGCTGGAAGATCCACCAGCCGTGCCGGTCCTCGCCTAGGTACCGGCCGGGCACCACCCAGTGAGCCGTGCCGTCCCACTTGCGGTTCCGGGACACCACCAGTTCGCCTGGCTGCAGGGAATCGGGCTCCCTCACAGTTTGGGCAGGCTTCCGGTGGTGGGGTGTTCCTGGCCGGGCAGCGGGCGCGCGAACGGGACCTTGGTCCCGAGCACCTGGGCAACGACGTCGTGGGTGATCTGCTGGGCGGTGAGACCCACCCGTTCCAGCACCTGGCTCCGTGTTCCGTGGTCCAGGAACTCGACCGGCAGGCCCACCTCGTTCAGGGCAGTGTCCACGCCGGCGGCGCGCATCTCCTGGCGAATCCGGGAGCCGACTCCCCCGGCACGGACGCCGTCCTCGATGCAGATGACCAGGCGGTGCCTTGCGGCCAGGGCGATGATCGACTTCCGGACCGGAAGGACCCAGCGCGGGTCGACGACGGTGGAACTGATGCCCTGGGCACCCAGCCGGTTGGCGACGTTCAGGGCCAGTTCGGACATGGCGCCCACGCTGACGATCAGGACATCGTTCTCCGTAGATCCGGCCGGGCGGCGGGACAGCACGTCCACGCCGTCGTCGAGGCGTTCGATGGCCTCGACCTCGGCGCCGACGGTGCCCTTGGAATAGCGGATAACAGTGGGGACGTCCTCGATGGCGACGGCTTCGCGGAGTTCCTCGCGCAGCCTGGTGGCGTCGCGCGGCGCGGCCAGGTGCAGCCCGGGAACGATCTGGACCATGGCCATGTCCCACATTCCGTGGTGGCTGGCGCCGTCGGGGCCGGTGACGCCGGCGCGGTCCAGGACGACCGTTACGCCGGCCTTGTGCAGGGCGACGTCCATCAGGAGCTGGTCGAAGGCTCGGTTGAGGAAGGTGGCGTAGACGGCCACCACCGGGTGCAGCCCGCCGAAAGCCATGCCGGCGGCGGAAGTTAGTGCGTGCTGTTCGGCGATGCCGACGTCGAACACGCGTTCCGGGTGCCGTGCAGCGAACTTGTGCAAGCCGACCGGAATGAGCATGGCGCCGGTGATGCCGACGATGTCCTTACGCTCGTCGGCGATGTCCGCGATCTCGTCGGCGAACACCGACGTCCAGGACTTGGCGCCGCCGGCTTCTGCGGGCTCGCCCGTCTCGGGGTCGATGATTCCGACGGCGTGGAACTGGTCCGCTTCGTGGGCACGGGCGGGTGCGTACCCATGGCCCTTTTCGGTCATTGCGTGCACGATGACCGGGCCGGCGTAATTCCTGGCGGTGGAGAGGGCGTGTTCCATGGCCTGGAGGTTGTGGCCGTCCACCGGGCCGATGTACTTCATGCCGAGGTCCTCGAACATGCCCTGCGGGGCCCACCAGTCCTTGATGCCCTTCTTCATGGCATGCAGGCTCTTGTAGGTGAACTGGCCGGCGGGGCCGCCGTTCTGGAGCTTTTTCTTCCACCAGTCAAGGGCACCCTCGTAGGCGGGGGCGGCACGAAGGGAGTCAATGGTGGGGCGCAGCGACGCCAGGTAGTCGGCAAAGCCGCCGACGGTGGGCGCGTAGGAGCGGCCGTTGTCGTTCACGACGATCACGACGCGGCGCTTCTTGTCCGCCGCGATGTTGTTGATGGCCTCCCAGGCCATCCCGCCGGTAAGCGCGCCATCCCCGACGACGGCGACGACGTACCGGTCGCCGTCACCGGTCAGCTGGCGGGCGCGGGAAATGCCGTCGGCCCAGGACAGCGAGGAGGAGGCGTGGGAGCTTTCGACGATGTCGTGCTCGGACTCGGCGCGGTCCGGGTAGCCGGACAGGCCGCCCTGCTGGCGGAGGGTGCTGAAGTCGTGCCGTCCGGTGAGGAGCTTGTGCACGTAGGACTGGTGGCCGGTGTCAAAGACGATGCTGTCGCGGGGCGAATCGAAGATCCGGTGCACCGCCATGGTCAGTTCGACGACGCCGAGGTTGGGACCCAGGTGCCCTCCCGTCTGGGAGACGTTGCCGATCAGGAATTCCCTGATCTCGGCGGCCAGCTGATCCAGCTGCGCCGCGGACAACTTGCTCAGGTCCTGCGGATTCCGGATGGTCTCCAAGATTCCCAACGGCCCCTCCTTCGGCTGGTAGACATGCCTATTAACTCTAACGCCTCCACGCAAACGCGCGAGGCAGTGCAAATGCTCGGGGCAGTGCAGGCAGCAACGCAGAGGCCCCGGCCGGTCTGCTGACCGGCCGGGGCCTCATCGCGCTGCTTGCCGGGCCTTGCCCGGAGATCCCGCTAGTTAGCGGAGATCTGGCGCAGCACGTACTGCAGGATGCCGCCGTTGCGGTAGTAGTCCGCTTCCCCCGGGGTGTCGATGCGGAGCACTGCGTCGAAGGACTTGGCGGAGCCGTCCTCGGCGGTGGCGGTGACCTTGAGGGTCTTGGGGGTGGTGCCTTCGTTCAGGGCGGTGACGCCCTCCACAGCGAAGGTTTCCGTGCCCGTCAGGCCCAGCGTGGCGGCGGACTCGCCGGCCGGGAACTGCAGCGGAAGAACGCCCATGCCAATGAGGTTGGAGCGGTGGATGCGCTCGTAGCTCTCGGCGATGACGGCCTTGACGCCCAGCAGTGCCGTGCCCTTGGCTGCCCAGTCACGGGACGAACCGGAGCCGTACTCCTTGCCCGCCAGGACCACCAGCGGGGTGCCGGCTGCCTGGTAGTTCTGGGCGGCATCGTAGACGTAGGCCTGCGGGCCGTCAGCCTGGGTGAAGTCGCGGGTGAAGCCGCCCTCCACACCGTCGAGGAGCTGGTTCTTGATGCGGATGTTCGCGAACGTGCCGCGGATCATGACCTCGTGGTTGCCACGGCGCGAGCCGTAGGAGTTGAAGTCCTTGCGCTCCACACCGTTGGCCAGCAGGTACTGGCCGGCAGGGGTGTCGGACTTGAACGAACCGGCCGGGGAGATGTGGTCCGTGGTGACGGAGTCGCCGAGCTTGAGCAGCACGCGGGCACCGGTGATGTCCTGGACGGGCTCAGGCTGGGCCTTCATGCCCTCGAAGTACGGGGGCTTCCGGACGTACGTGGACTTCTGATCCCAGGCGAAGGTGTCGCCGGCCGGGGTGTCGAGCGCCTTCCAGCGGTCGTCACCCTCGAAGACTCCCTCGTAGCCCTTGGCGAACATCTCCTTGTCGATGGAGGAGTCGATGACTTCCTGGACCTCGACCGGGTTCGGCCAGATGTCCTTCAGGAAGACGTCGTTGCCGGCTTCGTCCTTGCCCAGGGGGTCGGTGTCGAAGTCGAAGTCCATGGAACCGGCCAGGGCGTAGGCGATGACCAGTGGCGGGGAGGCCAGGTAGTTCATCTTGACGTCCGGGTTGATGCGGCCTTCGAAGTTGCGGTTGCCCGAGAGGACGGCGCTGACGGCGAGGTCGTTGGCCTGGATGGCCTCGGAGATCTCGGCTTCCAGCGGGCCGGAGTTGCCGATGCAGGTAGCGCAGCCGTAGCCCACGATGTAGAAGCCCAGCTTCTCCAGGTACGGGGTGAGGCCCGACTTCTCGTAGTAGTCAGTGACCACCTTGGAGCCGGGGGCGACGGAGGTCTTGACCCACGGCTTGGCGGTGAGGCCCTTGTTCACGGCGTTGCGTGCCAGAACGGCGGCGGCGAGCATGACCGAGGGGTTGGACGTGTTGGTGCACGAGGTGATCGACGCGATGGTCACCGCGCCGTGGTCCAGGTCGAATTCGCGGCCGTCCTCCATCTTCACGGCGACGGGGCTGGAAAGGCGGCCCTCAGCACCGTGCGCGGCGGAGTACTTCGGCGGAACGCGGTCGGTGTCGGTCACGTGCGTGCCGCCGGTGGTGAAGGAAGGCGGGTCGGAAGCCGGGAAGCTTTCCTCCAGCGACTCGTCCAGCGTGCCGGCGTCGGCGTCGTGGGTGACGTAGTTCTTGAGGTCGTGGCGGAATTCGTCCTTGGCCTCGGTCAGCTCGATGCGGTCCTGCGGACGCTTCGGTCCGGCGATCGACGGAACCACGGTGGAGAGGTCCAGCTCGAGGTACTCGGAGAAGCGCAGCTCGCGGGAAGGATCGTGCCAGAGGCCCTGTTCCTTGGCGTAGGCCTCCACAAGTGCAACGTTCTCGTCGGGGCGGCCGGTGAGGCGCAGGTAGTCGAGGGTGACGTCGTCGATCGGGAACATCGCAGCCGTGGAGCCGAACTCCGGGCTCATGTTGCCGATGGTGGCGCGGTTTGCCAGCGGCACAGCGGCAACGCCTTCGCCGTAGAATTCCACGAACTTGCCAACAACACCGTGCTTGCGGAGCATCTCGGTGATGGTGAGCACCACGTCCGTGGCGGTGGCACCGGCAGGGATGCTGCCGCTGAGCTTGAAGCCCACAACGCGCGGGATCAGCATGGAAACCGGCTGGCCCAGCATGGCAGCCTCGGCTTCGATGCCGCCGACGCCCCAGCCGAGCACGCCCAGGCCGTTGACCATGGTGGTGTGCGAGTCGGTGCCGACACAGGTGTCGGGGTAGGCACGCAGCGCGCCGTTCACCTCGCGGGTCATGATGGTGCGGGCCAGGTATTCGATGTTGACCTGGTGCACGATGCCGGTTCCCGGCGGGACGACCTTGAAGTCGTCGAACGCGGTCTGGCCCCACCGCAGGAACTGGTAGCGCTCACCATTGCGCTGGTATTCGATCTCCATGTTGCGCTCCAGTGCGCCGGAGTTGCCGAAAACGTCGATCTGGACGGAGTGGTCGATAACCATCTCGGCCGGAGCCAGCGGGTTCACCCTCTTCGGATCACCGCCGAGCTCCTTGACAGCCTCACGCATGGTGGCAAGGTCCACCACGCAGGGAACACCAGTGAAATCCTGCATGATCACGCGGGCTGGCGTGAACTGGATTTCGGTGTCGGGCTGGGCATTCGGGTCCCATCCTGCCAGGGCGCGAACGTGATCGGCGGTGATGTTCGCGCCGTCCTCGGTCCTCAGCAGGTTTTCAAGCAGTACCTTAAGGCTGAACGGAAGGGTTTCTGAACCTTCAACGGAGTTCAACCGGAAAATTTCGTATTCGGTTCCGGCAACATCAAGTTTGCCTTTTGAACCGAAGCTGTCCACAGTGCTCATCGCAGGACTCCTCTCGCAACAGTTTCATCTTTGTCGCGTGGTTGACCGCTTGCTAGTTAGGACACCCTAATTAGTGCCGGTCGCATCAAACTGCATGGTCAGCCGGGTACACGGGCGCGACGGGGGGCTACATCGCCCATAGTAGTGGCATCACCCGCGGGGAGTCAGCAGTGCGACGGTCTCCAGGTGGTGCGTGTGCGGGTACAGGTCGAAGGCGCGCAGACCTGACAGCTGCCAGCCGCCCTGCTGGAAGTAACCAATATCGCGTGCGAACGACGACGGGTCGCAGGAAACGTAGGCAATGGCGCGGGGGTTCGAGGCAATCAGCTGGCTGACCACGGCTTTGCCCGCACCCGCGCGCGGCGGGTCAAGAATGAGGGCATCGAACTGGCGCGGCCGCTGGTGGAGCACCCGCTCCACCTTCCCCTGCACAATCTCCACCTGCGGCGCACCGTGCAGGTTTTTCCGCGCGTCCCGGCTGGTGCCTGGCGCACCCTCCACCGACAGCACAGACCCGGTCTCCCCTACTGCGTCGGCCAGCGGGGCAGTGAACAGGCCGGCCCCGGCGTAGAGGTCAGCCACTGCGGCGCCGGGTTCCAGGAAGCCGCCCTCGTGCAGGAATCCGGTGACGGCACCCACCAGGGTTTCCGGCGCGTCGCGGTGGATCTGCCAGAAACCGGCGCCCGTGACCCGGTAGTCGTGGCCGGCCGCGGACTCCTGTACCCAGGTCCGGCCGCGGAGCTGCAGCGTCTCGTTCTTGAGGGGATCGTAGCTGGCCACGGAGACGTCCGACGGCAGCTGGGAGAGGACGGAGTTCAGCCGTTTGGCACGCGTTCCGGGGGCCGGGGCGAGCAGCACGAGCGGCCGCGAGCCGTTGGCGGGCGCGGCCACCTCCACCCGCTCGATGCCCTGGAGGTCCACATCCCACAGCCGCAGGGCGTTGATACCGTCGACAGCCAGCGGCATCTCCTGCACGGGAATCACCTGGTCGGAGCGGTGGGCGTGCATGCCGAGCCGGCCGCTTGGGGTGACGCCAAAGCTGGCGCGCGTGCGCCACCCAAGTCCGGTCCCGCCGTCGTGCTTAAGCCCGGCGCCGTCCGTTTGGGCGTTCGCTGCTCCGACCGCTTCAACGTCCGGGGAAAGTTCGACGGCGGCCAGCCGCCTGAGCTGTTCGGCCAGCACCTCCGACTTGAGGCTCCGCTGGCGCTGCAGCGAAATGTGGCCAAGTTCGGCGCCGCCGACCGGCGGGCGCCCGTGCGCCCATGAGCTGGCGGAGTCGGCGGTCCGCCAGAAGTGCGGCACCCGGTCCGGCGAGGCATCCAGGACTTCCACAACGTCGGCGCGCCAGAACTTGGCCTTCTCCTCGGCGTCGGTGAGCCGGACCCGCACCCGCTCCCCCGGGATGCCGTGGCGAACGAAGACCACGCGGCCCTCGTGGCGGGCCACGCAGTGTCCGCCGTGGGCCACGGGGCCGACGTCGACCACCAGTTCGAGTCCGGTGGAGGTGGTCTGGGTGTCCGGGCTCATTGAATGTCCTGCAGTCTCTTGGCTTCTTCGGATGATTTGAGCTGCCAGGGAACGCTGGCAACCATGACGCCCGGCTCAAAGTGGAGCCGGGTCTTGATGCGGAGGGCTGTCTGGTTGTGCACCAACTGTTCCCACCATTTGCCCACCACGTACTCGGGGATATAGACCACGATCAGGTCCCGGGGCGAGTCCCGGCGCATGTTCTTGATGTAGTCCATGATCGGCGTGACCGTCTCGCGGTAGGGGCTGGCGAGGATGGTCAGCGGAACCGGGATCTCCAGTTTCTCCCAGTCGGCCAGGGTGTGCGCTGTTTCTTCGGCGTTGATGTCCACGGTGATGGCGTCCAGCCGCGACGGCCGGGAAGCCCGCGCATAGGCCAGTGCCCTAAGTACGGGCTTGCGGACGTGTGACACCAGCAGCACAGCGTGCACGCGGGTGGGCAGCGCGCGGGGCGAGGAGTCCTCGTCGACCGCCAGCTCCTTGGCCACGTTGTCGTAGTGGGCGCGGATGCTCCACATGATGAGGAACAGGACGAACATGGCGAGCAGGGCAATCCAGGCGCCCTGTTCGAACTTGGTGATAAGCACGATCACCAGCACCAGTGCGGTCATGCCGAAGCCGATCATGTTGATGGTTCGCGACTTGAGCATCCGGCGTTTGACGGCCTTGTCCTTGGCCAGTTTCAGCTCCCGGCCCCAGTGCCGGACCATGCCCAGCTGGCTGGCCGTGAAGGAGATGAAAACACCGACGATATAGAGCTGGATGAGCTTGGTCACATCCGCATTGAACGACAGGATGAGCACCAGGGCACCGGCGGCCAGGGCAAGCACGCCGTTGCTGAAGGCGAGCCTGTCGCCGCGGGTGCGCAGCTGCCGGGGCAGGTAGCCGTCCTGGGCCAGGATGGAGCCCAGCACCGGGAAGCCGTTGAAGGCGGTGTTGGAGGCGAACACCAGGATGACGCCGGTGGCCGCGACCACGATGTAGAACGGAATGGACCCGTTGCCGAAGATGGTCTGGGCAATCTGGCTGATGGCCGGGTTCTGGATGTACCCCTCGGGCAGCGGCTGCCCGTTGAGCAGGAACTCAGTGGCCGGGTCCAGCACGATGTGCACCTTGGTGGCGTTGGCCAGGTAGATGATCCCTGCCAGCATGGCCGAGGCGATGATGCCGAGCAGCAGCAGCGTGGTGGCAGCGTTTTTGCTCTTGGGCTTCTGGAAGTTGGGCACGCCGTTGCTGATGGCTTCCACGCCGGTCAGGGCGGCGGCACCGGAGGAAAAGGCGCGCAATAGCAGGAACGCGCCCGCGAGGCCCACAAGGCCCTGGTCGAAATCGGGTGAGGGGACAATCGTGAACGCAGCCGACGGCGCCTGGCCGAGTTGGCCGGTCACGGCCTGGAAGATCCCGACGGCGGTCATGCCCAGGATGGAGGCCATGAAGATGTAGGTCGGCACTGCGAAGACGCTGCCGGCTTCCTTGATGCCGCGCAGGTTGACGAGCGCCAGGATCACCACGCCGATGGTGGCGATCAGGGCCTGCTGTCCGTGAAGCGATGGGATGGCCGTGGTGAGGTAGGTCGCCGCAGAGGACATGGACACGGCGACGGTCAGGACGTAGTCCACCAGCAAGGCGGACGCCACCGTCAGCCCGGCGTACTTGCCGAGGTTCTCGTTGGCGATCTCATAGTCACCGCCGCCGGAGGGGTAAGCGTGGACGTTCTGCCGGTAGGACGCCACCACCGTGAGCAGGACCACCATGACGGCGAGGCCCACGAGCGGGGAAATGGCCACCGCGCTCACGCCGGCCAGGGCCAGCGTGAGGAGAATCTCATCGGGGGCGTAGGCCACGGAGGACAATGCATCCGAGGCGAAGATGGGGAGCGCGATCCTCTTCGGCAGGAGCGTGTGGGCCATCCTGTCGTTCCGGAAGGGCCTTCCCACCAGCACGCGCTTCACGGCATTCAGAATTGTCAGCACCACACAAAGCTAGTCTGATTCGCACGCGATGTCATGGCAGGTATCCGGCGGTAGAGTCGTACGGAGCAGTCGGCCAGAGTTGAGGAGAATACGCGTGGCGCACTTCGTGATCATGGGTTGTGGACGCGTCGGGGCCACCTTGGCGCACACGCTCGAGGATGCCGGCCATTCGGTGGCCATCATCGACCAGGACGACCGCGCCTTCCGCCGCCTCCGCTCGGGCTTCACCGGCCGGAAAGTCACCGGCGTCGGGTTTGACCGCGACACCCTGAAGCAGGCGGGCGTTGCGGACGCCTATGCCTTTGCGGCCGTCTCCAGCGGCGACAACTCCAACATCCTGGCCACCAGGGTGGCGCGCGAGACGTTCCATGTGCCGCACGTGGTGGCCCGCATCTACGACCCCGGCCGCGCCGAGATCTACCAGCGCCTGGGCATCCCCACGGTGGCCGCGGTGCGCTGGAGCGCCGACCAGGTCCTGCGCCGCATCCTTCCCGAACAGCACCTTGCCGGGGATTTCCGCGACCCGTCCGGCCGCCTCGTGCTGGCCGAACTCGATTTGCATCCGGAATGGGTGGGGCATCCGGTCTCCTCCATCGAGAAGGTGGCCGACGTCCGGGTCGCCTACCTGACCCGTTTCGGCGAGGGGATGCTGCCCGCCGCGGGCACCTCCTACCAGGACGGCGACACGGTGCATGCCATGCTGCGGGTGGACCGCACGTCCGAAGTCGCCCACATCCTCGCCAAAGCACCCGCCAAGGAGTCCTAAGTGAAAGTCGTCATCGTCGGGGCCGGAAGCGTCGGCTCCTCGATTGCCCGTGAGCTGCTGTCCCACAAGCACGAGATCCTGCTCATTGACCTCAAGCCCGAGGTGATCGGGCGCAGCGGCCTGCGCGGGGCGCACTGGCTGGTGGGTGACGCATGCGAACTGAGCACCCTGCAGGATGCCAAGCTCGAGGACGCGGACGTGGTGGTTTCGGCCACCGGCGATGACAAGGTGAATCTTGTGGTCTCGCTGCTGGCCAAGACCGAGTTCGGCATCGGGCGCACAGTGGGGCGCGTTAACAACCCGAAGAACGACTGGATGTTCAATGACTCCTGGGGCGTGGACGTTGCCGTGAACACACCGCAGCTCATGACGGCGCTGGTGGAGGAAGCCGTGGAGATCGGCGACCTGGTCCGGCTGCTGACCCTGCAGACAGGTGTGTCGTCCATCGTCGAGTTCACGGTGCCGCACGACTCCCACACCATCGGGCTTACGGTGGGTGCCATCGACTGGCCGGAGGACTCGACGCTGGTGGCCATCCTGCGGGACCAGGCGCCGATCACGCCCAGCCGGGACGACGTCATCGACGGCGGGGACGAGCTGTTCTTCGTCACCACCATCGCGGCCGAAGACCAGCTGCGCGAGCTGCTGTCACCCAGTTCAGCTGAGGGGCGGCCGTTCAGCGAACAGCCGTCCGGTGACCAGCAGGAAGCCGGCGGTTCCCCGCAGGGTGGCGCGGCCGCCGTTGGGGCGCCGGCAGCCGCAGACCAGCTGGCCGGGACCGATCAGCTGGATGATGACGGCTTCGACGGCTGACCGTCCGGCGTCGCCGCGGGCCGCGTGACGAGCCAGGCGATCCACACGCCGAGGATGTACAGCGGTGCACCCATGATGAGCCTTGTTGTGGCCAGCGCCGCCAGCCCGTCCGGGCCCATGAGGTACAGGGGAACCTGCACCAGCAGGCGCAGCGCCAGCACGCCGACGATGATCCAGGTGCCCAGCCGGTAGGCGCGGACGCGGGCCGGATCCTTGCGCCAGTCCAGGCCTTCGTTCCGGATGAACCCGAACAGCAGGCCGGCGATCGGCCAGCGGACGGCGATGGAGATGACCATCGCCACGATGTAGGCCGAGTTGGTCAGGAATCCCGGAAGGTAGAAGTCCTCGGCCTTGCCCGTGGTGTTGGCGAGCCAGGCTGAGATGCCCACACCCACGACGCCGGCCAGCGCCTGGGTCAGCGGCCGGCGCTGCACGAGCCGGACCACCGTGAAGACGGCGGCGGTGCCCAGAGCGGCAATAAGTGACGGGGTCAGCGCGGTGGTGGCGGTGAAGGCAACCAGGAAAACCAGGCCGGGCAGGATGCTCTCGGCGATTCCCTGGTAGCCGCCGGCGCTCTTCAGGACGTCGATGCGGCCGTCGTGTGTGCGGTGCAGCCCGGCCTTGGAAGCGTAGTCCTCGGCGAGCCCGGCAAAACCCGGAGTCTCGGGCGCGGGCTTGGGTTCTTCGCGGCCCGGTCCCGAATCGGGGTTTTCAGGCAAAGTCATTGGTTCTCCTGGCGGGACAGTATCTCGTAGCGGGGGTTGAACATGGTGGGCATGCCTTCCCTTTCGGTCAGCATGCCTTCGAGCTTGAGTTCGGTCCCGGCGTCGATCCCCGGAATGCGGCGGCGGCCCAGCCAGATGACGCGAAGCCGCCCGCGGCGCTCCGCGGGCAGGGTGTCATGGTCCGAGATGATGGCCGTGAAGGCTGCCACCCCTGAGGGGGGCGCATAGGTCACCGACTCGATAAATCCGTGGCACAGGGCGCGCCCGCGCTCCGGCAGCCCGCGGATGGGAACCGCCTGGTCCTGCGGGCCGCCTGCATCAACCAATCTGGGTGATCTCCGGCCCGCGCTCGGGCTCCTGGAGGTCAGGTGCCGCGGGAGCCACCGGTCCGGCAGCGTCCTTGGGCAGGCGCAGCTGCAGGAGATCCCTCGGCGGCATGGGGTTCTCGCCCCGGATGACCACGATCTTCCGGAACAGGTCCTCGAGGCCGGCTGCCGCTTCACGGTCCAGCGCGGCTTCGCCGCCGAAAACGCCGCGGAGGAACCAGCGGGGACCGTCGACGCCGACGAAACGGGCGACGCGGTAGCCCTGGCTGCCGTCCGGTGCCCCGGCCGGGAGCTTAGCCACGAGTTCGACGCCGTAGTCCCCCGGGATCTCCTCAACCTGGCCGCCCTGGCCGCCGACAGACTGGCCGATCTGCTCCCGGATCTCGTCCCAGAGCCCCTCGGAGCGGGGCGCGGCAAACGCCTGCAGCTGCAGGCTTGACCCCTCAAGGTCCATGGTTACGGCGACAACGCGCTGGGTCGCTTCCTCGACCTCAAGCCGGAGCTGAAGTCCGTCGCGCGGGGCGATGAGCAGGGCGCCGAGGTCCACATAGCCGTCGCGGCTGCTGATCTCGGAGACGTCGAAAGGACCGTTGGCCCTGCGGTCGTCCGCGGCATTCCCGGCCGCGTCAGGAGTGACGTCCTCCTGAACGTCCTCCGGCTCCGCCGATTCCTGCCTCTTGGCTTTCTTGCCCCGCCCAAAAACCATGCGTTGTCTCCTTTAGTTGTGATCGTGTCGCGCGCCCCGAAATGCGGGTGTGCGGCCCAGCCGGTGGTGTGCCGCTACGTGCCCGGAACGGCGAACCCGCCGGTGGAACCGAACCCGCCGGCACCGCGGACAGAGTCGTTCAGCTCCCCCACGGCGACGAACTGCGCGTGCTCCACGCGCTGGATCACCATCTGTGCAATTCTATCGCCGCGCCGCAGTTCAATGGCCTGCTCGCGGTCGGTGTTGAGCAGCGTTACCGCGATCTCCCCGCGGTATCCGGCATCGACGGTTCCGGGTGCATTCACCACCGTGAGTCCATGCTTGGTGGCGAGGCCCGAACGGGGGTGGATGAGGGCCACAAAACCGTCCGGCAGAGCGATGGCTACGCCGGTGGGGACCAGGCGCCGTTCGCCCGGCTCGAGCACCACGTCCTCGCGGGCCCGCAGGTCCGCCCCGGCATCACCGGGGTGGGCGTACGACGGCGCTTCCAGGCCGTCGTCGAGCATTTTCAGCTGGACCTGCACCGTGGGTGCTCCGAACTCCGCCCTGGGCGGCTGGGCAGCGGCAGTCGCGGGGGCTTGCTGAGCGAGGGATGTCATGGCCGTTGATTCGTCAGTCACAGTCCCACACTCTATCGTCCGGGCTCCATCTCCTCCTATTGCAGTGGGCCCTCCTGCCGGCCACTAAGCTTGAGGGCATGCCCGAATCAAGCGCTGCCGTTCCTGCCCGCAACCCGTCCTCACCGGACGAAACCGTAGTTTTCTCCGAAAAGCTGTGGCCTGGCGCGTGGATCTGGGTGGTCGCGGTGGGCATCGCATCGGCAGGCATCCTGGTCTTCGCGCCCATCAGCCTGGCGGCGGGCTTCACGGCAGCCGCCGTGCTGTTCGCCATCGAGGCAGTGCTTCTGTTCCTGTCAACGCCGTCAGTGACGGTGACCACGCGGACCCTGCAGGTGGGCCGGGCCAGCATCGAACGCAGCCTGGTCGGCGGGGCAGCGGCGTACCGGGGCAAGGAGGCGACGGCGGAGCGCGGGACGCGCCTGAACGGACTGGCCTATCTGTGCATCCGGGGGTGGATTGACCCGGTGGTCAGGATCGAGATCGCCGACCCGTCGGACCCCACGCCTTACTGGCTGACCTCCACGCGCCGTCCGGAGGAACTGGTCGCTGCGCTCAACGGCGCCTAGCCCAATCACCTTTATCCGGCGCACCTAGCCTTCGCAGTCGCGGCAATAGAGCAGCCCGTTCTTTTCCCGCGCGATCTGGGAGCGGTGCCGGACCAGGAAGCACGAGGCACACGTGAACTCGTCGGCCTGGGCGGGCAGGACACGGACCAGCAACTCCTCGCCGGACAGGTCGGCTCCGGGCAGCTCGTAGCCTTCGGCGAGGTCGGACTCCTCCTCCTCCACCACTGCCGTGGGCTTCTCGGCACGGCGGGTCTTCAGCTCCTCAATCGAGTCCTCGTTGAGGTCCTCTTCGGACTTCCGCGGCGCATCATAATCAGTCGCCATGGCCTGCTGCTCACACTCCGTTGAATCGCTCGAATGATTCATCCGGGACAACGCCGGAGGAACTTGGTTTGTGCCCGGTACGCGCACATTTTTCTCCACGCTGCGCGGAAAAGCCATAGCCGGAATTAACGCCTCCCCCGGGCCTCCGCCACCCACCCGAAACTCCCGGAATTTCGCGGCGCGCCCTCTGCCCTAACGGGAAAAGACAGTGCGGGGTGGCAGAGTTTCGAATGATAGTAATGCCAGGGTGGAGGATTGTATGCAGGATCTACGGCTTGTAGGCGTCCACGACGACGGGGAGCATCTCCTGTTAAGCGGTACCGCCGGCGCAATGTTCCGGCTGCCGATCAATGAGGCGCTCAGGCTGGCTGCCAGCCGGCCCTCCGCGCGCCCGTCCGCGGCTGCCCCCGTTCCCATGTCTCCCCGCGACATCCAGGCGAAAATCCGCAGCGGTTCCACCGCTGCCGAGGTTGCCGCCGCCTGCGGGATGCCGCAGGAAAAGGTGGAGCGCTACGAAGGGCCGGTGCTGGCCGAACGTGCCTACATCGCCCAGCAGGCCCAGAAAGTGGAGGTCGCCTCCCCCGCCCCGGGACACGACGTCTACCGGTCGGCCTTCGGCGACAACCCCGCCACCCTCGGCGACATGGTGGCCCACCGGCTCACCGCCCACGGCATCCACTCCACGACGCTGGAATGGGACTCATGGCGCCGGCCGGACGGCACATGGACCGTGGTGGCCAAGTTTGAAGCCGCCCCCGGCGGGCACGCGAGCATCGGTGAGGAACCTCCCGCTATGTGGACGTTCAACCCCACCCGGAAGTCGCTGCAAAACGCGAACCGCTGGGCCCAGCAGCTCAGCGAACTGGAGCCGCTGGACGGACCTGTACCGGCCCGCCGGCTCTCCGCCGTATCCGACAGGCCTTTCGACTTCGAAACCGACGCGGAGGCCGCGGCCCGCTCCGGTTTTGGCACAGCCAACAGCCCCGGCATCGGTAACACCACGGAGCAGCAGAAGGATCCGGACGGCCTCCTGGACATGCTGCGTTCGCGGCGCGGCCAGCGGCTCGGCGTGGATGAGGACAGCGACGACGCACTGGCGCTGCTGCTCGCCAACGGTGTCCCGGCCGCCCACCCGCGGGCGGACGAAGCACCCGCAGACATGGAGCCCGAATCGCCGGCCGGCGGTTCGTGGCAGTCAGACAATTCCGGGCACTCCGGTGATTCAGCCCAGGACGCTGACCTATCACTGGACGGTGCGGAACAGGATGCGGATCCGGAACCTGAGGAGAACGACGGCGACGGGACGGCTGAGGCTCCGGCGGCAGAGTTCACCCTGGCCCGGCGCCGTGACGGCCGGCCCTCGATGGTGTCCCGCCTTAACCTGGTCCCCCGGCATGAGGATGCCGACGACGAGTCGCTGAAGCTTCACGACGGCGTCAGCACCAACACGCGCGAAATCACCATCGTGCCCGGTCACACCGTCGCTTCGGGCAACACGCGTCCGGCCAAACCGGCGGAGCCCAACTCACCGGCGGCGCATTCTGCCGGCCCGGTCACCGGCCGCCCGTCGCCTGCCAACCCGGGCCTGGACGAACTCCTGGGCCGCGGCAGTGCCCGGCGCCGCTTGGAGGGGAACCGCTTGGAGGGCAGCCGTCTGGACGGAAGCCGGCCGCAGCCCGGCCAGGGCACATCCGGCGCCGATCAGGACCGGGACGAGCCGGAACGCCAGCCGTCCCGGCCGAAGCGTTCAAGTGTTCCCAGTTGGGACGAAATCGTCTTCGGCACCCGGGGCGACTGAGAAACTAACTGCCGGCGCCGTGCCACAGGCAGGCGTCCACCTCGAACGGGAGCAGCTCGTCCTGCTGGGCGATGATGCTGGCGCCATGGGCGGTGACCCGGCGCATGAAGTGCCTCCGGCACAGCGTCTCGTAACCCACCACCGGCAGATGTCCTTCGTCATTGCCCGGATCGCCGGCCGCGGGATCAATGGCCATATCCACATCGCCAACCACCACCTGGGCACCCTCGGTGACCATCACGCCGTCGACAGTTCTGGCGTTGTGGGTGGCACGCCGGCCGCACCAGCACAGCGCTTCAACCTGCAGGACCTGGACCCGGTCGGCAAGCTCAATCAGGCGCTGCGAACCCGGGAAGAGCCGGGTCCGGAAGTCCGCGGTGATGCCGAAGGCAAAAACGTCGACGTCGATCTCGTCCACCACGCGTGCCAGCTGCTCCACCTGGGCGGCTGAATAGAACTGTGCTTCGTCACAGATGAGGTAGTCCACGCGGATCCCCTGGGTGCGGCGGAGCACGACCTCGTCCCAGAAGTCCGTGGTGTCGACGACTTCCACGGCCTCGGCCTGCAGCCCCAAGCGGCTGGAGATCCGGGAGTCGCCGGCGCGGTCGTTCCGGCTGAACCGCACCCCGCCGCGGCCCCGCGCACGGTGGTTGTAGTCCATCTGCAGCGCAAGGGTGGACTTGCCGGAGTCCATGGTTCCGGAGAAAAAGACCAGCTCAGCCACGGGTTCCCCGGCGGCCCGCGGTCTTGCCGGAACCTGATTTACCTGACGCTGGCCTTCCGGAAGCCTGGAAACTGAGCAGCGGAACCTCGCGTTCGGCCTTGGTCAGGGAGCCGTGCTGGCCCACGACCTCCATGGCCGTCGGGCGTACCCGGCGCGTGTCGTAAAAGGCCAGCGCGTCCCTGGCTGCCACCATCACGTCGCCCAGCCGTCCCGTTACCTCGGGCCGCACGGTTCCGAAGAGCCCGGCCGCCACGGCTTCCTCCCGGGTGAACGCCCAGATCCGCTCGCCGAAGCGGGCGCGCCACGCCGCCAGCAACCGCTCCTTCGCGGTATCGCCGGCATCGTCCTCCAGGTACAGGTGCACCATGCGCGGTTCCCCGGCCGTGTGCCGGACACCGGCCACCAGGGCAGCGTCGGCAGCGTAGTCGAGGCGCTGTGACTCGGCGACGTCCAGCATGCCGTGGTCGGCCGTGACCAGCACTGTGGTTCCGGCCGGGAGGGACGCATCCAGGCGCTTGACCGTGGCGTCCAGTTCCTCGAGCTGGTGCTCCCACTGCGGTGACTGCGCGCCGTACCGGTGGCCGGCCTTGTCCAGGTCGTTGACGTAGAAGTACATGAGGGCTGAGTCCGCGTCGGCCATGGCCTCGGCTGCCGCCGCAGTGCGGGCGTGGGAGGTGGTGCCGGAGACGAAGGTGCCGCCGCGCAGCGCCGCCTGGGTCATGGGCGAGCCGCCAAACTGCGGCAGGCTGACGGTGGTGACCGCCACATGTTCGGAGGCACGTTCGAAGACCGTGGGGAACGGCTGCCACTGCTGCGGGTCCACGGCGGCGTCCCAGTTGCCGAGCATGTTGACCACCTTGTCCTGGGCCGGATCCAGGACGTCATATCCCACCAGCCCGTGCTGGCCGGGAGCGAGTCCCGTGCCCAGGCTCGCGAGGGAAGCTGCGGTGGTGGAAGGAAAGGCGGAATCCAGCCAGACGGGCACGGCCCCCTGGCCCTGCTGCAGGACGCCGCGGAGAAAGGGGGTGTGTGCGGTCTTCTGTTTGAGCAGGCTGCGTCCCAGCCCGTCGGCCAGGACCACGCACACACGTTTGGCCGGCGGGAGGCCCAAAGCGTTCTCGAAGCCTGGAACCCCAAGGCTGGCCGCCGCACTGCCCAGCACCTCGGCCACTGAACGGCGGCCGTAGGCCGGTGCGGCAGGCAGGCCGGTTACGGCAGTCCCGGGTTCCGGCGCCCGAGTTGCGGAGTCTGAAGCATCGTTTAGCTGTTCCTGCATCTCAGCGCTTGTGCCCGCGGCTGAGCCGGTTGGCAAAAACGCCCATGCGGGGACGCGGGTGGGTGGCTGACGGCGCATGGCGCACCGGGGTGGGCGATCCCGTGTTCACCGCACGCAGGGCACGGGCAAAAAGCTTGGCATCCTGGACCGCCTGCAGGCCGTCCGCCTCGGCGCTGATGCGCAGGACGATGTCCTCCTGGGCGATGGTGCCGCTGTAGCCGTGGTCAGCCTCGCATTGCGGGTCGCCGCAGCTGGCCGGCCCCATGTCCAGTCGCTGGCCGCCGGACCAGGCAATGGAGAGGGTGACCTCGCGGACCGGGTCCGAAGGCTTGTAGTTCTGCGGCTGGGCGTACATGTAGCTCAGGACCACCGAGCGGATCTGCGCCACAGGGACGGATTCGGTGGAGATCTGCGCCACGATCTGCTCGCCGGCTTCGTCGAGCTGCTGGTCGTCCACGTGCGTGATCACCAGCATGTCCTCGGTGAGGACCAGGACGGTGATGTGCCGGCGGACCTCGGCGCGGTCGAAGTGCGTCTCGAGGTGGACCAGGTGTGCGAGGCAGTCCCGGCCGTCCAGGGCGTCATCCACCACGTCGGCCACCAGCAGCGGGTAAAAACCGGCCTGCTGCAGCGCGCCTTCGAGGCTCTGGCCCTGCACGCTGTGGTTGTGCGAGCTGTGGTGGAAAGCCTGCGGGCTGTGGTCGGGCGCTTGAGGCTTCGAGGTGGGAGGCTGGGAGCTCATTTCCCCATTTTCACAGATCGGTGTGGCACACGCTAACCAATAGGCCGGCATCGCCTGCCCGGCAGCTGCGCCCGGGGCCTAGCTCCGCAGGGCCCGCCGTGCACTGTCGGTGCGTTGCGCCGCGTTGCCGATCCGCACATCGGCTGCCAGGATGAACGCCCCCTGCGGAGTGGCGAGGACCGGATTGAACTCCACCAGGGCGATCTCCGGGTGGGCGTCCTTGAGCCGTGCCAGCCGCGAGGCCACGTCCTCGAGGGCAGAAACATCGACGGCGGGCAGCCCCTGGTAGCCGAACAGCTTCCGGGACGCGCGCGGGCTGCGGATGAGGTCTCGGAGGTCCGCGCCGGAGAGCGGCGGCGCCCGGTGCGCCCAGTCATCGAGCAGGTTGACGGCGTCGCCGGCCAGTCCGAAGGACACCACGGGTCCCAGCAGGGGGTCCTCGATGGCGCGCAGGGTGCAGGCCTGGCCCACCGGGGCCATGGTCTGGACCTCCAGCGACGCCGGGCCGTAGGGCTCCAGCGCCCGGCGCATCTGGCGGATGTTCAGCCGGAGGGAGTCCGCGTCCTCGATGTCCAGCCGCACCCCGCCGAGGTCCAGCCGGTGGCGCAGCGTGGGATCGGTGGTTTTCAGCGCCACCGGCCAGCCCAGCCTCCCGGCCGCCGCCACGGCTTGATCCTCCGAGTCGAAGCCTTCCGAGGGCATGACCCGGATTCCGTAGTGCGCCAGCAGGCGGGTAGCGTCTTCGGGCTCGAGCTGCTTGAGCTGCTCGCCGCGGACGTCGGCCAGCAGGTTTTCGAGGTCGGCGTGGGCGGCGTCGGGATCGCACCCGTCAGGATCCACAAACAGGCCCTGGTCCCGTTCCGCCCATTCGGCGTACCGCACCACGGCGGAGAGGGCGGCCACGGCCACCCCCGGGTTCGAGTAGCACGGCACCAGGGCCGAGCCGGAGCCCTCCCCCACCATGCCTTCCACGTACACCGATGGATCGAGGATTCCGGTAAAGGCCGCCACCACAGGCTTGCCGGCCTCGGCTGACGATTCTGCGAGCGCCCCGGCAATCTGTTCCACCGTCAAGCCGCGGGCCGGAAGGAAGGCAACCACTGCGGCGTGGACTGCCTCCTGGGCCAGAACCTCGCGGAGCCGGTCCCGCAGGGCGGGCAGGGCACGGGACAGGCCTGCGTCCAGGTCCAGCTCCGTCACGAGCTCCTCAACACCAAGGCCATGGGAGACGGCGCTGTCCGCCACCACCTTCCCCAGGGCCCCCGAGTTGCTGAAAACCGCCACCCCCGCCCCCTTGGGGAGCGGCTGCGCGGAGACGATCTGGGCCACGTCCATGAGCTGTTCGATGGTCTCCACCCGGATCACGCCGGCCTGGCGCATCATCGAGTCCAGCGCGTCGGCGGGAGCCTGGGTGGTACGCACGGCGTGGCCGGGCGGCAGCTGCAGCCCCATGGAGGTGGACTTGGCCACGATCACCGGCTTGGTCCGCGCCAGCCGCCGGGCGATGCGGGAGAATTTACGCGGGTTGCCGATCGACTCCAGATACAGGCCCACGGCGGTGGTGTCGGCGTCGTCCTCCCAGAACTGCATCATGTCGTTGCCGGACACGTCGGCCCGGTTGCCGGCCGACAGGAAAGTGGAGATGCCGGCGCGGCGCCTGCTGGACGCCGCATACAGCGCCACCCCGATCGCCGCGGACTGGCTGAACAGCCCGAGGCCGCCGCCGCGGGCAAGGCTGGGCGCCATGGACGCGTTCAGCGAGACCGCGGGGTTGGTGTTCACGATGCCGAGCGAGGCAGGTCCGATGACGCGCATCCCGTTGGCCCGCGCCTGCCGCACCAGCTCGCGCTGCCGGGCAAGGCCCCGCTCGCCGTCCTCGGTGAATCCGGCCGAGGCCACCAGGACCCCCTTCACGCCGGCGGCCGCGCACTCATCCACCACCTTGGGGACTTCCTCGTAGGGCACCGCGACGATCGCCAGCTGCACCGGCCCCGGCACCTCGGAGAGCCTGCCGAAGGACAGCATGCCGGCCAGCTCAAAGGCTTCGGGGTTGATGGCGTAGACGGGACCGGTAAAGCCGCCTTCGATGATGTGCTCCAGGAGCTGGTACCCCACGGTCCCCCAGCGCCGGCTGGCCCCGATCACCGCCACGGACGACGGCGCCAGCAGGTCCTGCACGCTTCTCGCCTCCGCACGGTGCTCCCGGGCTTCCATCACCGCGCGTGATTTGTCCGTGGGGTCGATGTTGAACTCAAGGCTCACCACGCCGTCGTCGAAATGGCGTTTGACGTCGTAGCCGGCGTCGGAGAACACCATGAGCATCTTGCGGTTCTCGGGCAGGACCTCGGCGCTGAACCTGCGGATCCCGTTTTCGCGGGCTGCCGCGGCGAGGTGTTCCAGCAGGATCGAGCCGATGCCGCGGCCCTGGTGCGCGTCGGCGATGTTGAAGGCCACCTCGGCCTCGGCGGGGTCGTCCAGCCGGTCGTAGCGGCCAATGCCGATGATGTCCCCGCCGATGGTGATCACGAAGGCCACCCGGTCCCGGTAGTCCACCTCGGTGAAGCGCTTGAGTTCCCGGCTGGAGAGCCGCTCCTTGAAGGCGAAGAACCTCATGTAGATGGAGTCCTGCGACTGCCGCGTGTGGAAGGTCTGCACGGCGTCCGCGTCGGTGGGATGGATGGGCCGCAAATGCGCGGTGCCGCCGTCCCTTAGAACGACATCGGCCTCCCAATATTCCGGATATTCGCCGTCCCCGGGCTGATCCACCATAGGCTTAGCCTAGCTAAACCTCCCGAAGTGCACCCCAAAAAGGATCCACCAGCCCGATGGCACGCCGCCAAACACGCACCCCCGCAGGGGAAACAGTCCAGGACTACACCGAAAACATCGTTGATATCGACGTGACTTCCGAGATGGAAGGCTCCTTCCTGGAGTACGCGTACTCGGTCATCTACTCCCGGGCCCTGCCCGACGCCCGCGACGGCCTGAAGCCCGTCCAGCGGCGCATCCTCTACATGATGAGCGACATGGGCCTCCGTCCCGACCGGGGCCACGTCAAGAGCGCCCGCGTCGTGGGCGAGGTCATGGGCAAGCTCCACCCGCACGGCGACACCGCCATCTACGACGCCATGGTGCGCATGGCCCAGGACTTCTCGCTCCGGCTCCCCCTGATTGACGGCCACGGAAACTTCGGCTCGCTCGACGACGGCCCGGCGGCACCGCGGTACACCGAGGCCCGCCTGGCGGCGGCTGCGCTCACCATGACGGACCACCTCGACGAGAACGTGGTGGACTTCGTCCCCAACTACGACAACCAGCTCACCCAGCCGGAGGTCCTGCCCGCAGCGTTCCCCAACCTGCTGGTCAACGGCACCACCGGCATCGCCGTCGGCATGGCCACCAACATGGCTCCGCACAACCTGGTGGAAGTCATTGCCGCCGCCCGGCACCTCATCGCCAACCCGGATGCCACGCTGGAAGACATCATGCGGTTCGTTCCCGGCCCCGACCTGCCCACCGGCGGGCGCATCGTGGGCCTGGACGGCATTCGGGACGCCTACGCCACGGGCCGCGGCTCCTTCAAGACCCGCGCCAAGGTGGAGGTGGAGCAGCTCTCCGCCCGCCGGACCGGCCTCGTGGTCACCGAGCTGCCGTACATGGTGGGCCCGGAAAAGGTGATCGAGAAGATCAAGGACGCGGTCAACAGCAAGAAGCTGGCGGGCATCAGCGACGTGGTGGACCTGACCGACCGCAAGCACGGCCTGCGGCTGGTCATCGAGCTGAAGAACGGCTTCAATCCGAACGCCGTGCTCCAGCAGCTCTACCGCTACTCGCCGATGGAGGATTCCTTCGGCATCAACAACGTCACCCTCGTGGAGGGGCAGCCGCAGACGCTGGGCCTGCTGCAGCTGCTCACCGTTTATGTGGACCACCGCATCTCGGTGGTGCGGCGCCGGACCGTGTTCCGGCTGGGCAAGAAGAAGGACCGCCTCCACCTGGTGGAGGGCCTGCTCATCGCCATCGTGGACATCGACGAGGTCATCCAGATCATCCGGTCCTCGGACGAGGCCTCCGCGGCCCGCGAGCGGCTGATGTCCATCTACGACCTCTCCGAGATCCAGGCCAACTACATCCTCGAGCTGCGGCTCCGCCAGCTGACCAAATACAGCAGGATCGAGCTGGAGAAGGAGCAGGAGGAGCTGCGCAAGGAGATCGCCGAGCTGGAGGCCATCCTCGAATCCGACCAGCTGCTGCGGGAACTGGTGTCCGGCGAACTCGGCGAGATCGCGGAGAAGTACGGCACGCCGCGGCGGACGGTGCTGCTGGAATCCGAGGCCGTGGCCCCAACGGTGGCCAGCGCCGCCGGTATCGACGGTAAGGCAGGCGTCCGGGGCAAGCCCGCTCCCCTGGCCCTCGAGATCGCAGACGATCCGTGCTGGGCGATCCTCACGGCCTCCGGCCAGATTGCCCGGACCGCCAACCAGGACAGCCTGGCCGAGACCGGGCCGCGCTCCAAGCACGACGTGTTCCGCTCGGTGATCAAGACGTCGGCCCGGGGCGAGATTGCCGCCATCACCTCCCAGGGGCGCATGCTGCGGATCCAGGTGATGGACATGCCAGTCCTTCCGCCGGTCTCCGGGCTGCCGAACCTGGCCGGCGGCGTTCCGGCCAAGGACTTCATCACCCTCCTGAAGGGCGAGTCCCTCGTGGCCTTCGCTCCGCTCGATGAGGTGCTGGCGCTCGGCACGGCGCAGGGCGTGGTCAAACGGGTGCAGCCGGACTACCCCCTGAACCGCGAGGACTGGGAAGTGATCACGCTGAAGGACAAGGACACCGTGGTGGGCGTGGCGCCGGCAGGGTCCGACGACACGGACCTGGTGTTCCTGACGCGGCAGGCACAGCTGCTGCGCTTCAGCGCCGCCGTCGTCCGTCCGCAGGGCCGGACGGCCGGTGGCATGGCCGGCATCAAACTCACGGCCGGTGACCAGGTGGTGTTCTTCGGTGCGATCGCCCCCGGCGACGAGGCCGCCGTCGTCGTCACCATTTCCGGCACGGAGGGTGCCCTGCCGGGCACCGCCCCCGGGGCCGCCAAGGTGACGGCCTTCGCCGAGTACCCGGCCAAGGGACGGGCCACCGCCGGTGTCCGGGCGCACCGCTTCCTGAAGGGCGAGGACACGCTGCTGCTGGCGTGGGCGGGCCACGGCCCGGCCAAGGCGTCATCGTCGGCAGGGGTGGCCCGCTCGCTGCCCCAGGAGCACGGCCGGCGCGACGGTTCGGGCATCCCGCTCTCGCAGGCGGTGGACGTGATCGGCCCGAGCATGGCGTGGCCGGAATCCGCCTAGACTACTGCCATGCCTATCGTCCCGGATGAAAAGGACTGGACCTGGGTCCTGTCCCGCCCCTGCACGCAATGCGGCTTCGACGCGTCCACCGTCACGCCGTCAACGGTTCCCGGCAGCGTCGAAAACATGCTGCCACGCTGGCGGGCCGTGCTCCGGCGGCCGGACGCCACCGAACGGCCGGACAGCAGCACCTGGTCCGCGCTGGAGTACGCCTGCCATGTCCGGGATGTGTTCAACCTCTTCGACCGCCGCCTCAACCTGATGCTCACCGAGGACGATGCGAAGTTTGAGAACTGGGACCAGGACCGGACGGCGGTGGACAGCGACTACGCGAACGCCGACCCTGCCGTGGTGAGCGCCGAGCTCACCGCAGAGGGTGAGCAGGTGGCAGCGTCCTTCGCCAGAGTGCAGGAGTCACAGTGGGGCCGGACCGGTATCCGCAGCAACGGCTCGGAATTCACCGTCCTGACGCTCGCGCAGTATTTCCTGCACGACGTCGTCCACCACCTTTCGGACGTGGACGGCTGACGCCCCACGTCCGCCGCGGCTACAGGACCTTGTCCCAGGCCAGGCTGGTGTTGACCGGGGCGTAGCCCATCTTGCGGTACAGCGCCATGGCACCGGTGGGATTCTCGGAGTCCACATCCAGTGACGCCTTGTCCATGCCGGCGGCGGCGAAGCGCCGCATGGCATCGGCCAGGAGTGCCTGCGCGATGCCGCGCCCCCGGAATTCCCTGCGGACACCGAGCAGGTCCGTGTAGCCCTCGGTGAACCCGCGGATTCCGGCGGTGTCCGGGTCGTGGCTGGCCAACTGGTAGCCGACCACCTCGCCGGTGCCGCTCGCCAGCACGACGGCGCTGAGGTCGGGCCGGGCCAGGGGGTCGTTGACCACGTAGCCCCAGCCTTCCTCATCCCGTGGTTCGCTGCCCCAGTGGTCGGCGAAGATCTGGTTGTGCGCCAGGCGCACGGCTTCGCTCAGCCCCGGTTCCATCGGCACCAGTTCCAGGCCGTGGTCCAGGGGCGCATCGGGCAGCGGAGCCGACAGCGGGCGGTGCATCTCGTTGTAGTAGCGGACCACCTCGTACCCGGACTCCTCCAGGAGCGCGCACTGGTGCTGCTGCTTCTGCTCGATGAATATCCGCAGCCGCGGGGCCGGCGTTGTCCTGTCTGGACTTTCCCCGCCTGAACCTGCACCGGCGTCTTCCGCAAACCGCTGCCTGGTCAGCGCCTCCAGCCAGGCCAGGAGGGCGGAGCCCACGCCGCGGCGCTGCCACTGCGGGTCCACGGCACAGAACCCGTGCGCCTTTGCCCCGTCCTTGTTTTTGGTCAGGCGCGCGTAGGCCCGGGGAACGCCGTCGGAATCCAGTCCAAGCACAGTGTTGAGCCCCACCGGGTTGTTCCTGGACTCCGTGATCTGTTCAAGGTCCGCCCGCCGCTCAAACCACACCGGCTGCTCGGCCGCCGCGGTCCGGGCGATCAGCGCGGCCCACGCGTCAAGGTCCCCTTCGGATATGGACCGCCACCGCAGCTCCGGGAAGTCGACGGCGGGGGCGTGATTGTGCGTCATGGGAACAGGCTAGCCGTCCGGAAGAGCGGCAGGAAGCCGTAGGCTGGGCCATGACCGGGCGCGTTTCCTGGCCCAGAAAGGCAACTGATGCTCATTCTCTTCGGATTCAAGACCGTTCAGAAGCTGCTTCCGGGCCGGACGGCGACCTGCCAGTACTGCCGCGTGTTCAGCCACCAGCACCTTGAGGAGCGCGCCACCAAGTTCACGCTGTTCTTCATTCCGGTCTTCACTACCTCCCGTTCCTACCGGATCACCTGCTCGAACTGCGGCGCCTCGTCGGTGGTCAACGGGCGCCGGAAGAAGGCACTGGTGGGCTAAGCCACGCGATCAGGCCAGACGCGCGGACGCCATCACGGCAGCTGCGGCGGGCCGGTTTTCGGGCCGGAGGTCCAGGAGCGCATCGTCGGGGCTGATGTCGGCCGGGTTGTGGGTCACCAGCACCACGGTTCGCGAGGCGAGTCCGGCACGCAGGTCGGCGATGAGCGCACGGCCGGATTCGGCGTCGAGGTGGGCCGTGGGCTCGTCGAGGAGGATCACGTCGGCCTGCGTCATGAGGGTGCGCGCCACTGCCAGCCGCTGCCGCTCGCCACCGCTGAGGAATGCCCCGCCGGGTCCAATGCGGGTATCGAGGCCCTCTTCCAGCCGCGCCAGCAGGGGTGCCAGGCCAACTGCCTCCAGCGCTTCCCGCATCGCCTGCTCGGTCTCCGCTGAAGACCCTGCGCCGGACTCCTGCCGAGGGCTGCCCAGGACCAGGTTGCCGCGGACCGTCGAATCGAAGAGATGCGCCTCCTGCGGGCACCACGCCGCGGTGCCAGTCACTGCGATGCTGCCTTCCCGGGCAGGGAGGAAGCCCAGCATCACTGCCAGCAGCGTCGACTTGCCGGCGCCGGACGGTCCGGTCACCGCCAGCCAGCGCCCGGGCTCAGCCACCGCGGACAGACCGCTGAAGACAGCACCGCCTCCTGGCCACGCGGCCGACAGCCCATCGAGTTCGGCGCCCGGCTGCCCGAGCTCGCGTGGATCCGGCCGCGAAGGTTGTTCGGAATCCCTGCCATAAGAAGTGTTCTGATCGGTTCCAGGTTCGCCCGGCTGCAGTACCCCTGACTCACTGATACGGCGCAGGACCGCACGCAGCGCCGGAAACTGCCGGACCGCCGTCGTCATGGCCCCAAACGGTTCTGCGAGCGCCAGCTGCAGAAGAACCACGACGCCGACGGTGGTCGCCGGAAGGGACCCGGCCTGCACCAGCGGGGCCGCCAGCACGGCGCTGTAGAGGGCGGCGGCGCCGCACGCGGCTACGGTGAGTGCCTGGCCGAGCCCTTCAGCCCAGGCCGAGCGCCGTGCCATGGCGGTTACATCCCGGTCCAGCGCGCGGATGCCGTCCAGAACCGGTTCCTTCGCTCCGTTCGCGTGCAGTTCCGCCCTGGCGTCCAAGGCGGCGGCGACCCGCCGGAGGACCCCGGAGCGCAGCCGCTGCTCGGCCTTTGCCGACATCCGGTCCGCGAGCAGGGCGGCGGCGGGCGCGCCCACCAGGCTCACCAGGGCGGCAGCGAGCACTGCCGGCAGGGCCGCCGGAAGCAGCCAACCCACCGAACCGGCAGCGGCTGCCGCCACCGCCGTGGCGGTAACCGGCGGCAGCACCACCCGCGGGAGCAGGTCCCGGACGGTGTCGACGTCCTCGATGACAGCGCCAAGCACGTTGCCGCCCTGCAGCAGCCGGCGCAGGGACAGCGCCCGCTGGCTGAGGGACGCCCAAAGAACGCCGCGCAGCTTCGTCAGGGAGGCAAAGACGGCTTCGTGCAGGAGGAGCCGCTCGCAGTAGCGCAGAACGGCGCGGCCGATGCCGAAGAACCGGACGCCCACGATGGCGGTCAGGAGATACATGATGGGCGGCTGCTCGCTGGCGCGCAGGATGAGCCATCCGGACAATCCGGAAAGCGCGACGGCGAAAAGGGCGGCCAAGGCGCCGACGAACCCGGAACCGGCGAACCGTCCGCGGACGGGCGCGAGCAGCCGTGCGAGCATCCCGGCGGTGCGGCCGGTGCTGACTTGGGCCCCGGTGGCCGGGACGTCGGCCGGGATGTCCGCAGAGGCACTGGGAACGGCAGGGGCACTGGGAACGGCAGAAGGGGCGTCCCCGCCACCGGCTGACGCGCTGCGACCGGCGGCACCGGCCGGGACCGGAGCAGCGGACAGCAATCCGCTGGTGGACGCAGCGGCTCCGGCTGACCGGCCGGACACCGGCACGATCCTGTCGGCGAGTTCCCTCGTTTGGCGGTCGTGCGCCACCAGGATGACGGTGGCGCGGCCGCGCAACGCACGGATCGCGTCGTGGACCCGGTTGGCCGAGTCACGGTCGAGATGGGCGGTGGGTTCGTCCAGGAGCAATACGGTGGCGCCGGCCTCGATACGGGCCAGGCCGCGGGCCAGGGCAACGCGGCGCAGCTCCCCCGGGCTGAGTTCGGCGGGGTGCTTGCCCGCAAGATGGTCTGCGCCGACGGCCGCCAGGCAGCGCAGCACTCCCCCGGCCTGTGCTTCAGCGTCAATGGCTGATGCACTGCCGGCGGAATCGGCACCGCTCGCCGCATGGCCCGCCGTCAGGTACAGCAGCACCTCTCCGCGCACCGTGTCAGCCACCATCACGGGGTGCTGCGGCACCCAGGCCACTTCGCCCGCCGCGTATCCTGCAAGGGCTCCGGCCACAGCGGCCCCGGCCCCGGTTCCGACCGTTCCCGCGAGAACTCCCAGCAGGGTGCTCTTGCCGGCCCCGCTCGGACCGTCCAGTGCTGTGACCAGTCCGGCCGGCGCCGAAAAGCTGAGAGGCCCGACGGCGGGACCCTCCCTTCCCGGATAACTCACGGTGAGGTCCCGGACAGTTACGCCCGCCAACTCTGCGCCAGCCGGAGCCGGTCCCGGCACCAGCCGCCGGGGCTCCGGTGCGTCCAGCACCGCCGTCGTTTCGGTAAGGGCTGCCCGGCCGTCGTCGCTCGCGTGGTGGGCGGTTCCCAGCTCACGGAGCGGAAGGTAGCAGTCGGGGGCGAGGATGAGCGCCAGCAGCCCGGCCTCCAGCGCCATGTCGCCGTGGACCAGCCGGACGCCGATGAACACTGCCACCACGGCAACGGAAATCGTGGCGATCAGTTCCAGCGCGAGGGCAGAGAGGAACGCCGTCCGCAGGGTGCCCATGGTCCGGGAGCGGTAGTCCTCGGAAATGTCCTCCAGCGCGCGGCGCTGGGCGGCGGCCCTGCCGAGTCCCACCAGCACCGGAAGTCCCTTGGCGAGTTCGAGCATGTGCCCGGACAGCCGGGACAGGGCGGCCTGGGCATCACGCACCTTGTCCTCGGTGTAGCGGCCGATCAGCACCATGAACAACGGAACCAGGGGCACGGTCAGCACGATCACCACGGCGCTGACCCAGTCGGCGAAAAGGATCCGGGCGCCCAGCAGCAGCGGTATGGCGGCACAGTTCACCAGCGCCGGCAGGTACTGCATGTAGTAGCTGTCCAGGGCATCCAGGCCGCGCGTCGCGAGCACCGCCAGGCCGCCGTCGGAAGGGCCTGCAGCCCGGACGCCGTTGCGCAGTGCCGTCTCCAGCAGCTGCGCCCGCAGCTCCTCCTTGACCCCCAGGGCTGCGCGCCGGGCGGCTACGCCCTGCGCCCAGACCGTGACGGACCGCAGCACCACACCGGCGGCACCCCAGCCCAGCTGGTCAGCCCACGCGGGGTCCTGCGTCATGAGGCCGCCGAGGACAGACGCGACGGCCTGTCCCATAAGCACCAGGGACAGGGCCTTCAGCGCAGCCAGCAGGCCAAGGCCGTAAAGGGCTCGGCGGGTGGACGGTCCGGACGGGAACTGGGGCTTCACTGCGGGTCAGTCATTCCTGATCAGTGCTTTCGCGGCCACCGCGGGCAGGAAGCTGTGCGCCTCCGGGATGTGCGCGGCGCTGACGCGGCGGCGGAACACCCAGTACGTCCAGGCCTGGTAGGCGATCACCAGCGGCAGTCCGACGCACGCCACGATGCTCATCAGGCCGAGGGTGTAGTCAGAGGACGAGGCGTTGGCGATGGTGAGGTTGAAGGCGGGGTCGATGGTGGACGGCAGGACCACGGGGAACACCGCCCCGAAGATGGAGGCGGAGCCGCCCAGCAGGAACACGCCGGTTGCCATGAAGGCCCGGCCCTCGTTTCCCTTCCGGGCCTGGACCCAGGCCAGCCCCGCGGCGACCACTGCCACGGCCAGAACAACCAGCGTCCACGCCTCCCCGCTGAGGACCTGCACGCCGACGGCCCAGCCGGCCATCGGGAGGAGCAGCACGGGAAGCAGCCGGACGAACCACTGCCGGGCACGGTGCCGGACGTCGCCGTCGGTCTTCAGTGCCAGGAACGCCAGGGCGTGCAGCAATGCGAAGCAAGCCACCGCCAGGCCGCCCAGCACGGCGTACCAGCTGAACCAGGCGAACGGGCCGCCGTCGCGGTCGCCGTTGGCGTCCAGCGGCAGGCCGGTGGTGGTCAGCCCCAGCGCGGCACCCACGCCGAAGGAGGCAAGGAAGGAGCCGACGGCGATGGCCCAGTCCCACGTGTTGCGCCAGCGGTCGGTGTCCACCTTGCCCCGGTATTCGAATGCCACTGCCCGGAAGATCAGCGCGACGAGGACCAGCAGCAGCGGCAGGTACAGGGCGGAGAAGAGCGAGGCGTACCAGAACGGGAAGGCCGCGAACGTGGCGCCGGCCGCGGTCAGGAGCCAAACTTCATTTCCGTCCCAGACCGGTCCGATGGTGTTGAGCAGCACGCGGCGTTCGGTGTTGTTGCGGGCAAAGATCTTCATCAGCATCCCGACGCCCAGGTCGAAGCCCTCCAGGAAAAGGTAGCCGGTCCACAGGACCGCGATGGCAATGAACCAGATGGTTGGCAGCAGTTCCATGCTTTGTATCCTCGGTCTTAATAGGCTCGGGCTTAGTAGGCGAAGGCCAGGACGTCGTCTGCGGTTCCGGGCTTGTCCGGTCCGCCGTCGCGGGGTGTGGCGTCCTCGTTCTCGTCCACCGGTGCGTGGGCCAGTTCGGGCATGGCCGAGACGACGCCGCCGCGCACGTATTTCACAAGCAGCTTCACCTCCACCACCAGCAGGACCGCGTAGATCAGGGTGAGGACCACGAGGGAGGTCAGGATCTCACCCGCGGAGACCCCGGGAGAGACGGCCGCGGCGGTGAACATGAACACCTGGTCGATGCCGTTAAGGTCGGGGTTGGGGGCCACCACGAACGGCTGCCGGCCCATTTCCGTGAAGATCCAGCCAGCAGCGTTGGCACCGAAGGGGGCGAGGATTCCGAACACGGCCAGCCGCATCAGCCAGCGCGACTCGGGCACGGTGCCCTTGCGGGTCAGCCAGAGTGCCACCAGGGCGGCGAGGGCGGCGAGGCCGCCGAACCCGATCATGGCGCGGAAGCCCCAGTAGGTGACCTCCATGACGGGCACGTACTGGATCTCCTGGCCGGCACGGTCGCCGTAGATGGGGTTGTCCGGGACGTGCGTGCCGTAGTCCGCCTTGTACTGGTCGATCAGGCTGTTGACGCCTTTCACCTCGGTGGTGAAGTCGCCCTTGGCGAGGAAGGAGAGAATGCCGGGCACCTCGATCACGGCCTTGATGTCGTCACAGTTGCGTGAGCCGACGTTGCCCACGCTCAGGACGGAGAAGCCCGTACCGTCATGGCAGGCGGCCTCGGCGGCGGCCATTTTCATGGGCTGCTGCTGGAACATCAGCTTGCCCTGCAGGTCTCCGGTGATCGCAGTTCCAGCGAAGGAGATCATGGCGACGACGGCGCCGATCCGCAAAGACTTGATCCAGACTGAGTAGTCGGTGCGGTCGCGGCCCGGGATCCCGGCTTCCCCGGCAACCACCTTGCCGTCAGCACCGATGGTGTCGATGCCGTCGCGGCGCCTGCGCCAGAGGTGGTACCAGGCGATGCCCAGCAGGAACCCGCCGGCCACGGCGAGGGCACCGAAGAGGGTGTGCGGCACGGCCACGAGGGCGGTGTTGTTGGTGAAGACGGCCCAGGCGTCGGTCATGACGGGCCGGCCGTCAATCATCGTGACGCCCACGGGGTGCTGCATCCAGCTGTTGGCCACGATGATGAAGTAGGCGGAGAAGAACGAGCCGACGACGGCGATCCACAGGCACGCGAGGTGAACGCCCTTCTTCAGCTGCTTCCAGCCGAAGATCCACAGGCCCAGGAAGGTTGACTCGACAAAGAACGCCAGGAGAGCCTCGAGGGCCAGCGGTGCGCCGAAGACGTCACCCACGAAGCGGCTGTATTCGCTCCAGGCCATGCCGAACTGGAACTCCTGGACGATGCCCGTGGCCACGCCCATGATGAAGTTGATGAGGAAGAGCTTTCCCCAGAACTTCGTCATCCGCAGATAGGCCGGATTCGCGGTGCGGTACCAGACGGTCTGCATCACCGCGACGACCAGGCCCAGGCCGATTGTGAGCGGCACCATCATGAAGTGGTAGACGGTGGTGATTCCGAATTGCCAGCGTGCGATTTCCAAGGCGTCCAAGGCGGTCCCTACTTACGGTTGGGTCTAGCTCTCCAGCGTCGTTTTCTACGCAACGTAGAACTTCAACTTCTACAGAGTGTAGAACACAGGTCGAACACTGTAAACACGGTTGCATGCACATCGGAGGAACGCAATCGCCCGCGACGCGCCGAACGTTCTACCTCATGTAGAAACGAACGGCCAAACGCGATAGATTTGAAGTTGCAGTATTGGAATCACGGCACGGGCCGGGCAGTCGGCCCTTGGCAGTGCGTTGTCAGAAGGATGTACAGATGGCAAGTCTTGGGGAACTGGAACGCGCAGTCATGGACCTGCTCTGGGCGGGCCACGAAGCAGCCACAGCAAACACGCTGCGGGACCTGCTCGCACAGAGCACGGCAGCGCATGGCGGTGCAGCGGGGCACGAGGGCAAGGACCTGGCGGTGACCACCGTGCTGACAGTCCTTTCGCGTCTGGAAAAGAAGGGCCTGGTGGAACGCGAACGCGGCACCCGGCCGCACCGCTACCAGGCTGTATCCAGCCGCGAAGACCACACCGCCGAACTCATGCACGAGGTCTTGGGATCGGCTCCGGACCGCGAGGCCGTGCTGGCCCGCTTCATTGGTTCGGTGACAGAAAGTGAAGCCGAGACACTGCGCAAACTGCTTGGCCACAGCTAACACCTGATGTTCTGGACCTCATATTTCCTGGCGGTCCTGGCGATAGTACTGGCCTGGCCGGTACCTATCCTTCTTTCGCGCGCCCACTGGCCGGCGCGCGACCCGTTCACGGCCATGGTGCTGTGGCAGGCCATCGCCCTTGCCGGTGGACTGTCCATGATCGGCGCCATGCTGGTCTATGGCCTCGAACCCGTGGGCGACAACCTGATTGCGGGTCTCCGCGCACTGGCAGGCATGGTGCTGTTTGCTGCGCCCACCACCGCGCTGGGTTTCTGGCATCTCTTCGCGCTCTCCGCGGCGGCGCTGCTGACGGCGCACCTCGTCTTCACGCTGCTGCTGACCTATTACAAGATTGAGCGCCAGCGCAGGCGCCACCGCGAGCTGCTGGCCCTTCTGGCCTCGCCGTCCGACGACGGGCCAGGCACCGTGGTCATCAGCCACGATTCCCCGGTGGCGTACTGCCTCCCCGGTGGCGCCCGCTCCGTGACGGTCCTCTCCGATGGACTCATGGCGGCCCTTGAACCGGCGGAGCTGCGCGCCGTCCTGATTCACGAAAACGCGCACCTGACCCAGCGCCACCACCTGCTGCTGTGGGCCTTTGCCGCGTGGCGCCAGGCGCTGCCATGGCTGCCCACCACGCGCCTGGCCCAGGAGTCCGTGAACTCGCTGATTGAAATGCTGGCGGACGACGTCGCCCTCAAGACCGAGAGCAAGGCGACCCTGATCAAGGCCATCGCCATCGTCGCGAGCGGCTCGGCGGCACCCCAGGGGGCCGCCGCCGTCGAACCTGTAGGCCTTGCCGGGGCAAGCCTTACCGGTGCGGGCCTGCAGCTGCCCGACGGTGCCGGCGGCGCCGGCCCGGCCAGTACGACGGCGTCACGCGTCAGCCGCCTTCTCTCACCCAAGCCCCCGCTCGCCAGCGGCCTAAGGGCGGCCGTCCTTGCCGTGTGCACGCTGCTGCTGGCCATGCCCACCGCCCTGCTGATCGTTCCCGGCCTGCTGGGCTGAGCTGCTCGGGCGCCGGGCCTGCCTGTAAGCCGGCGCTAAGCGCCGGCGACCGCGGCCGAGCCTCAGGCGTCGATGCGTTCGCGGTCCAGGCTGGACGCACCGGCGATGATGAAGTCCTTGCGCGGTGCGACGTCTGACCCCATCAGCAGGTCGAACGTATGTTCCGCCTGCTGCGCATTCTCAATGTTGACCTTGCGGAGCATGCGGTGCCGGGGGTCCATGGTGGTCTCCGCCAGCTGCTCAGCGTCCATCTCACCCAGGCCCTTGTAGCGCTGGATGGGCTCCTTGTACTTCCTGCCTTCGGCGGCGAGTTTCGCCAGCAGGCCGTGCAGCTCGGCCTCGGAATAGGTGTAGATCATCTCGTTGGCCTTCTGGCCGGGGTTGATGACTTCCACCCGGTGCAGCGGGGGAACGGCTGCGAACACCCGGCCTTCCTCGACCATGGGCCGCATGTACCGGAAGAACAGGGTGAGCAGCAGCGTGCGGATGTGGGCGCCGTCGACATCCGCGTCGGTCATCAGGATGACCTTCCCGTAGCGGGCAGCCTCGATCGCGAAGCTCCGCCCTGAGCCGGCCCCGACCACCTGGATCAGGGCCGCGCACTCGGCGTTCGAGAGCATGTCGCCCACGGAGGCCTTCTGGACGTTGAGGATCTTACCGCGGATCGGCAGCAGCGCCTGGAAGTCGGAGGAGCGCGCCAGCTTGGCCGTGCCGAGGGCCGAGTCACCCTCCACGATGAACAGTTCGGAACGGGCCACGTCGTCGGTGCGGCAGTCGGCCAGCTTGGTGGGCATCGACGACGACTCAAGCGCGGTCTTGCGGCGCTGCGTCTCCTTGTGGACGCGCGCCGAGATGCGCGACTTCATCTCGCTGACGATTTTTTCCAAGAGCAGCGCCGACTGGGCCTTGTCGTTGCGGTTGGCGGAGTTGAGCTTGGCCGCGATCTCCTTCTCCACCACGCGGGCCACAATGGCCTTGACCGCCGAGGTGCCGAGGATTTCCTTCGTCTGGCCCTCGAACTGCGGCTCGGCGAGGCGCACGGTCAGGACGGCGGTGAGTCCGGCGAAGATGTCGTCCTTCTCGATCTTGTCGTTGCCGGCCTTGAGTTTCCGCGCGTTGGCTTCCACGGTTTTCCGGAACGTCTTGACCAGGGCCTGCTCGAAGCCGGCCTGGTGCGTGCCGCCCTTCGGGGTGGAGATGATGTTCACAAAGCTGCGGACAGTGGTGTCGTAGCCGATCCCCCAGCGCAGTGCGACGTCCACTTCGCAGTCGCGCTCCACTTCCGCGATCTTGCTGTGGCCCTTCTCATCCAGCACGGGCACGGTTTCCTTGAACTTGCCGGCCCCGTGCAGGCGCCAGACGTCCGTAACCCCGGAATCAGCGGCGAGGAACTCCACGAACTCGGAGATGCCGCCGTCGTGGTGGAACACCTCCTCGTGCGCTCCCAGTTCACCGGGCGTGCCGGGGAGCTTGCGCTCGTCTCGGACCGTGATCTTCAGGCCAGGGACCAGGAAGGAGGTCTGGCGGGCACGCGCGGTGAGTTCCTCGTAGGAGAACCGGGCATCCGGCGTGAAGATCTGGGTGTCTGCCCAGTAACGGATGCGTGTTCCGGTGACGCCGCGCTTGGCTTTGCCGACGACGTCGAGGACCGAGTCCTCGACGAACGGCGCGAAGGTGGCGGTCGGGTTGGGGCGGCCGTTGTCGTTGAAGCGGCCGGGCTCACCCCGGCGGAATGACATCCTGTACGTCTTGCCGCCCCGGTCCACCTCGGCGTCAAGACGCGCCGAAAGCGCGTTAACCACCGAGGCGCCGACGCCGTGCAGGCCACCGGAGGCGGTGTAGGAGCCGCCGCCGAACTTGCCGCCCGCGTGCAGCTTGGTAAAGACGACTTCGACGCCGGTGAGGCCAGTCTTAGGTTCGACGTCGACGGGAATGCCGCGGCCGTCGTCGTGAATCTCTACGGAGTTGTCCGCGTGCAGGATGATCTTGATGTCGTGGCCAAAGCCGGCCAGCGCCTCGTCAACAGAGTTGTCGATGATTTCCCAGAGGCAGTGCATGAGGCCGCGGGAGTCCGTGGATCCGATGTACATGCCGGGGCGTTTGCGCACGGCCTCCAGCCCCTCCAGCACCGAAAGGTGGCGGGCGGTGTAATCAGAACTCGGTGCCACAGGTAGTGAACTCCTTTGAAGAACAGGCCGGATCGGCGTTAAAAAGCTCCCTCTAGCCTAGTCCCGATGCCGCCGAATGCCTGACTGCCACTCCCGACACGGGTTCCCGCTCCCGGCGTTCGTTACGCACACGTGATACGCGGACAGCGAAAGTGACCCATCCTTGCCATGGGATAGCTGCGAATGCTGGTTATATAGATGTACAGATCTACTAAGGAGGCCGACATGACAACAGCAGTTGCCGACCGCACACTAACCGCAGCTGACCGGTGTGACCGTTGCGGAGCGCAGGCATACGTCCGGGTTGTACTCGAGTCCTCCGGAGGTGAGCTGCTCTTCTGCGCCCACCATTCACGCGCCGTCGAAGCGACCCTTAGGCCGCTCAGCTCCGACTGGCACGATGAGACGGACCGGCTGCACGAAAAGGCACCGGTTCCGGTCGACTAGACAACAAAGCTGAAAGCCAGGATCCCCGCGCGGGGGTCCTGGCTTTTTCTTTACCTCGTGCTGTCCCGGTGGGGTTCTTCGCCTGTTCTCCGCTTTGGGGTGCCCGACTGGGCGGCAGATCAGGGCGTTCTGAGCACCGGGAACGCCCTGAGCTGCTACCTTGTTTCCGCACGCCCCGTGAAGCAAAAAAGTTTTTTTGATTCTGCGTCCGTCTGGTGCCGGATCGGCCCTTTAATGTCAGTGGCCCTTGGCAGACTGTCTTCATGGAAGGCATCGGGAATTCGGCACTGACAGCGGGGCCGCCGCGCGGCGGCGTCCTGCAGGCTGCCGCGGTTCCTGAGGCCCTTCTTATAGACGCCGTTTGTCCTGGTGCCGATTTCCCCTCCGACGTGTTTCCCGACCATGCTTTTATCGACGACGGGCTTCCGTACGACGATGACCTCGACGCCGCGTTTCCGGCGTCGTTGCCGGCGGACCCGTTTCCCGAGGCCCTGTTTGCGCCCCGTCCCTTCGACGAGGACCTCTTTTATGACGACGGTGTTCCTTCCAGCCCCGCTGGAGCCTGGCAGCTTACGGCCGGTTCCGGCGTCCAGGGCCGTGGAGCAACCTCCGGCTGGGTTCTCCCGGCAGCCGACCCCACCGCCGACAATGCCGGCCTGATCGACCAGGTCCGCGCGTACGAGAACGTCAAGTGCTGGGCCGCCGGGCAGCAGGCGAGGCTTTCCGTGACCTTCGAGGCCCGGCTCCGGCAGGAATCCAACGAGCGGCCGTCCCTGTTGGCGGAGGACCTGGGCAAGGACCGCACCAAGGAACACGGCCTGGGCGCGGCCGAACAGATCGCGCTGGCCCGGGGCGAATCCCCGAACCGGGGGCATCGGCTGCTCGGCACGGCCAAAGCCCTGGTGCAGATGCCCCACACCCGGGCCGCCCTGGAGACAGGGCAGCTCAACGAAGAGCGCGTCACGTATGTGGTGAAGGAGACCGCCTGCCTGAGCCCGGCCGACCGGGCCGCCGTTGACGAGGAACTCGCCGCCGACACCGGCACCTTCACCGGCGCCGGAAGCCGGGCCATCATCGCAGCCGTCCGCGCCGCCGCGATCCGCCGCGACCCCCGTTCCGTCGCCCAGCGCGCCAGCCACGCCGTCTCGGAACGGCGGGTCAGCCTGCGCCCGGCACCGGACTGCATGACCTACCTGTCAGCGCTGCTGCCCGTCCACGAGGGCGTCGCCGTCCTCGCGGCGCTGACCCGGAACGCCGAAACCCTCCACGCCGCCGGGGACCCGCGCACCCGCGACCAGATCAAAGCCGACACCCTGGTCGAACGGACCACCGGCACCCCCGGCGGCATCACCGGCATCGAACTCAACCTCGTCATGACCGACCGGTCACTCCTCCAAGGCGACAGCGAACCCGCCCGGATACCGGGTTACGGCATAGTTCCCGGTGCCTGGGCGCAGGAGCTCATCGCGCAGGGTCAGGGAGAACAGGTTCGCGCCCAGCCAGCAGCGCCCGATTCAGCCAGGAGTTTGAAGGAACTCAAGACCTGGGTCCGGCGCCTCTACACCGCCCCCGGAACCGGCGATTTGGTGGCCATGGACTCCAAGCGGCGCCTCTTCCCCGCACCGCTGCGCCGCTTCATCCGAATCCGCGACGACACCTGCCGCACACCCTACTGCGACGCCCCGATCCGCCACCACGACCACATCATCCCCTGGCACAACGACGGCCCCACCTCCTTGAGTAACGGCGCCGGACTCTGCGAAGCCTGCAACCACACCAAAGAACTCCCCGGCTGGAAGGTGAAACCCAGACCGGGACCACGACACACCATCGAAATCACCACACCCACCGGCCACACCTACCACTCCACCGCACCACCGCTCCCCGGACCTTGGCTGCCCGGAACCAGCAGACGCGGATTCAGCTACTCCGGCTCCGGCTCGGGCTCCGGCTCCGTGAATCATGGAACCGCAGCGCCCGGCATGTAGCCGGGTCGGGTGGCCGCTGACTGAGTCCTTCACGGGGCGGGTTGCTTTATCGGGTGCTGCTGACAGGCAACTCGGTTCACGGCTCACGTCCCTGGGGCGAATTCCTGTGGCCTGCGGCCGCGGACACACGCAGTTTCTCGGTGTCCGCAAGCCAACGCAAATCCATCCGGGCATGACAAAGGCCAGGCCTGCCGCCGTTTCCGGCAGAAGGCCTGGCCTTTGTTCGCGTTTTCTAGTCCAGGTAGTCCCGCAGCACCTGCGACCGGGACGGGTGGCGGAGCTTGGACATGGTCTTGGATTCGATCTGACGGATGCGCTCACGGGTAACGCCGTAGACCTTGCCGATTTCGTCTAAAGTCTTCGGCTGGCCATCCGTGAGGCCGAACCGCATGGCAACGACGCCCGCTTCGCGCTCGGACAGGGTGTCCAGCACGGAGTGCAGCTGTTCCTGCAGCAGGGTGAAGCTCACGGCGTCGGCCGGAACAACTGCTTCGGAGTCCTCGATGAGGTCACCGAACTCGGAGTCGCCGTCCTCGCCGAGCGGCGTGTGGAGCGAAATCGGCTCGCGGCCGTACTTCTGGACCTCGACGACCTTCTCGGGGGTCATGTCCAGCTCGAGCGCCAGCTCTTCGGGCGTGGGTTCGCGGCCCAGGTCCTGCAGCATTTGGCGCTGGACACGGGCCAGCTTGTTAATGACTTCCACCATGTGCACCGGGATACGGATGGTGCGGGCCTGGTCCGCCATGGCACGGGTGATGGCCTGACGAATCCACCAAGTCGCATAGGTGGAGAACTTGAAGCCCTTGGTGTAGTCGAACTTCTCGACGGCACGGATGAGGCCGAGGTTGCCCTCCTGAATGAGGTCCAGGAACAGCATGCCGCGACCGGTGTAGCGCTTGGCCAGCGAGACAACGAGGCGGAGGTTGGCCTCGAGCAGGTGGTTCTTGGCGCGCTTTCCATCATGGATGATGAACTCAAGCTCGCGCTTGTACTTCGGGTCCATGGAGCCGTCGTCGGCGGCAATCTTCTCTTCGGCGAACAGGCCGGCCTCAATGCGGAGCGCGAGGTCAACTTCCTGTTCGGCGTTAAGGAGGGCTACCTTACCGATCTGCTTCAGGTAGTCCTTGACGGGGTCGGCGGTGGCACCGGCCGACATGACCTGCTGGACAGGTGCATCGTCGTCATCGGCGTCAGAGTAAACGAATCCCGAACCGGTAGGCGCTGCGGCTTCCTTGCCGGCCTCGTCGGGTTCATCGACCAGATCAGCGGTGTCCGGCTGCGCGTCGTCGAGGTCCTCCTCGACTTCCACGTCGGCATCGTCATCGGTTGAGCGGCTTCCGGCAGCTTCGGCTGCAGCCTTGGCACCGGGCTTAGGTCCGCGCTTCTTGGGCTCGGGCTTCCCAGCGGCACGGGTAGCGGGACGCTTGGCGCTGGATGCCGCCGGCTTCTCCTCGGCAGTTTCAACGGCCAGGGCGGCGGGTTCCTTCTTCGCGGAAGACGGGGTCACAGAAAACCTTTCTAGCGGCGGTCTGTGGAGTCACCTTCGGGCAACACCACTATGACCCTGTCAAGTCCGTGATTGACATCAGATGCAACCAACCGACAGGGCCACTAAGTAGAACTGCCGGGACGGCCGCAATGTTCCCGTTTGGGATCCACTGCATGCACTGATTCACGGACCCAACCGGGTCTCGGCCTCCATTGTCTCACGATTTTCCGCGCCGGGGACAGACGGGCCTGTAATAGGCCCTCCGGCGGCCTCTGGTCCGCATCCAAATTCAGCGCGCATGCCGCTCCACGCCGGGTGCTGTCGCCGGCGGTGTCGGGCCAGGCGGTGTCGAGCCAGGCAGCCCCGAACGGGGCAGCGTCGAACTGGGCTGTGTCGAACGGGGCAGCGTCGAACTGGGCTGTGTCGAACTTGGCGGTGTCGATCTACGCGGCATCCGATCCGAATTTCTGCCAGGCTGCCTCGCGGCGCCCTGCCCAGCCGCAAATTGTTCCGCGCCGGACAACCTCGGACAGTAATTCGGCCAGCCGGTATCCCGGGCTGGCTTCCAGAGCCCGAGTCAATGATGCGTGCGCGAAGGAACCTCTCCCCCGGCACCATTCGATCCAGCCGGTCGCCGTCAGTGCCGCAGCCTGCGCCTCGCCCCCGCCGCACGACGACAGCTCCTGCATCAGGCCCTCCAGGCGCTTCAGCGTGTCCCAGTCCGGCACGGGCGGGCTCAGGCCCAACAGCACTTCGCCGTAACCGGGAAGGGCATCCGGACCGCTGTCGGAAGCGGCCACCTCGCCGGGACAACCTGGCATCGCGACCTGTTGGTGTCGACCGGCGCTCTCTATTGGTCCGGGTAGCTGTCCTGCTCCGGACGCCGAGGATGCCTCCGCGCCGTCGGCCACAGGGCTGGGCATACCGCTCGCAGTGGGGCGCGCCCCCGACAGGGGCGGGCACGACACGGGCAGTACTGTCCCAGCAGAGAAAATCCCGAAGGCTTCGGCCCCGGACGCCGCCGCGGTCCGTCCGGCAGCGGCCATGACCAGGACCGCGTCCCGCCATGCCGGAACACGAAGGGACGCGCGGAGGAACCCGGCGATTTCCGGTTCTAGTCGGCTGGCCGGGCCAGTTGCGGCTGGACCGGAACCACGCGTAGCGGCTCGGCCCGGAACTGCGTCAGGCGAAAGAGCTTCGGGCGTAAGGGCTTCGGGCGCAAGGGGGTCCGGTGCAAAGGCTTTGGGTGAGAAGGCCACCAGCGCGGCTCCCCAGGCATCGAGGACAGCATCGAACTGCGCCCGAAGAGTCCCCTTGCCGGCCAAGGCCAGGGTCCATTCGTCTTCAGCTGCCATGACGGCAGCGTCGTCCGCTGCAAAAGTATCGCCCTTCCCGGGCGACGCAGCCCCGGGCGGCGCACCGACGCTGCTGCCCAGATACACCATCTCGGCGTTGAGCCGGCTGTCCCGGATCTCGGACACGGGGCGGCCCGGCAGCGGGCAGCAGCTCCTGTCTGTGCAGTACACGTTGCGCCAATACTCTTCGCCGACGCACCAGGCATCGCGCACCGGCATGCCAGCCAGCCCGAGGGCGCACCCCAGATCGGCGAGCAGGGGCCGAAAGGACGGCGCTGGTGCCCTGTCCCGGCCGCTTCGGTCAAAACCGTGGCCGTCAAAGCTGTTGTCGTCAAAACCGTTGTCGCTGAAGAAGACCAGCAGAGTGCCGTCGGCTTCCTTGTCCGCCAGCAGGTACTCCGTGACGGTCCGGGCGAAGGCCTCCCGGCTGCGGCGTCCGGCGCCCTCGGGGAGATCGACGCGAAGTGTCGCGCCGAGGCGCTTGCCCTGCATGGTCATGGCCACGAGGCTGTCCGACGGCCAGTAGCCCAGGCTGTGCGGGATGTAGCCAAGAATGTCTTCGGGTCCGCTGATGGTGAGATGCTCCGGTGCTGTCATGGAATCAGCTTCCGGCGGCGGTCACGGCATCCGCGATACCCGTTCTGTGCCATGTGGAAAACCGGCCGCCAAAGACACCTGCTGAGGAAGAGTGGCCGTGACGGGCAGTGCGGCGGCCGTTAGCCATCGCCACCAGCGGCGATGCAAGCCCCCTAATCGCGGGACGGGGTCTTGCGGCGGGCAATGCGTTCCCGGCGCTGCTGGGCCATTGCCTGCAGGAGCGGCGGCACCACAACTCCCTGCGCGGCCATCTGCCGGCGGACCTTGCGACGGACCACCAGCATGGCGACGGACCCGACGCCGAGCAGCAGGAAGTGCACGCAAAGCGCGATGCGGAACGGCTCCAGGCCGTAGAGCTCCCCGCGGGAAAAGCCTGTCGAGTTGAGGATGTCCAGCACGGCGCCGATCAGGTAGATGGCCATCAGTGCCGCGAAGAAGCCACCCACGTTGACGATGCCGGTGGCGGTCCCGATCCGGTGCGCCGGGTTGAAGGTGCGCGCGAAGTCAAAGCCGATCATGGATCCCGGGCCGCCGATGGCCAGCACCACTACCAGGACGGCAAGCAGCCACAGGGGCGAGCGGCCGGGATAGAGCAGCACGGCCGCCCAGGCCGCCGCCGTGGCAGCGACGAGGAGGAGGACCATGGTGGACCGCCGCAGCGGGTGCCGCGCAACAAAACGCCCGATCAGCGGCCCGGCCCCGATGGCACCGGCCACATAAAGGGACATGAGCGAAGCGACGGTGCCGGAGTTGAGGCCCTGCGCCGAAATCAGGAACGGGTAACCCCACGTCATCGCGAATACAGTGCCGCTGAACTGGATGGTGAAGTGGCTCCACATCCCCAGCCGGGTCCCCGGCTGCTTCCACGCGCGCGAGAGGGAAACGCCGGTGGCACGCAGCCCCTTGGCAGCCTCCTGCCTGGCCATGCCGGGCGGCACGTCCTGCAGCATCAGCACCACCAGCACGACGGCGACTCCGGAGAATCCGGCCAGCGCTAGGAAAGCCGGGGCCCAGCCCGCGGTGTGAAGAATAAAGGCGAACGGCACCACGCTCAGCAGCTGGCCGAGCTGCCCGGACATGCCGGTCAGCTGGGTTAGCAGCGGAACCCGGGCGGCCGCAAACCACAGCGGAATCAGCCGGATGACGGAGATGAAGGTCATGGCGTCACCGGCACCCACAAGCACGCGGCCCAGCACGCCCGCCGGGACGCTGTCGGCAAATGCCAGCTGCAGCTGGCCCAGGCCCATCAGCAGCGCGCCCCCGGCAATCATGGCGCGGGAGCCGAACCTGTCCACCAGCACGCCCACCGGAATCTGAAGTCCGGCGTACACCAGCAGCTGCAGCACCGTGAAGAAAGAAATGGCCGAGGCGCTGGCGTGGAACCTCTCGGTGGCCTCCAGACCGACTACACCGAACGACGTACGCTGCGTCACAGCCACGAGGTAAGAGAAGATGCCAATGGACCAAATGAGCCAGGCGCGGGGTGCAGTCACCCTTTTATTATCCCCGGCACGGACAAAAATACTATTTAAATTGCCCGGTTTTGGCCTTTCAGTGACGAGTCTTATGCCGCAGCGTGACGGGGCTTACGGCGCGGGGTTTTCCCGCGCCAAGTAAGCCTCCACAGCGGCACCCAGCGCATCGCCGTCGGGCAGTTCATCGTTCTCGTTGGCGAGCAGGGACCGCCGGACCGTGCCCTCGGCCTTCTCGTCGTAGCGGGCCTCGAGCCGGGCCACAACCTGCTGGACTTCTTCGGAGGCCTCGATCTGCTGGGCAATCTGCCGGCCGACTTCACGGCTGGACTCGCGCAGCCGGTCGGTCGGCAGCATCAGGGAGGTGGCAGCGCCAAGGTACTCCAGCCCGGCCACAGCGGCTGTGGGGTACTCCGCCTCGGCGAGGTAGTGCGGCACGTGGATCACGTACCCGGCAACATTGCGGCCGGCGTCCGTCAGTCGGAGTTCCAGCACATGCCCGACGGCGGCCGGCACTTCCACGGTGGGCTTCCAGGAGGAGATGCCCTCAATGAGTTCGGGCCGGTTGCCGTGCACGGTCACCCCGACCGGACGGGTGTGCGGCACGGGCATGGGAATCGAGTGGATCCAGGTCACCAGGTTGACGTCCAGGGCTTCGACGATCTGCACCACCGCACGGGCGAAGCGTTCCCACTGCAGGTCAGGCTCGAAGCCGGCGAGGAACAGGAAGGGCTTGCCCAGCCCGTCAACCAGCCGGTACAGGGCCAGGGTGGGCGGCTGGTAGTCCTGCAGGTGGTCCTCAACAAAGGTCACATGCGGACGCCGGGACCGGTAGTCCATCAGCTGGTCGGCGTCGAACACCGCGACGCGTTCAGAGTCGAGAGAGTCCAGCAGCTCGTCGGTGATCTGCCGGACCACGTGGCCGGCATCGGCGAAGCCGGTAAAGCCCATCACCAGGTTCAGCCCGCGGAGCTCAGGGTTATGGAACAGCCCAATGTTCTTGGCATAGAGCGCGTCGGGGTCCAGCAGCGAGCCGGAAATCCTTTCAAACACGGCGAGTTCCTTTCGTGGTCAGGGTTAATCTTCATAACGCCCGGAACAGCGGCGTCATTCCTCGGGGCGTTGTGGCGAGGCTCTCACCCGGCCGGATTCCCCGGCGCTCCCCCGCAGTTGCGGAACGAGAGACTACGATCGGAATTGGCTCTATGCCTGCGCTCCCTGCCCGAACAATCACAGAGAATTGAGGACCGATCCTCGTGGTCAAGAATACTGAAATCAACCTTAGTGCCATTGCAAGGGACCTGAAGAAGGCGGCAAGTGACGCGGTGGTCATCGGCGTCGGGCAGGGCACGGACGGCCCGTTCCTGCTGGAAAACCCGCTGACCGCGAAGTCTGTTGAGGCCCTGAGCGACTCGCTGAAGGTTCTCGGCATCACCGGCGCTGCCGACCAGGCGGTCCGCCTTCCCGGGCTTCCGGAGACGGGCTCGGGAATCCTCGTGCTGGCCGGGGTGGGCAAGGTCAACCCCGGGGGAAGGGTTTCCGGGGAGGCGCTGCGCCGCGCTGCCGGCTCCGCCGTCCGCCAGCTTGCGGGCCTGTCCTCTGTCACGCTGGCGTTCCCGACGGCGACGGTCGCCGATGTTGCCGCCATCGCCGAGGGTGCCGCGCTGGGCGCGTACTCCTTCACCGAATTCCGCTCCTCCAAGGACGGCCTGAAGGCTCCCGTGGCCGACGTCGCGATCTTCACGGATCTGGCCGGCGGCAAGGACCTGGACGCCGCGCTGGACCGTGCGCGCCTGCTGGGCAAGGCCGTCAACGCCACCCGCTCGCTCGTCAACCAGCCGCCGAGCCACCTCTACCCGGAGTCGTTCGCCGACGCGGCCAAGGAACTGGCCAAGGGCCTGCCCGTCAAGGTCACGGTGTGGGATGAAAAGCGACTGGAAAAGGAGGGCTTCGGCGGCATCATGGGCGTTGGCAAGGGCTCCGCCCGGCAGCCGCGCCTGGTCAAGGTAGAGTACTCCCCCGCCAAGGCCACCAGGAAGATTGCCCTGGTCGGCAAGGGCATCACCTTCGACACCGGCGGCATTTCCATTAAGCCGGCCCTCGGCATGGGCGACATGAAGAGCGACATGGCGGGAGCCGCCGTCGTGCTTAACACGGTGCTGGCCATCGCCGGCCTGGGGCTGCCCGTCAAGGCAACCGCCTGGCTGTGCATCGCCGAGAACATGCCGTCCGGCGCGGCCTCGCGCCCCGCCGACGTGCTGACCATGTTCGGCGGCAAGACGGTGGAGGTCCTGAACACCGACGCCGAAGGCCGGCTGGTCATGGCCGACGGCATCGTCGCGGCAAGCCAGGAGTACCCGGACGCCATCATCGACGTCGCCACCCTGACAGGCGCACAGCTGATCGCGCTCGGCAACCGGACCGCCGGCATCATGGGCGCGGACAGCGTGACCGGCCCGCTGAAGGCCGCCGCTGACCGAGCCGGCGAGCTCGTATGGCCCATGCCCCTGCCGGAAGAGCTGCGGCCCAGCCTCGACTCCCAGGTGGCGGACATCGCCAACATCGGTGAGCGCCACGGCGGCATGATGACGGCGGCCGTGTTCCTGCGCGAATTCGTGGGCAAGGACAAGGACGGCCAGACCATCCCGTGGGCGCACATCGACATCGCCGGACCGTCCTTCAACAACGGGGCACCCTACGGCTACACGCCGAAGCAGGGCACCGGCTGCACCGTGCGCACGCTGGTGGCCTACGTCGAGGATCTCCTGGCCTGAGTCCGAGTGCCGCCTGAGTCGTTGTGCCGCGCGGCTGTGCGGAAGCCTGATCCGCTCGCCACATAGCCGCGTGACACTCGACACAAGCGCTCCACAAAAGGACCGGCAAGGTGGAGCATGGATAAGTGGTTCGCTAAGGTGAACCACGGTAGTCACAAATGAAAGGGAAAAGGCCTGCTGGCATAATCACGGCAGAGCAATTTCCAAGACCAGATGATGCGTACTCTCGTGTCATCGTTCACGCGAGGGAGCGTCTAAGTGGCCGATCAGGCAACTGCGCAAGAATTCGACATCCTGGTACTCGGTGGTGGCAGCGGCGGGTACGCCGCGGCGCTCCGGGCCGTTCAGCTTGGCTTCACCGTTGGCCTCGTGGAGAAGGGCAAGCTCGGCGGAACCTGCCTCCACAACGGCTGCATTCCCACCAAGGCGCTGCTCCACTCTGCCGAACTGGCTGACCACGCCCGCGACTCCGCCAAGTACGGCGTGAACGTCACCCTGGACAGCATCGACATCTCCGCCGTCAACGCCTACAAAGACGGCATCATCGCCGGTAAGTTCAAGGGCCTGCAGGGCCTGATCAAGTCCAAGGGCATCACCGTCATCGAGGGTGAAGGCAAGCTGCAGGGCACCGACACCGTCGTCGTGAACGGCACGGCCTACAAGGGCAAGAACATCGTCCTCGCCACGGGTTCCTACTCCCGTACGCTGCCGGGCCTGGAAATCGGCGGCAAGGTCATCACGTCCGACGAAGCCCTCACCATGGACTACATCCCCAAGAGCGCCATCATCCTGGGCGGCGGCGTGATCGGCGTCGAGTTCGCTTCGGTCTGGAAGTCCTTCGGCGTCGACGTCACCATCGTTGAAGGCCTGCCCTCGCTGGTCCCCAACGAGGACGCAGCAATCGTCAAGAACTTCGAGCGTGCCTTCAAGAAGCGCGGCATCAAGTTCTCCACCGGTGTCTTCTTCCAGGGCGTCGAACAGAACGATGACGGCGTCAAGGTCACCCTTGTCGACGGCAAGACTTTCGAAGCCGACCTGCTCCTCGTCGCCGTCGGCCGCGGTCCCGTCACCGCAAACCTTGGCTATGAAGAGGCCGGCGTCACCATCGACCGCGGCTTCGTCATCACCAACGAGCGCCTGCACACCGGCGTGGGCAACATTTACGCCGTCGGCGACATTGTCCCCGGCGTCCAGCTCGCCCACCGCGGCTACCAGCAGGGCATCTTCGTGGCCGAGGAAATCGCCGGCCTGAAGCCCGTCATCGTCGAGGATGTCAACATCCCCAAGGTGACCTACTCCGAGCCGGAAATCGCCACCGTCGGCTACACCGAAAAGGCCGCGAAGGAGAAGTTCGGCGACGACCAGGTGGAGACCCAGGAGTACAACCTGGCCGGCAACGGCAAGAGCTCCATCCTCGGCACCGGCGGCCTCGTGAAGCTGGTCCGCCAGAAGGACGGCCCGGTGGTGGGCGTCCACATGCTCGGCTCCCGCATGGGCGAGCAGATCGGCGAAGCCCAGCTGATCGTGAACTGGGAAGCCTACCCGGAGGATGTGGCCCAGCTGCTGCACGCCCACCCGACCCAGAACGAAGCCCTGGGCGAAGCCAACCTTGCCCTGGCCGGCAAAGCCCTTCACGGCTAATTCGTTCCGCAAGACAACAGGGCCTGGTGCACCCGGCTCGAACAGCAGGGTGCACCAGGCCCGAATAATGCAGCAATCATCCGCACTTTAGATAAATAAGGAGAACGGGGACGACATGTCTGAATCCGTTAACTTGCCCGCCCTCGGTGAGAGCGTCACCGAAGGAACTGTCACCCGCTGGCTCAAGCAGGTAGGTGACCGGGTAGAGGTGGACGAACCGCTGCTCGAGGTTTCCACCGACAAAGTAGACACTGAAATCCCCTCTCCGATCGCCGGCGTCATCGAGGAAATCCTCGTCGCCGAGGACGAGACCGCTGAAGTTGGAGCCCCGCTGGTGCGCATCGGTGACGGCTCCGGCGGCGGCGCTGCCGAAGCAGCTCCTGCCGAAGAGGCACCTGCAGCAGCACCGGCTGCTGCACCCGCCGAAGAGGCACCGGCCGCTCCCGCCGAAGAGGCACCGGCCCAGGAGGCCCCTGCAGCCGAGGGCGCACCCGCCTCCTCCGGCGAAAGCCACGAGGTCACCCTGCCGGCTCTGGGCGAGAGCGTCACCGAAGGCACCGTCACCCGCTGGCTCAAGGCTGTTGGCGACACCGTGGAAGTAGACGAGCCGCTGCTCGAGGTTTCCACCGACAAGGTCGACACCGAGATCCCGTCCCCCGTGGCCGGCACGCTGCAGGAAATCCGCGTCAACGAGGACGAGACCGCCGAGGTCGGCTCTGTCCTCGCCGTCATCGGATCCGGCGCCGCTGCCCCTGCCGCCGCTCCCGCCGAAGCTCCTGCCGCACCGGCAGCTGAAAAGCCGGCCCCCGCCCAGGAAGCAGCCCCCGCGCCTGCTCCCCAGGCAGCGCCCGCTCCCCAGGCTGCGCCCGCACCGCAGGCCGCTCCGGCTCCCCAGGCTGCGCCCGCACCCCAGGCCGCTCCGGCCGCAGGCGCCGAGTCCGGCTACGTCACTCCCCTGGTGCGCAAGCTCGCCAACCAGCACGGCGTAGACATCGCCGCTGTCTCCGGCACCGGCGTCGGCGGCCGCATCCGCAAGCAGGACGTGCTGGCCGCTGCTGAATCGAAGGCAGCTCCGGCAGCCGCAGCCCAGGCGGCCCCCGCCGCCGCTTCCGCAGCTCCGTCCGCCGCAGCATCCTCGCTGCGCGGCACCGTGCAGAAGGCTCCGAGGATCCGCCAGGTCATCGCCCGCCGCATGCGTGAGTCGCTGGACGTCTCCACCCAGCTGACCCAGGTGCACGAAGTGGACATGACCAAGGTGGCCAAGCTGCGCCTCAAGGCCAAGAACTCGTTCCAGGCCCAGAACGGCGTCAAGCTCACCTTCCTGCCCTTCATCGCCAAGGCCGTGGCCGAGGCCCTCAAGCAGCACCCCAAGCTCAACGCTGCGTACGACGAGGACAAGCAGGAAATCACCTACCACAACGCCGAGCACCTGGCGATCGCCGTCGACACCGACAAGGGCCTGCTGGTTCCGGTCATCTCCGACGCCGGCAACCTGAACCTCGCCGGTCTCGCCGGCAAGATCGCCGACGTCGCAGACCGCACCCGCAGCGGCAAGATCGGCCCCGACGAGCTGTCCGGCGGTACGTTCAGCATCACCAACATCGGTTCCGTCGGTGCGCTGTTCGACACCCCGATCATCAACCAGCCGCAGGTCGGCATCCTGGGCACCGGCGCGATCGTTAAGCGCCCCGTCGTGGTCCAGGACGAGAACGGTGACGACTCGATCGCCATCCGCTCCATGATGTACCTGTCCCTCACCTACGACCACCGCCTGGTGGACGGTGCGGATGCAGGACGCTTCCTGCAGACGCTGAAGGCCCGCCTCGAAGAGGGCGCCTTCGAAGCGGACCTGGGACTGTAGCCAACTGCCAAGAACGACGGCGGTGCGGGCGCCGGTGGATTGCCACCGGAAGGCCCGCACCGCCGTCGTTATTTAACCATCACGAGGCGACTTTCTAAGCCGCCACAGGGCCACGCGTGGATTTGCTACAGGACGTAGAACAGACTGGCTAAGCTGGTGCCATGACTATTCTCTTCAACATTCTGGTGTTCCTGCACGTCGTCGGAGCCGCCATGATCGTGGGCTACTGGATCGCCACGATGAAGCAGCCCACCGTGCACCCCCGCCAGCGCGACGGAGCCTTCCTGCAGCTGCTTACGGGCATCGCCATGATGGGCCTCCTTCCGCTTATGCCCGACGCCCACCCGAACTACGCCAAGCTGGGCATCAAGTTCGTCATCGCCGTCGTCGTCGCAGTCCTGGCCGTCATTGGAGCGCGCAAGGTCAAGAACGGGCAGCCCGTCTCAACCGGCCTCGCACACGGCGTTGGCGGGCTGGCACTGATCAACATCGCCATCGCCACCCTGTGGAACTAACAGGGCAATCAACCCCGAACCAGTCCGCAAATCCGGCAGTTCGGTCATAATCCTCTGACAGCGGACAACCCGTGCACCGGACGGACTGAATCCATAGGATTGGTAGCGGCGGGGCAACGGCTGCTGCCGCATCCCCGGATCGAATCAACGTTGAGGAGTGACATGGCTACAACACGCAACGCGCACACTGTATGGACCGGCAGCCTGACGGAAGGCTCAGGCAACACGACCCTGGACAGCTCGGGCCTCGGCACGTTCGACGTCACCTGGAAGGCCCGCACCGAAGCGGCGGGCGGCAAGACCAGCCCCGAAGAGCTCATCGCCGCGGCACACTCCGCCTGCTTCTCCATGGCGTTCAGCCACGAGCTCAGCCAGGCCGGCTTCACCCCGGACGAGGTCAACACCAAGGCAGAGGTCGGCTTCCAGCCCGGCACCGGCATCACCGGCAGCCACCTGACCCTGAACGCCCGCGTTCCCGGCATCTCGGAAGAGGATTTCCAGCGCATCGCCGAATCCGCCAAGAAGGGCTGCCCGGTATCCCAGGCCCTGACCGGCATCGAGATCACCCTGGACGCCACACTGGCCTCCTGATCTTAAAGCCCGAAGGCCCTGTTCCCCTGGAGAAATCCAGGGGAACAGGGCCTTCAGCGCTTTAAGGCTGACCGTGCTTTGCGGCTACCCGGGCTTTGCGGCTATGCCTGGCTGTGGCGGCGGGCCGGCAACGGCTCCGGACGCAGCCGGCGGTAGCCCTCGCGGAGCGGCGGACGGTCCGTTGGGAGCTCCTGCACCATCTCCTTCAGCGCCGTGATGCCGGACTCCAGCTGCGGATCCTGGCGGGCCGCGTAGGCGTGGGGCGGGAACGTGACCTCGATGTCCGGGGCCACGCCGTGGTTTTCGACGCTCCAGCCCACTCCGCCGCCGAACCACGTGGCGTAGCGGGGCTGGGTCACACCCGTTCCGTCGGCCAGGGTGAAGCGGTTGTCGATGCCGACGACGCCGCCCCACGTGCGGGTGCCGATCACCGGGCCGATGCCGCGCAGCTTGGACACCTGGGTGATGATGTCACCGTCGGACCCCGCGAATTCGTCGGCCAGGATGATGACCGGCCCGCGAGGTGCGTGGTGCGGATATGTCCGGGGCTTTTCGCCGCGGGGCATGCTCCAGCCGGTCACCTTCCGCCCGATCAGTTCGGCGACGAGCTGGGAGGTGTGCCCGCCGCGGTTGCGGCGCACGTCGACGATGAGGCCGTCAAGCGCCGTCTCGGTGTCCAGGTCGCGGTGGAGCTGCGCCCAGCCGTTCGCCAGCATGTCCGGGATATGCAGGTAGCCGAACTTGCCGTCCGACGCCTCGCGGACCGTGCGGCGATTGGCGTTCACCCAGTCCTGGTACCGGAGCCGTTCCTCATCCCTGATCGGGACGACGGCGATCCGCCGCTGGACTCCGGCCGTTTCGCCATGGCCTGCGCCGTTGCGGATGGTCAGTTCCACCGCGCGCCCGGCCGCGCCCACCAATTGCATGGCCGGCGTCAGCGACTCGGTCAGGCGCACGCCGTCGATCGCCAGCAGGACGTCCCCGGCCTTGGCGTCGGCGCCCGGCCGGGTCAGGGGCGAGGTGGCCAGCGGGTCCGACGACTCGCCGGCCAGGATGCGCTCGATTTCCCAGCCCTCGCCGGTGAAGGCGAGGTCGGCGCCGAGCCTGCCCTGGCCGTTGCTGCCGTTTTCAACGGCCGCCGCGGGGCGGACGTAGGCGTGCGACGTGCCGAGCTCGCCGTGCAGCTCCCACAGCAGGTCCACCAGGTCGTCATGCGATCCGAGCCGCTGCACGAGCGGACGGTAGCGGGCGTGGATGGAGTCCCAGTCCTGGCCGGCCATGTCCTCCGTCCAGAAGAAGTCACGCTGCAGCCGCCACGCCTCGTCGAACGCTTGGCCCCATACGCTCAGGGGGTCCATCAGGACGCGGATGCGGGTGAGGTCCACCTTGACCAGCTGGCCGGAGTCCTCGTCGGCCTTGGCGTCGGAGGGCACCACCCGGACCTGCTTGTCGTGGACGAGGACCACCTTCTTGCCGTCACCGGAGAGGCGGTAGCTGTCCAGGGCCTCCACGAGGGTGGTGCTCTTGCGCTTGGCCAGGTCGAAGCGGACCAGGCTCGGGGCTGCGTTCTTGTCCTCCAGGCTTGCGCGGCCCTCCCCGGTGACGCCGGCCAGGGCGCTGTCGAGCCACAGCAGCGCACCGTCGGCGGCGGTCAGGTCCGAGTAGTTGCCCTGCGGAACAGGGACGCTGATGACCCGGTGGGCGAGGCCTTCGGCATCCACCCGGACGTCGGCCGGCGCCGTCTTGCCCTCGGCGGGTGCGCCGGCCTTGGCTGCATCGCGCTTCGTCTCGGAGCCTTCTGCCAGGGCCACGCCGGGACCGAACGGCGACGCCGTGTCCGCTGCCAGCGCCACGAGATAGGGCTTGATCGGGCTGGGGAAGGACAGGTCGAAGGAATGGCCGTCGTAGACCGGATCGAAACTGCGGTTGGAAAGGAAGGCAAGGAACTTGCCGTCCGGGGAGAACGACGGCGATTCGTCCCGGAAGCGCCCGTCCGTCACCTCCACGATGGCAGGCTTTTCCGGGACACCGGCGCGGACCAGCCGCAGGCGGCTGCGTGAGCCAAAGGAGGTCACCGGTTCGGACCAGGCGAGCCAGCCGGAGTCCGGCGACCAGGCGAGGTCCTCGATGCTGCCCTCGCCGATGCTGGTGACCGCCGTCAGCGTACCGTCCTGGGCATCCGCAATGTACAGGTCGCCAAACGCGGTTCCGATGGCGATCCACCGGCCGTCGGGGCTCGCTTCGATCGCGCTGGCGCGTGAAGGCCTGGGGAACCGGACCGTGAGCGGGCTTGATTCGGCCGCCACTGTTCCCGTTGTCTGGCCGGCCGCGGTTTCGGCGGCTGCCTCCGCCGGCGCGAGGTCGGCCGCAGCATCGTCGGCCACCGGGTGGGCGGCGCGGGCAGCTGCAACACGGGGTCCCGTGACGCCGGCGGCGGAAACGGGGCTGGGCAAGGGGACCGCCGGAGACGCGGCTTCCTGCTGGTCTGCCACGGACGTGGTCTCCGGCGCGGCACTGGTCCTGGCCACCTTGGTTGCCGGGGCTGCGCCGCCGTTTGCCGGAACCTGCGGGGCGATTTCCCTGATGAACAGGGCCTCGTCGCCGTCGTGATCTGCCACGTAGGCGATGCGGCCGTCGGGAAGAGGACGCGGCAGGCGGGCGCGGACGCCGGCCGTCGCTTCCACGACACGGGACGGTCCGTCCTTGTGCCGCAGCCAGTGGATGGTTCCGTGCGATTCAACGGCGCTTGCTTCCCCGGTGGTGTCCGGCCGGACGTCACCGAGGTGTTTGGAGACCTTGAGAAGGGAGGGGCGGCGGCCCTGGGATGCCGATCCGAGCGTGACGTCCAACCGGACGGCCTCGGACCCAAGGTCATGCAGGAGCCAGAGCTCGCCGGCCGATTCGAAGATCACGCGCTTGCCGTCGGTGGAGGCGTGGCGGACGTAGAAGTCCTCGTGGTCGGTGTGGCGCCGCAGGTCCCCGCCGCCGGGCAGGACCGAGTACAGGTTGCCGTAGCCTTCGTGGTCCGAGAGGAAGGCGATGCGCCCGTCCACCCACATGGGATCGGCGAGGTTGCCGTCCAGTTCGGGCACGAGGCGTTCAAACTCGCCGTTTCCGTCGCTGTCGATCCAGAGCTTTCCTGCGGTGCCGCCACGGTAGCGCTTCCACCAGGCCGGTTCACGGGACAGCACGCTGCCCACCACCACCGGCTTTTCGTCCCCGAGTTCCGGTCCGAAGGTCACGGACTCGACCGGCCCCAGCGGAAGCTCCTCGGCCCAGCCGCCTTCGGTGGACAGCCGGTAGGCATGTGTGTGGCGGCTCTCGGCCTGGCGGAACGCGCTGGTGACCACGATGTCCCCGGCAGGGGTAAAGCCCTTAACCCGGGTGGTGCTGTGCCCGAAGAAGGTCAACTGGCGGTATCCCCCGCCGTCGACATCGGCGATGACCACCTCGGGAGCAGTCCCCTGCACGACCGTCCAGACCAGCTTCTTCCCGTCCGGCGTAAAGCGCGGGTTGCGGGCGGGCAGTTGGAGCGAGGAAACACGCCACGCGCGGCCGCCGCTGAGGGGGGCAATCCAGACGTCGTCCTCGGCCACAAACGTGACCAGATCGCCGTGGACATGAGGGAACCGGAGGTAACTCGAAGAGGTCATCGTTCGATCATAGTCAACGCGACATGGGCCATCGGGGAGGTGCCCTGCCGTGCCGGGCATGGTGATATGGATCATGCGTATCGTCATGGCCGGCGCCTCCGGGCTCATCGGAACCGCACTCTCCTCCCACCTCACCTCCGACGGGCACGACGTCGTCCGGCTGGTAAGGCGGCCGCCGTCGTCGCCGTCGGAAATCCCCTGGGATCCCGCCACCGGAACCCTGAACCCGGGCAGCCTTGAGGGCGCCGACGCCGTCATCAACCTCTCGGGCGCCAACATCGGCGCCAGGCCATGGACGGCCCGCCGGATCGATGAGCTCTTCCGGTCCCGCCTCGATCCCACCCGGACACTGACGTCGGCGATGCGCCACCTTGACTCCCCGCCCGGGACGTTCATCAGCCAGTCGGGCGCCGGCTACTACGGCGACGCGGGCCACGCCATGCTGACCGAGAACTCCCCCGCCGGGCAGGGCATCATGGCGCGCATTTGCGTCGAGTGGGAGGCGGCAGCCCGCGAGGCCCCCGCCGATGTCCGGGTGGTGACCCCGCGGACGGCAGTGGTGCTGAGCAGGTCGGGCGGAGCCATGGGGCGCCTGCTGCCCCTGCTGCGGGCCGGGATTGGCGGTCCGCTGGGCAATGGCCGGCAGTACTGGCCATGGATCACTCTCCCCGATCTCACGTCTGCTTTCGAATTCCTCCTCACGTCCGGGAACTCGGGCCCCGTGAATGTTGCCGCACCGGAAATTGCCGACGTGAACACGCTCGTGGCCGGATTGGCAAAGGCGCTTCGCCGCCCGGCCCTGCTGCGCGCGCCGGCCCCTGCGCTGCGCCTCGTCATGGGCAAGCTGGCCGACGAACTCCTCCTCGCGAGCCAGCGGATCGAGCCGGTGCTGCTCAGGGACAGCGGATTCACCTGGCGGCATCCCTCGGTGGCGCTGGCGGCCAAATGGGTGGCGGGGAGATGAGTAGCCGCTGTGCCATTCGGCTGGTGTTCAGGCCGCCGGCAGAATATCGGCGATGCGCCAGCGTCCCTCCGCCATGACCAGAACCAGACGCAGCCTGACATCCTGCCGCGTCGCTCCCGTGGCGTTTACCGTTCCTCTGGCCGAGCGCTCCTCGTAAGCCGACGTCGATGACGTCACCGCCACCACGGCCCTCGCAGCCGTGCTTCCGGGCAGGCGGCGCACACCGGTGAGGCTCGTGGTGAAGCCGGCCAGCACTGTCCCCGATTCCTCCAGAGCGGCCCGGATCCGTTGGTCCGCGTCATGAGCCGGGGTGTTCGGAGCATTGACGTCGTCGAGCAGGTCCAGCCTGCCCTCGCGCAGCGCCAGCGAACGCAGCTGCGCCAGTCCGAGGACCGCCGCCGCCGGATCCTTCGCCGCGAGCCGCCGCCGGACTTCGCCGGGCAGGGCGGCCGCCCGTGCCGCGGCGCCCTGCGATGGCCCGGGGCTGCCCGGCGGAAGGACTGCCTCCAGCGCCGCTTGGCCTGTATCCCGCGCCGCTGGCGCGGGATTCTGGGCCGCCTGGCCTGGGTCCCGCGCCTGGCCTGACTCCTGCGCCGCCCCAGGAAGTCCCAGAAGTCCGGCGGCGGCAAGCAAGGCTGCTGCAAGCACGCCGCCCGTTACTGCCAGACGGCGCCTACCGCCCGAGCCGGCTCCGGCGTCCCCGCGGACCCGCGTCGGCGCCCCAGCCCCTGTGCCCGGGGCCCGCCTGCTTCGGGTTCGCCTGCCAGCGGTCTCTGCGTCAGTGGCCTGTATGTCAGGGGGCTGTCTGTCAGTGGGTCCCCGTTCCGCCCTGCGTCTTGCCATGTGACTGGTGTCCGCGGCATGCTGCCTGTCCGGGGAGCGGCGGCTGTCATTAGAGTGCCGGCGCGCCTGGCCGACCGCGGTACGCCGGACCGTCGCGTGCCTTTCGGTGCGCCTGACCACGCTATCCCTGTCAGCTGCATGCCCGGCAGCAGCGCGCCTGACACCGTGCCTGTCTCCGGTGACCCGGACAGTCGCCTCCGGCAGGGCCGCAGCCGGCAACGTCAATACATCACGCGATTCCCCGCGTGATGACAGCCGGCCCAACGCCCGCACCCAGCCCGTGGTCTTCAGTCGTCTGCCCCAAGCGAGCAGGCGCTTCTTCAGCCTCCCGCCGGACGACGGGACAGGCCTGCGCGTCAGCAACTCCGGCAGGACGGTGTCATGCACCGAGCGCGACAGGTCCAGGGGGACGGCGGCCGCGCTGCGGTAGACGGCGGTAGCAAACTCAGCGGCAGCCGGGCGTTGCCGCCGGTTTTCACTGAGTCCCGCCTCCAGCGCCGCCGCCAGGTCGGAGGGCACGTCCGGCACAAGCAGAGAGAGCGGCGGCCTGGCTGCGGACGGCGGAGGTGGCTGGCCGGTGAGGCAGTACCAGCCCAAGGCGGCGGCAGCGTAGACGTCGCGTTCCGGCTGAAGACCAGCGCGGACCGCGTCCACCGGCGCGGGATCCGCAAAGCCGCCGGTCTGCTGGTCGGGAACGCCGGAAGCGTCGCCCACCATCCGGGCGACACCGAGATCGGCCAGCAGCGGCTTTCCATGGGCGGTGAAAAGTACATTGCCTGGTGCGACGTCCGAGTGCGTGAAGCCCTTGCCATGCAGATAGCCCAGGACCTGCGCGATAGGAGTCAGGACCGTGACCGTTTCACCGACGCCCAGGGTTCGCCTGGCCGTGACCAATTCCTGGAGCGAACCCCCAGGCGCGTAGTCCATCAGGAGGCCAAAACTGCACTCTCCAGCGCCGTCCGCCTTGCCCGGTTCATCCACCTCGCCCGGTTCATCCGTCCTGCCAGGTTCATCCAACCTGACCACGCCATAGGCCTTGACGAGGTGTTCGTGGTCCAGGACGGACATGACGAGAAGTTCCCGGCGGAGATCCTCCTCGCTGGCTTTGGACCTACTGACCATTTCACCGCTGTCCAGTTCACCACTGCCAGAGCGCCGGCCAAAGCACTTCAGCGCCAGCTTCACGCCGGTGGAGTCCTGCGACACTAGCCAGACTTCGGCGCTGCCGCCACGGCCCAGCCGCCGGCATACCGAGTAGCCCGCGACGGCGGGTGCCTCCCGGGCAGAACCGTGCATGGAGGCGCTGTGGTTTTCCAGGCTGTGGTTTTCCAAGCTGTGCTGGTCCATGGCTTAAGGAGTACCGGAAACCGGCAATTCCTGCAGAAGTTATCCACAGGCGGGCCGGGGCCCGCCCGGCCACGATCCGGAATGGCGCGGAATGTGACCAGGGACGGGGTGAGAGCTTGGGCACACTCCCGGGCAGGACGCCGGCTGAGGTCTAAGCTGGAATGCATGACTCTTGAGTTCACAAAGCTCGGTCTTGCCCCGGATTTCGTTGATTACAGCCATGCCTGGGACATCCAGCGCGAAATCCATGAAAATGTCCTGGCCGGCAAGGCCCCCAGCACCGTACTCCTCCTTGAACATGCCGCCGTCTACACGGCCGGAAAACTGACCGAGGATCACGAGCGGCCCTTCGACGGCACTCCCGTGGTTCCCGTGGACCGCGGTGGCAAGCTCACCTGGCACGGCCCGGGCCAGCTGATCGGATACCCGATTATCAAGCTGAAGAACAAGGCCGGCATCCGGGACTACGTCGAGCGGCTGGAGGCCGTGATCATCGCGGTGCTCGCGGATTACGGCATCCCGGCGGTCCGGATCAAGGGGCGCGCAGGTGTCTGGATCGACGAGGACGCCAAGGGCCCTGCCCGCAAGATCGCCGCCATCGGCATCCGGGTCAGCCAGGGCGTGACCATGCACGGCTTCGCCATCAACTGCAACAACGACCTCGCACCCTACGCCCAGATCATCGCCTGCGGGATCACCGATGCCGGTGTGACCACCATCGCCCAGGAAACGGGCCGCGACGTGTCCCCCGCCGATCTCGTTTCGCGGATCACCGAGGAACTGCGCAACAATGAAGACGCCCTAGTTGCAACCCCCGAAGGAGCTCTCCTGTGACACTGGCACCAGAAGGCCGGAAAATGCTGCGGATCGAGCAGCGCAATGCGGCCACCCCGGTGGAACGCAAACCGGACTGGATCAAGGCCAAGGTCCAGATGGGCCCTGAGTTCGTCGGCCTGAAGAACCTGGTCAAGAAGGAAGGCCTGCACACCGTCTGCGAAGAGGCCGGCTGCCCCAACATCTTCGAATGCTGGGAAGACAAGGAAGCCACCTTCCTCATCGGCGGCTCCGAATGCACCCGCCGCTGCGACTTCTGCCAGATCGACACCGGCAAACCCTCCCCCGTCGACATGTTCGAACCCACCAAGGTCGCCCGCTCCGTCCAGGCCATGGCCCTCCGCTACGCCACCGTCACCGGCGTCGCCCGCGACGACCTCGCCGACGAAGGCGTCTGGCTCTACGCCGAAACGGTCCGCAAGATCCACGAGCTGAACCCCGGCACCGGCGTCGAACTCCTCATCCCGGACTTCTCCGGCAAACCCGAGCACATCGCCGCGATCTGCGACTCCGCCCCCGAGGTCTTCGCGCACAACGTCGAAACCGTGCCCCGGATCTTCAAGCGCATCCGCCCCGCGTTCCGCTACGAACGCTCCCTGGACGTCATCACCCAGGGCCGGAACCTGGGCATGGTCACCAAGTCCAACCTCATCCTGGGCATGGGCGAAACCCGGCAGGAAATCTCCGAAGCCCTGGCCGACCTGCACCAGGCCGGCTGCGACCTGATCACCATCACCCAGTACCTGCGCCCCTCCGAACGCCACCTGCCCGTGGACCGCTGGGTCAAACCCCAGGAATTCGTCGACCTCCAGCACGAAGCCGAGGAGATCGGGTTCCTCGGCGTCATGTCCGGCCCCCTGGTCCGCTCCTCCTACCGCGCCGGCCGGCTCTGGGCCACCGCCATGCGCAAAAAAGGCCGCGACATCCCCGCCGAACTCGCCCACATCGCCGACGGCATCCAGGACTCCGGAACCACCCGCCAGGAAGCCAGCTCCCTGCTCGCGGCGCACCAGTAGCACCAGGCATTTCCCGTGGCCAAGGGCCGGACGCCGGATCTTTTCGGCGTCCGGCCCTTTGTCGTGAATCACGTAGAATTAAGGCACTATGGCGAAATCCCCTGATTCCAGCAACAACACCCCTGCAGCCGCTGATGGTTCCAAGCGCGGTCTTTTCGGACGCAAGCCGAAGGCCGTGAAGGAAAAGAAGCCCAGCCGGCTCAAGCAGATCCGCGAGGTCTTCAACATGACCCGCCGCCACGACCCCATGGTCCCGTGGCTCATGCTGCTGGCGTTCCTGGGCGTCGTGGCCGTCAGCCTCATTGTCGGCCTGCTGCTGAATAACTGGATTACAGGCCTGATCATCGGCATCCCGCTGGGTTTCCTGGCGGCTACATTCATCCTGTCGCGCCGGGCTGAACGGGCTGCCTTCGCCCAGATCGAGAACCAGCCGGGTGCGTCCGGAGCTGCCCTCAGCACGCTGAAGCGCGGCTGGATCACCGAGGAGCAGCCCGTGGCTGTGAACCCGCGCACCCAGGACGCCGTGTTCCGCGCCGTCGGGCGTCCCGGCGTCGTGCTCGTGGCTGAAGGCCCCACCCACCGTGTGCGCCCGCTGATCGAAGGCGAGCGGAAGAAGCTGGCGCGCATCCTTCCCAACGTCACCATCCACGTCATCGAAACCGGGCGCGGCGACGGCCAGGTCCCCATCAGCCAGGTGGCGAAAAAGATGAACAAGCTCAACAACGAGCTGACCAAGACCGAGGTCAGCGCCGTGTCCAAGCGCATCTCGTCGCTGGGCACCCGCCTTCCGATCCCCAAGGGCGTGGACCCCTACAAGGCCCGCCCCCAGCGCGGACGCTAATCCGCTTGGAACGCCCTGGCGGCCGCCGCACTTGCGCCGGCCCCGGGGCGTTCCTCGTTTAAGCAGAGTTGCCCGTCTTAGCGTAGTTGCCCGCTTGAACGGCATTGTGAAACCAGCCAGACCCCAGCCCCTACAGAAGCCGGAGCCTCCTGTGAAACTCCCGTCCGCCGTCGTCCGAGTCTTTCGCCTGCTGGCGGTGGCCGAAGCCTTCAGCTGGGCGGCGCTCCTCGCCGGCATGTACTTCAAGTGGATAGCCGGGACCACCGAACTCGGCGTGGAGATTGCCGGCCCGGTGCACGGCGCGCTTTTCATCGGCTACGGAGTAGCAGCCCTTGTGCTGTGGCGGCTGCAGCGCTGGCCCTTCAGGGTGGCGCTGTTCGCAGGACTCTCGGCTGTTTTTCCCTTCGCCACCGTCCTGTTTGAGCGGTGGGCGCTCCGCCGGGGATACCTCTCCCCCGTGCAGCTTCCGGCCGACGGTCAGCTGGATGCGGACAGCCAGCTACATGCGGACGAGGACCGTGTTCATGGCCTTGTCATGGAGTCCGCGATGGTCGGGGTCGAAGATGACCGCCGGGATCACGAGGCACAGCAGGACAGTGCGAACCAAGGCGGCCAGCGGGCCGGCCGCTGAGCCGTCCGGCTTCACCACGTGGATGCCCATCGCGCGGTGGCCGATGCTGTAGCCCAAGGTTCCGATCAGCAGGATCTGCTCCACCGCAAAGATCCCCAGGGTGGCCATGGAATTCCCGCCGAGGAACACGTTGCTGATCAGCAGGGCGATGGTCCAGTCGATGGTGATCGCCAGGATCCGCCGGCCTGCACGGGCCATGGACCCCGGCCCCGACTCGGGAAAGCCCAGGCGCTCCCCCGGGTACTTGGAAATGCCGGAAGTGTCCGGCCCGCTGAGCCACGAACCGATGTCTTTGCGATCTACCACCCACCAAGTTTACCGAGCCGCCCGCGGCCCCGCGGACGTTCATACTCTGGATAGGCATGGACCACAGTGTGGACACCGTATAGCGTTTACATATCAGTAGGTTCTGTAACCTGCCGGAAACAAAGCGGACACGGACGGGAAATCCCGAATCCCTAGGGTGGTAACAGTTGCTAGCGAGCCTGGAGCGGGGCACTTTTGTGTTTCCGCCCATTGGATTGCGCTGGACCACTTGGCTTTCTAGCCAGTTATTACATATGCGTAAGGAGCATAGATGTTCAAGACTGCGGACGAAGTCCTCAAGTTCATCAAAGATGAAGACATTCGGTTTATCGATATCCGCTTCACCGACCTCCCCGGCGTTCAGCAGCACTTCAACGTGCCCGCCAAGAGCGTGGACGCTGACTTCTTCGTCAACGGCCAGCTGTTCGATGGTTCCTCCATCCGCGGCTTCCAGGGCATCGCCGAGTCTGACATGCAGCTCATTCCGGACGTCACCACCGCGTTCCTGGACACCTTCCGCATGGAGAAGACCCTTGCGCTGAACTTCTCGATCGTGAACCCCCGTACGGGCGACCCGTACCACCGCGACCCCCGTGGCGTGGCAGAGAAGGCTGAAGCCTACCTCGCCTCCACCGGCATCGCCGACACCGCGTTCTTCGCTCCCGAAGCCGAGTTCTTCGTCTTCGACAACGTCCAGTACAAGTCCTCCCCCGAGGGCAGCTTCTACAAGATCGACTCCGAAGAAGCTCACTGGAACACCGGCCGCGAGGAAGAGGGCGGAAACCTCGGCTACAAGACCCCCGTCAAGGGCGGTTACTTCCCGGTTTCCCCGACCGACAAGCAGGCGGATCTGCGTGACGCCATGTGTGTCGCCCTGGACGAGGCCGGCCTCGAGGTCGAGCGCAGCCACCACGAAGTGGGCTCCGCCGGCCAGGCCGAGATCAACTACAAGTTCACCACGCTGACCCACGCGGCCGATGACCTGCAGAAGTTCAAGTACGTCATCAAGAACACCGCCGACGCCTGGGGCAAGTCCGTCACCTTCATGCCGAAGCCGGTCTTCGGTGACAACGGTTCGGGCATGCACTGCCACCAGTCGCTGTGGAGCAACGGCGAGCCGCTGTTCTACGACGAGAAGGGCTACGCCGGCCTGTCCGACACCGCCCGCTGGTACATCGGCGGCCTGCTGAAGCACGCTGACGCTGTCCTCGCGTTCACCAACCCGACGGTCAACTCCTACCGCCGCCTGGTCAAGGGCTTCGAAGCCCCGGTCAACATGGTTTACTCGCAGGGCAACCGCTCCGCCGGTATCCGTATCCCGATCACGGGCTCCAACCCGAAGGCCAAGCGCATCGAGTTCCGCGCTCCGGACCCCTCCTCCAACCCGTACCTGGCCTTCGCTGCCCAGCTGATGGCCGGCATCGACGGCATCCGCAACCGCATCGAGCCCCCGGCTCCGATCGACAAGGACCTCTACGAGCTCCCCGCCGAAGAAGCCAAGGACATCCCCAAGGCTCCGGGCACCCTCGAGGAAGCCCTGCAGGCACTGGCTGAGGACAACGAGTTCCTGCAGGCCGGTGGCGTGTTCACCCAGGACCTGATCGACACCTGGATCGAATACAAGTACGAGAACGAGATCCGACCGCTGTCCCTGCGCCCGAACCCCTACGAGTTCGAGCTCTACTACGGCGTCTAGTCTGACTGTTTGACCTGAGGGGGATCCTCCCGCCACTGCCAAGGGCGGCCACCGGTTACTGACCGGTGGCCGCCCTTGGCCGTTCTCCGGTCATGTTCCCCGGCAGGGTTGCTCCGCGTACCGACCCCAGAGGGAGTCCGGACCGGAGCCGCCGAAGGCCTCCTGGTCTCCCCGCAGCGCGCGGCACAGAATGAGCGAGTCCGCGAAACTCCTCCGCATGTAGGCCTCCCAGTCTGCCCGCTCGGAGGTGAAGGCCTGCGTTCCCATCTGGTACCTGAGATGGGCGAAGTGATCAAGGATGCGGTGGGCCGTCGCTTCCGCCCGGCCCGCCAGCTGCTCCGCGTCCAGCTTCGCCGCAGGGTCCCGGATTGCCGATGGATCGGGGAGCTCCTGGCGGTGCCAGAAGTACGGCTGGAGGTCGACGTTGTCCACGAAGATCCTGTCGATCTCCTGCTGCTGGGCGTAGAGGGAGGAAGCGGTGCTGCTTTCCAGAGTGCTCCTGATCCCGGCGTACTGGTATGCCGCCGCTACGAGCGTGGCCGCGACGCCCGCCCCGATGAGCACCAGTTCAGCCCGCCTGACCCTGCGGGCGCGGCTGCCCTTCGCCTGCGCGCGGGCATGGTCCGCATCCTGGCGTGCCACGTCCTGGCGCGGTCCGCGCTTAGGAAGCTGGCTCCCGACGTGCTGAGACCGGGCGCCAGCCTGTTCCGGCGAGTGCCTCCGAGACGAAGACCTTTTCAAGCCTTCCCCCCAACAAGGTTTGAAGTGCACTGCCAACACACAGCGTAGGCATGCCCCCGTGCCGGCGCAACGGTCTGCCGCTGATTCTGCGCCGGATGACCGTTCAGAAGGCCGCGTACATGGTCCGCTGCGGGCCGGTCTCGCCGCCCAGATAAACGCCTTTGTCCGCAAAACCCGCTTTCAGGTAGGCTCCCTGCCCGGCCGGGTTGCGCTCGTTGACTGAAAGCACGACGCCGGCCTGGCCGCCTCCCAGCCTGGCCGTCAGTTTGGCGGCAGCGGCCACCGCCGCCGAGGCTGCCGCCTGGCCCAGGCCCTGGCGCTGCCGGCGCCTGTCGATCAGGAACCCGCGAAGCAGCCAGGCGGAGTCGTCGTCGGGCCAGCCGGCGAGACGGGCTGCCCCCGACTGCAGGGTCAGCACCCCGGCAGCACTGCCGCCGGCCTCGATGACATAGGGCCTGCGGGAACCGTCCTCCAGCCCTGCCAGCATCATGCGCAGCGGGTCGCCCACAAACTCCCGCTGGCCCGGGCCCAGTTCCAGTTCCGCAACAGCGCCCAGCTGGATGGCCCGGGCATCGGCGTCCAGGTCCCGCAACGGAATGAGCCATACGTCCGGACTCATGATCCGTCAGGAGGCAGGTGCCGCCCCGTCGGTGGGCGGACCTGCCGGATCCATCCACATGACCTCCCACAGGTGCCCGTCCGGATCCTGGAAGCTGTGGCTGTACATGAACCCGTAATCCTGCGCCGGCTGCGATTCGGTTCCGCCGGCGGCCAGGGCCTTGCCCACCATGTGGTCCACGGCGTCCCGGCTGTCCACGGAGAAGGCCATGATGGCCTCGGTTGCCGAGGTCGCGTCCACGATCTCCTTGGCGGTGAACGTCTTGAAGAACTTTTCCACGAGGAGCATCACGAAGGCGTCGTCGTTGATCACCATGCAGGTGGCGTTCTCGTCCGTGTAGTCCGGGTTGAACGTAAAGCCCAGTGCGGTGAAGAACTGCACTGATCTGTCGAGGTCCCTGACCGGCAGGTTCATGAAGATTTGGGTAGCCATGCGCCCCAACCTAGCACCGGTTCAGTGGCCGTAGAAGACCTTCTCGAACACCGCGCGGGCCCTCCTGCTGACCCTCAGGTACTCCTCCTCGAAGGCCGTGGCCATTCCCTCCTCAAAGCCGCACCACCGGGCAACCGCCTCCAGGTCGCGCCGCGAGGAGGGCAGCAGGTCGGAAGCTCGGCCCGTCCAGATCACGTTCGCGGAACGGATCCGGCTGGCAAGCCGCCACGCGTCAGCGAGCAGGCGGGCGTCCTCGTCCTCCAGCAGCCCCAGCGTGGACGCCGCGTGCAGGGCCTTGAGGGTGGACGTGGTGCGCAGTTCGGGATGTTTCCCGGCATGCTGGAGCTGCAGCAGCTGCACCAGCCATTCCACGTCGCTCAGGCCGCCGCGTCCCAGCTTGAGGTGTCTGGCGGGATCCGCGCCGCGGGGCAGGCGCTCGGATTCCACCCGCGCTTTGATACGGCGTATCTCCCGGACGTCCGCATCGGAAACCGCCTCCGGGTAGCGGATGGGATCGATCAGCTTCACGAAGTCCGCCGCAAGCGCGTCGTCACCGGCAATCGGCCGGGCACGGAGCAGCGCCTGTGCCTCCCAGATGAGCGACCAGCGGCGGTAGTACTCGCCGTAGGACTCGAGTGACCGCACCATGGCCCCGTTCTTGCCCTCCGGGCGGAGGTCTGCGTCCACGGCAAGAACCCGCTCAGCCATGATCGCCGGCTTCAGCGGCTGCGTCAGCAGGGTGGAAAGATGGCCCACGATCTTCGCGGCCTGCTGCTGGGCTTCATCGTCCGAGGCTCCGGGCAGCGCACGGTGGACGTACAGGACGTCGGCGTCGGACCCGTAGCCGATCTCCAGTCCGCCCTGCCTTCCCATGGCCACCACCAGCACCGAGGTCTTCAGCGGGCCGGTTGCGGAGACAATGTTTTCGGCCACCCGCAGGGCGCCCAGGATGGCGGCGCGGTCCGTCTCGGCCAGGGCGGCCCCCACCTGGTCCTGGCGGAGCAGGCCGGCGCTGTCCGCGATGGCGATCCGCAGGATTTCACGGCGGCGGATGAGCCGGATGAGGCGCATGGCGCTTTCCGGGTCCGCGTGCCGGGACATCTTGGAGGTGATCTCCTGCCACTGCGCCTCAAAGCTGAGCGGCGCGAGTTCCTTGTCCGTCCCCAGCCAGGACACCGATTCCGGCGAGACTTCGAGGAGGTCGGCAATGAGCCGGGAGTTGGACAGCATATGGCACAGCCGCTCGGCCGCCGCCGCCGAATCGCGGAGCATGCCGAGGTACCAGTGCGTGGTGCCAAGGGCCTCGCTGATCCTGCGGAAGGCGAGCAGACCGGCGTCGGGGTCCACGCCCTCGGCCAGCCAGCCGAGGAGGATGGGCAGCAGCTGCCGCTGCAGGGCGGCCCGCCGGCTGACACCGGCCGTCAGGGCCTCGATGTGGCGGAGCGCGCCTTGAGGGTCCCGGTAACCGAGCGCCGCGAGCCGGCCCTGCGCGGCTTCGGGAGTCAGGCGTGCGTCCTCGCTGCTGAGCTTGGCGGCCGTGTTCAGGAGCGGGCGGTAGAAGATCCGGTCATGGAGTTCGCGGACGGAGCGCTTGGTCTTTTGCCACGCGGCCAGGAGGGCGTCGGGGTGCGGCCGGTCCGTGGAGAACGGCCCCAGCACGGCCTTGGCCAGGGTGCGGAGGGGTTCCTCCTTGACCGGCATGAGGTGTGTGCGGCGCAGCTGGAAAAGCTGGATGCGGTGCTCGAGCAGGCGCAGGTAACGGTAGGCATGGTCGAACGCGGCCGCATCCGCCCGGCCGATGTAGCCGCCGGTGGACAGCGCGGCGATGGCCGACGTCGTGTCGCGCCGGCGGAGGGATTCGTCCGATTTGCCGTGCACGAGCTGGAGGAGCTGGACGGTGAATTCGACGTCGCGCAGTCCGCCACGGCCCAGCTTGATCTGGCGCTGTTCTTCGGCGGGCGGGATGTGTTCGGTCACCCGGCGGCGCATGGCCTGCACTGATTCAACGAATCCGTCGCGGTTCGCCGAGGCCCACACGAGCGGCGATACGGCCTCCTCGTAGCGGGCGCCCAGCTCTGCGTCGCCCGCGATGGTCCGCGCTTTCAGGAGGGCCTGGAACTCCCAGCTTTCCGCCCAGCGGGCGTAGTAGCTCTGGTGCGAAGCCAGTGTCCGGACCAGCGGGCCGGACTTTCCTTCCGGGCGGAGGTTGGCGTCAACCTCCCACAAGCCGGGCTCGCGCGCCGGGGAAGAAATGGCCCGCGAGATGCCTGACGCCAGCGCCGTGCCGATGGTGTTGGCCCGGGCGTCGTCCAGTTCGCCCGCCTCCACCACATAGATGACATCGACGTCGGAAATGTAGTTCAGTTCGCGGGCTCCGCACTTGCCCATCCCGATCACTGAAAGTGCGACGTCGGCGACCTCCCCGGCGTCGAACTTCGCGGCCGTCTCGGCACGGGAGACGGCAAGGGCGGCCTCGATGGCCGCCCCGGCCAGGTCCGCGAGTTCCGCGCCGACAGCGGGCATGAAATCCAGCGGGTCAGCGGCGCAAAGGTCCTTGACGGCAAGGTCCACCACGCCCCTCCGGTAGGCGGTGCGGAGCGCTTCGTAAGCTTCGGGGCCCGAGATGCCAGCCACCGGCCGGGCCGCGTTCGGGTCTGCGCGCACAGACCTTAGCAGCTGGGCACGAAGCTCGGCCGGGTCGGCCTGCAGCGGTTCCGGGCTGGCGGTCACGTTGAATGCGTCAAGGTGCTCGGGGTGCCGGATCAGGAATTCGCCCAGTGCCTCGCTTGCGCCCAGGACCCGGTACAGCGGTTCGCTCACCTCGGTGTCCGCCGCCGCCAGCTTCCGCAGGTCAGGGTGCTTCTCGATCAGCCGGACCAGCGACTGCAGCGCGGCATCCGGGTTCGCCGCCATCTGCAGGCCGGCAAACAGGATGTCCTGGTCGATGCCCTCCAGTTCCGGGGCGGCGAGGAACCGTTCGCCTTTCTCGAGGTCGCTGAAGCCGGCGGTAATGAGCCGGCGGGCCAAGCTCACCGCAGCCGCCTAAAGGATGGCGAGGTTGCGCTGCAGCTCATAGGGGGTCACCTGCAGGCGGTAGTCCTGCCACTCCGCCCGCTTGTTGCGCAGGAAGTGTTCGAAGACCTGCTCGCCCAGGATCTGCGGCATCAGTTCCGAGTCCTCCATGGCACGGATGGCATCGTGCAGGCTGGCCGGAAGAGGATCGTGGCCCATGGCGCGGCGCTCCGCGGAGCTCAGCGACCAGATGTCGTCCTCGGCCGCGGCGGGCAGCTCGTAACCTTCCTCGATGCCCTTCAAGCCGGCGCCCAGGAGCACGGCGTAGGCAAGGTACGGATTGGCGGCCGAGTCGATGCCGCGGTATTCGATCCGGGCTGACTGTCCCTTGCCCGGCTTGTACAGCGGGACCCGGACCAGGGCGGAGCGGTTGTTGTGACCCCAGCTCAGGTAGCTGGGGGCCTCTCCCCCGCCCCAGAGGCGCTTATAGGAGTTCACGAACTGGTTGGTGACAGCGGTGAATTCAGGGGCGTGCTTGAGAATGCCGGCGATGAACTGGCGCGCCGTCTTGGACAGCTGGAACTCCGCACCACCCTCAAAGAACGCGTTGGTGTCGCCTTCAAAGAGCGAGAAGTGCGTGTGCATGCCCGAACCCGGATGGGCCGTGAAGGGCTTGGGCATGAAGGTGGCGTACGTGCCCTGCTGCAGCGCCACCTCCTTGATGACGGTGCGGAAGGTCATGATGTTGTCCGCCGTCTGCAGGGCGTCCGCGTAGCGCAGGTCGATTTCGTTCTGGCCCGGGCCGGCCTCGTGGTGGCTGAACTCCACGGAGATGCCCACGGATTCCAGCATGGTCACGGCGGTGCGGCGGAAGTCCTGGGCCACGCCGCCGGGGACGTGGTCAAAGTAGCCGCCCTCGTCCACCGGAACGGGTGAACCGTCGGGGCCGGGCTCCTGCGACTTGAGCAGGTAGAACTCGATCTCAGGGTGCGTGTAGCAGGTAAACCCCATGTCCGCGGCCTTGGCCAGGGTGCGCTTGAGGACGTTGCGGGGATCCGCTGCCGAAGGCTCGCCGTCGGGTGTCAGGATGTCGCAGAACATCCGCGACGTCTGCTCGGTCTCGCCGCGCCAGGGAAGGATCTGGAAGGTGGACGGGTCCGGCTGGGCCAGCATGTCGGACTCGAAGACACGCGCAAGGCCTTCGATGGCCGAGCCGTCGAAGCCGAGGCCCTCGTCGAAGGCGCCTTCGACCTCCGCAGGCGCCAGCGCCACCGACTTGAGCGAGCCCACGACGTCGGTGAACCACAAACGCACAAAACGTACGTCGCGCTCTTCGATCGTGCGCAGGACAAACTCTTGCTGGCGGTCCATGAAGGCCTCTTCTCCGGTCTACGTTCATGCCGCGGTCCGTCCACGACGGAACAGCGACAGCTCACGCATCACTTTACTAAGCATTTAGGCGTAATGCTGGCGCGGCTGCGGCGCGTAACACAGCGTTAACACTCAACCGCAGACCAGGCCAGCCAGTCCGGGCAAACCCGCTATGACGCGAATCACCCGGCATCGCGTGGCGGGCGGTGGCTAGCACGGCAGGTCCCGGACTACGCTCTTGCCATGGCCTCAACCAGCAGTCCCGATCCAAGCACGTCCGCTGAAGTACCTGCACCCTACGGGAACGGCCCCTCGGGAGCTGCGCTGCCGCCGTCGGAATCGGCGCGGAAGCCGGTCTCCCGGATCCGCACGCACCACCTGCAGCAGGCGAAGACCAGCGGCGAACATTTTGCCATGCTCACGGCGTATGACCAGTACACGGCAGAGATCTTCGACCAGGCCGGCACCGAAGTCCTGCTGGTGGGCGACTCCGCGTCCAACAATGTCTTTGGCAACGAAACCAGCATTCCCGTCACCGTCGACGAACTGCTGCCGCTGTGCCGGGCGGTCGCACGCTCCGCGAAGCGCGCCCTGGTGGTGGCGGACCTCCCCTTCGGCAGCTACGAGGTTTCGCCGCAGCAGGCCGTGACCACCGGCGTCCGGTTCCTCAAGGAGGGCCTGGCGCACGCAGTGAAGCTCGAGGGCGGCAAGTTCTACGCCGATACGGTCCGGGCGATGGTCCAGGCCGGCATTCCGGTCATGGGCCACATCGGCTTCACGCCCCAGAGTGAGCACTCCCTGGGCGGCTACCGCGTGCAGGGCAGGGGCGACGACGCCGCCCGGCTCGTCGAGGATGCCGCTGCACTGGCCGACGCCGGCGCGTTCTGCGTGCTCATGGAGATGGTTCCCGCGGAGACGGCAAAGGCCGTGGATGAGGCCATTTCGGTGCCCACCATCGGCATCGGCGCAGGCAATGCCACCACGGGGCAGGTCCTGGTCTGGCAGGACATGGCAGGTCTCCGGGGCGGCAGGATGGCCAAGTTCGTCAAGCAGTACGCCGACCTGCGGACCGTCCTGAGCGACGCGGCCAAGGCCTATGGCGACGACGTCCGGTCGGGGCAGTTCCCCGGACCGGAGCATTCGTTCTAGTCAGCTGCTAGTCGTCGTCGCCCTTTTCCCAGGATTCATTGCGTGCCTTGACCTTCTCGAGGGCATGTTCAGCCTCTTCCCGGGTCTTATAGGGACCGATCAGCTGGGTCCAGTCCGACATTGCGTCTTCCTCCACCATGTGGGTCTTGACGTTGTACCAGTACTCGGGCATCGGTCTTCCTCGCTTTCCGGTTGTGGGCACACTGCCGCGTGATCCACGTAACGTAACCCGCAACGGTAGCCGCGGCGCGCATTAATTTACATGGCGTTCTGTGCTGCCTTATATGATCAATCTATGCCTTCCTTAGCCTCGACCGCACCCACCGGCACGCTTACACCGGGAACCGTCAGCCCGCAGCGGCCGGTTCCCGCGTCGATCCCGCGGCCGGAGTATGTCGGCAAGCCAGGCCCGGCCAAATTCACCGGGTCCGAGGTCAAGTCACCGGAAACGATCGAGAAGATCCGGGTGGCCAGCAGGATCGCCGCGCAGGCCATCGTGGAGGTGGGCAAGCACATCCGGCCCGGCATCACCACCGACGAACTGGACCGCATTGGCCACGAGTTCCTGCTGGACCACAACGCCTACCCATCCACGCTGGGCTACCGAGGCTTCCCAAAGTCGCTGTGCTCGTCGCTGAATGAGGTCATCTGCCACGGCATTCCGGACAGCACCGTGGTGCAGGACGGCGACATCCTCAACATCGACATCACAGCCTTCATCGGCGGGGTCCACGGCGACACCAATTACACCTTCCTGGTGGGCGACGTTGACGAGGAGTCGCGGCTGCTGGTTGAACGGACCAGGGAGTCCCTCAACCGCGCCATCAAGGCCGTTGCCCCCGGACGCCAGATCAACGTGATCGGCCGGGCCATCGAGTCCTACGCCAGGCGCTTCGGCTACGGCGTGGTCCGCGACTTCACCGGACATGGTGTTGGCGAGGCTTTCCACACCGGGCTGATCATCCCGCATTACGACGCCGCCCCGGCCTACAACACCGTGATCGAGCCCGGCATGGTGTTCACCATCGAGCCCATGCTGACCCTCGGCACCATCGAATGGGACATGTGGGCCGACGACTGGACAGTGGTCACCAGGGACCACAAGCGCACCGCGCAGTTCGAACACACGCTCCTCGTCACCGAATCCGGCGCCGAGGTCCTCACTCTTCCCTGACGCCAGGCAACCCGCCCGCGTCATCCGGCAAGTCATCCTTGCCCAGCCCGAGCCCCTACCCTGCCACGAACGGAATCCCATTGGCCAAGAAGGACGAAAAGACCCACAAGAACGCCCCGCTGATCGGCATCGACATCGGCGGAACCGGAATCAAGGGCGGCATCGTCGACCTGAAGAAGGGCAAGCTGATCGGCGATCGCTTCCGCCTGGCAACACCGCAGCCGGCCACGCCGGCAGCAGTGGTCGAGGTGGTGGCCCAGGTCGTCAAGGAACTCAACGCGCGACCCGACGCACCCGAGGCTGACAGCCCCATCGGCGTGACGTTCCCCGGCATCATCCAGCACGGCGTGGTCCACTCTGCTGCCAATGTGGACAAGAGCTGGCTCAACACGGACATCGATGCGCTGCTCACGGCCCGCCTGGGCCGCCCCGTGGAAGTCATTAACGACGCCGACGCGGCCGGGCTTGCCGAAGCGCGCTACGGCGCCGGTGCCGGCATCGACGGCACAGTCCTGGTCATCACGCTCGGCACCGGCATCGGCTCCGCGTTCATCTTCAACGGCCGGCTGGTTCCCAACGCCGAACTCGGCCACCTGGAGATCGACGGGTTCGACGCCGAAAGCAAGGCGTCCGCCGTGGCCCGCGAACGTGACGGCCTCAGCTGGGAGGAATACAGCGTCCTGCTGCAGCGCTACTTCTCGCACGTCGAGTTCCTGTTTTCCCCCGAGCTCTTCATCGTGGGCGGCGGCATCTCCAAGCGCGCGGACGAGTACCTGCCGCGCATGAAGCTGCGCACGCCGATCGTTCCGGCCGAGCTGAAGAACGAGGCAGGCATTGTGGGCGCTGCCCTCGAGATCGCCGTCAAGCACGAGCTGGCCAAGTAATCCCCCGCGGGCCGCGTTATGCGCGGCCCGCAGAAAGCGCGGAAGGCGGCAGACGAGGTCTGCCGCCTTCCGCGTTTTTGGTTGTACTGGAGCCGGTGGCGGCTGCGGCTTCCCCTCCGCTGCCGCCACCGGAGACTTTAGAGCGTGCTCTTCGCCGTATTCTTTTCTGCTGTGTTCTTGTCCACGGCGTTCTTTTCTGCAGCGTTCTTTTCTGCGCTGTTCTTTTCTGCGGTGTTCTTTGCCTGCGGGCTCGTGCCTTCGGGACCCGTGTCTTCAGCGGACTCGTGCCGGAGCAGCTCAATGGCAGATTCGAAATCCTCGAGTGATTCAAACGCCTGATAGACGCTGGCGAAACGGAGGTACGCCACTTTATCCAGCTTCTGCAGCGGCCCCAGGATGATCAGGCCAACCTCGTGGGCGTCGATTTCCGCGGCGCCTGAGGCCCGGATGTTCTCCTCGACTTCCTGCGCCAGCATGGCGAGGTCGTCCTCGCTGACGGGCCGGCCCTGGCAGGCCTTGCGGACACCGTTGATGACCTTGCTGCGGCTGAAGGGCTCGCCCACCCCCGACCGCTTGATCACGGACAGGCTGGTGGTTTCCACGGTGGTGAAGCGGCGCCCGCACTCGGGGCACTGCCGCCGGCGGCGGATGGCGGAACCGTCGTCGGCCATCCGGCTGTCCACCACGCGTGAATCAGGGTTGCGGCAAAACGGACAATACACGTTTTTCCTGCCCTTCAGTCGCTGCCCTCGTCAAAGCCCTGTCCGAAGCTTCGATCGACACTAGTTTACGGCCAGATATAGCTGAATAACAAGCCTGTAATTACTACATGTAGTGGCGGACGACTACATGTAGTGGTCAGCGGCCTGCCTGGAACCGGACGGTGACCGCGTCGCCGTGTGCCGGCAGGTCCTCCGCGCCGGACAGGCTGACGATGTGGCCGCTGACCTGTCCCAGCGCCGCCTCGGAGTAGTTGATCACCTGAATGGCGCGCAGGAAGGTGGTCACGTTCAGCCCGGACGAGAAGGCCGCCGTGCCGCTTGTGGGAAGCACGTGGTTGGAACCGGCGCAGTAGTCACCGAGGCTCACCGGGCTGTAGTCACCGACGAAAATGGCGCCGGCGTTCCGGATCCGCGCCGCCACAGCGGGCGCGTCCGCGGTCATAATCTCCAGGTGTTCGGCCGCGTAGGCGTCACACGCCGCGATCCCCTGGTCGAGGTCATCCACGAGCACCACGCCGGACTGCGGGCCGGAGAGCGCCTCGCGGACACGCTGGCTGTGCTTGGTGGAGGCAGCCTGCAGTTCCAGCTCCTCCCGGACCTCGGCGGCCAGTTCGGGGGAATCGGTGATCAGGACGGAGGCGGCCTTCGGGTCGTGCTCGGCCTGGCTGATGAGGTCGGCGGCAACGAAGGCAGGGCGCGCCGTGGCGTCGGCGAGGATGGCGATTTCCGTGGTGCCGGCCTCGGAGTCGATCCCCACGACGCCCTTAACCAGGCGCTTGGCCGTGGCGACAAAGATGTTACCCGGTCCGGTCACGACGTCGACGGGCTCCAGCCCGGGGGTCCCCGATTCGCCCGGCACGCCGTAGGCGAAGGCGGCGATGGCCTGGGCTCCGCCGATGGCGTAGACCTCGTCGATTCCCAGCAGTGCCGCAGCGGCCAGGATGGTGGGGTGCGGCAGGCCGCCAAAGTCCTTCTGCGGCGGCGAGGCGAGTGCGATCGATTCCACGCCTGCGGCCAGTGCCGGGACCACGTTCATGATCACGGAGGACGGGTAGACCGCCAGGCCGCCGGGGACATACAGGCCCACGCGTGCCACGGGCACCCATTTCTGGCTGACCACCGCGCCGTCGCCCAGGGAGATATCGACGTCGGCCGGGCGCTGCCCGTCCGCAAACCGGCGCGCGCGGCTGATGGACTCTTCGAGCGCCGAACGCACGGCAGGGTCCAGTCCGTCCAGCGCTGACTGGAGCGCCTCGGCCGGAACCCGCGGATGGGCCTGCTCCACGCCGTCGAAGGTTCTGGCGAAGTCTGCGAGGGCGTCGAAGCCGCGCTGGCGGACGGCCGTGATGATGTCGGTGACCTTCTGCTCGGCGTCTGCCACCGTCTGCTGCCGCGCCCGCGGCACGGCCTGGCGAAGTTCGGCCAGGCTGAGGCTTCGGCCGCGCAGGTCAACTGTGCGGAAGTCGACGGCGGGAGTGTTCGGGCGTGCCTGGCTGTTTGCGTCTGTGGGGCTGTCCGGAGTAGTGGTCACCCGTACATTTTACGCGCCGCCGTCCTGCTCCTGGTCCACGGAAGCGCGCAGGAGGCCGATGATGCGCAGGACGAAGAAACCTGCAGCGGCGGCCGCGGGCCACAGGACGAGGACGGTCAGGGACCGCAGCGAGAAGGCGACGCTTCCGTTCGCCGACGTGTCCTGCGGCCCTCCCAGCAGGCGCCCCGCCAGCACCCCGGTCTGCCACGCCAGGACGGCCGCCGCTGCGCTTGCGGCGACGGACAACAGCAGCAGCCGCCTCGTCCCGCCGTCACGACGGCCTGACAACAGCACGGCCACCAGACAGCCCGCAAAGACAAAGAGTCCCGCCAGCACCAGGTCCCGGGGCAACCACCCCTCGCTGTTGGTTCCGGGGGACAGGGCAGAGTTCCCGGAAATCAGGTTTTGCCCGCCCGGGGCCAGGAGCCACCAGAGGAGCCCGGCCGGGATGCCGGCGCCGATAATCCCGGCCGCCCACACCCAACCATGGCCTGCCCCTCCCTTGCCGGCCCAACCCTTACCGGGCCGCCGCCGGGAACCATGGGCCTCGGCGGAGGAGCGGGCTGGAGGGAAAGGTACAGGCTGGGTCATGAGGAAACGTTAACAAATGTGGCAGCCAAATGTTGGCCGGTATTCCGCGCCACGTGCCTGCCCGCCGGGGGAATGCTCCATCCGGCTGGAAGCCCCATAGTCTTGTACTAGACACTCACTTGGCACGGATGCAGTAGGGAGATCGATTCCAGTGACCTCAGATGATGGTGCTTTCGAGGGCACGTTCAAAGAGATGTTCCGCCGGCATGCAGCGGGCGTCGCAATCATCACCGTGAACTATGACGGGGTCCCCTACGGGTTCACGGCAACCTCCGTTGCCTCGCTGTCCGCCAAACCGCCGCGCTTTACCTTCAACATGGCGCGCAGTTCCAGCTCGTGGCCGGCGGTGGCCAACACCGCGTACATCGGCGTGCACATGCTGGGACTCGAGAACCAGGAGCTGGCCGACCGGTTCGCCCGCACCAAGGAACGTTTCGCCGGCGACCACTGGGCCCACGGACCCTATGACGTGCCGGTGCTCAAGGACGTTTCCGGCTGGCTGATCGGCAAGATCCAGATGCGCCTGTCGTTCGAAAACAACGCCGTCGTGGTGGTCGAAGTGGTGGAAGGGCAGGTCGGCGAGGACGGCTCGCCGCTGCTGTACCACTCCGGCACCTACGGACAGCCCGTTCCGCTGGACTACGAAATCTGAACGCCCGGGAAACCTGGGCGTCGCCACCAACGGACGCCTAGGCGTCCAGGCAGGCCGGGCCCAGCAGGACCTTCAGGTCCCCGAACAGCGACGGGTTCGGGTTCACCCGCAGGTGCACGGGAAGCGCCATGACCTCGATGCGGCTGTCGCCCTGCAGGTTCACCCGGACTTCGGAGTTGCCCCGGTGGTTCCGCAGTACGTCCCCGAGTTCCGTGACCACGGCCTCGGTGGCCTTGTGCGTGGGCATGGTGATGACCAGCGGTCCGTTGGTGCCCTGGCTGAGGTCCGGGACGGAGAGCTCCATGCAGTTCAGGGTCACGGCACCGTCGTCGCGCCGCTGCAGCCGCCCCTTGACCACCACGATCAGGTCCTCGGCGAGAACCGAGGCGATGGGTCCGTAGACCTGGCCGAAGAACATGACCTCCATGGAGCCGCCGAGGTCCTCGATCTCCGCCCGGGCATAGGCGTTGCCGCTGGCCTTCGCGATCCGGCGGCTCAGCGAGGTGATCATGCCCGCGATGGTGACGATGGCGCCGTCGTGCGGCCCGTCCTCAGCGATGATTGAGGTGATGGACTGGTCGGCGTGCTGGCTCAGGACGCCTTCGAGGCCCTGCAGCGGGTGGTCAGAAACGTACAGGCCCAGCATGTCGCGCTCGAAGGCGAGCTTGTCCTTCTTCTCCCATTCCGGCAGGTCGGGGATCTCGATGCTGAGCGAGGACTCGGACTCGGCCTCGTCGAAGCCGGCAAAGAGATCGAACTGGCCGATGGCCTCGTTGCGCTTGAGGGTGATCACGGAGTCGATGGCCTCTTCGTGGATCATGGCCAAGGCGCGGCGGTGGTGCCCCAGCGAGTCGAAGGCTCCGGCCTTGATCAGGGATTCGACGGTGCGCTTGTTGCACACCACGGCCGGCACCTTCATGAGGTAGTCCTTGAAGGAACTGTAGGCGCCCTCTTTTTCGCGGGCGGCCACCATGGCTTCGACGACGTTGACGCCGACGTTCCGGATGGCGCCCATGCCGAAGCGGATGTCCTCCCCCACCGGGGTGAAGTTCAGGGCTGATTCGTTGACGTCCGGCGGCAGCACCGTGATGCCCATGCGCCGGCACTCGTTGAGGTAGATCGCGGACTTGTCCTTGTCGTCGCCAACCGAGGTCAGCAGCGCGGCCATGTACTCCGGCGCGTAGTGCGCCTTAAGGTAGGCCGTCCAGTACGAGATCACGCCGTACGCTGCCGAGTGCGCCTTGTTGAAGGCGTAGTCGGAGAAGGGCAGCAGGATGTCCCATAGGGTCTTGACGGCCTCCATGGAGTAGCCGTTGTCCTGCATGCCCTGCGAGAAGCCGGCAAACTGCTTGTCCAGCTCGGACTTCTTCTTCTTACCCATGGCGCGGCGGAGAATGTCTGCCTGGCCCAGGGAGTAGCCGGCGAGCTTCTGCGCAACCGCCATAACCTGTTCCTGGTACACGATCAGGCCGAACGTCCCACCGAGAATCTCCTTGAGCGGTTCCTCGAGTTCCGGGTGGATCGGGATGACGTCCTGGATCTTGTTCTTGCGCAGCGCGTAGTCGGTGTGCGCGTTGGCGCCCATCGGACCCGGACGGTAGAGCGCCAGCACGGCGGAAATGTCTTCGAAGTTGTCAGGCTTCATGAGCTTGAGCAGGGACCGCATGGGGCCGCCGTCGAGCTGGAAAACGCCCAGCGTGTCACCGCGGGCCAGCAGCTCATAGGACGCGGCGTCGTCCAGCTCCAGCGTTTCGAGGTCGAGGTCGATGCCGCGGTTCATCCTGATGTTTTCCAGGGCATCGGAAATGATCGTCAGGTTTCGCAACCCGAGGAAGTCCATCTTGATCAGGCCGAGGCCCTCGGACGTCGGGTAGTCGAACTGGGTGATGACCTGGCCGTCCTGGAAGCGGCGCATGATCGGAATGACGTCGATGATGGGGTCCGAGGACATGATCACGCCGGCCGCGTGCACGCCCCATTGGCGTTTCAGGCCCTCAATGCCCAGCGCGGTCTCGAAAACCTTGGCGGCCTCGGGGTCCGTGCTGATCAGCTGCCGGAAATCCCCCGCCTCGCTGTAGCGCTTGGCGTCCTTGTTCTGGATGTCGGCAAGCGGAATATCCTTGGCCATCACGGCGGGCGGGAGTGCCTTGGTCAGCTGTTCACCCATGCTGAACGGGTAGCCGAGCACGCGGGAGGAGTCCTTAAGCGCCTGCTTGGTCTTGATGGTGCCGTAGGTGACGATCATGGCCACGCGCTCGTCGCCGTACTTCCGGGTCACGTAGTCGATGACCTCGGAACGGCGCCGGTCATCGAAGTCGACGTCGAAGTCGGGCATGGAGACACGGTCAGGGTTCAGGAACCGCTCGAAGATCAGGCCGTGCCGCAGCGGGTCAAGGTCGGTGATGCGCATGGCGTAGGCCACCATGGAGCCTGCACCGGAGCCACGGCCCGGACCCACCCGGATGCCGTTGTTTTTGGCCCAGTTGATGAAGTCGGCCACCACCAGGAAGTAGCCGGGGAACCCCATCGAGGTGATGACGCCGAGCTCGTAGTCGGCCTGCTTGCGGACCTCGTCCGGGATGCCGGCGGGATAGCGGTACTGGAGTCCCTTGTCGACTTCCTTGACCAGCCAGGACGTTTCGTCCTCGCCCTCGGGGCAGGGGAACCGGGGCATGTAGTTGGCGCCGGTGTTGAAGGACACCTCGCACCGCTCGGCGATCAGCAGCGTGTTGTCGCAGGCGTCCGGGTGGTCGCGGAAGAGCTCGCGCATTTCCCGCGGCGACTTCAGGTAGTAGCCGCTGCCGGAGAACGCGAAGCGGGAGCCGCCGTTGTCGTAGGTGGGTTCGAGGAGCGTAGAGCCGGACTGGATGGCCAGCAGGGCCTCGTGCGCCTTGGCGTCGTGCTCGTGCGTGTAGTGCAGGTCGTTGGTGGCAACGAGCGGGAGGTTCAGTTCCTTGGCCAGCCGCAGGAGGTCGCCGGTGACGCGGCGTTCAATGTCCAGCCCATGGTCCATGAGTTCGCAGAAGTAGTTCTCCGCGCCGAAGATGTCCCGGAACTCCGCGGCGGCTTCCAGTGCTTCGCGGTACTGGCCAAGCCGGAGCCGGGTCTGGACCTCGCCGGAAGGGCAGCCTGTGGTGGCGATGAGCCCTTCGGAATAGGTGTTCAGCAGTTCGCGGTCCAGCCGGGGCCACTTGCCGAAGACCGAGTCCAGCGATGCGATCGAGGAGGCACGGAACAGGTTGCGCATGCCCACGTTGTTGTAGCTCAGCAGGGTCATGTGGGTGTAGGAGCCACCGCCGGAGACGTCGTCCTTGCGCTGGCTCTCCTCGCCCCAGCGGACGCGGCTCTTGTCGCCGCGCGCGGTCCCGGGCGTCACATAGGCTTCGACGCCGATGATGGGCTTGATGCCTTTGTCGGTGGCCTTTCGCCAGAAGTCGAAAGCACCGAAGAGGTAGCCGTGGTCGGTGGTGGCCAGGGCGGGCATCCCCAGCCGCTCGGTTTCGTCGAACAGCTCGCCGAGCCGGGCGGCGCCGTCCAGCATCGAGTACTCGGTGTGGGTGTGGAGATGTACGAACGAGTCATTGCTGGAAGTCACCGGACCATTCTAGTGCCGGCCCCCTGACAATTAATGTCGGCGTGCCGCAGGCTCAGGCCTTGCCCGTACCCAGGACCTCCAGGGCGTAGGCGAGGTCCTCGGGGTAGTCGCTGGTCACCGTGACGCGTTCTCCTGTGCGCGGGTGGTCAAAGCCCAGTTCACGCGCGTGCAGCCACTGCCGGGTGAGCCCGAGGGTGGCGGCCAGCCGCGGGTCGGCCCCGTAGGTGAGGTCGCCGGCACACGGATGGCGGAGCGCTGCAAAGTGGACCCGGATCTGGTGGGTCCTGCCCGTCTCCAGGTGTACCTCCACCAGGGTGGCTTTGCCGAAGGCTTCAAGGACCTCGTAGTGCGTCACCGACGGCCGGCCGTCTTCGATGACGGCGAAGCGCCAGTCGTGGCCGGGGTGGCGGCCGATCGGGGCGTCGATGGTGCCTTGCAGGGGATCCGGCAGGCCCTGGACCACGGCGTGGTAGACCTTGTCCACGGTGCGTTCCTTGAAGGCCCGTTTGAGGGCCGTGTAGGCGGGTTCTGTCTTGGCCACCACCATGACCCCGGAGGTCCCGACGTCGAGCCGGTGTACGATGCCGGCACGTTCCGTGGCGCCGGAGGTGGAGATGCGGTAGCCGGCACCGGCGAGGCCGCCGACGACGGTGGGCCCTACCCAGCCCGGAGACGGGTGAGCCGCGACGCCCACCGGTTTGTCGACCACCACAAAGTCGTCGTCATCCAGCAGGATCTTCAGGCCTTCCACAACTTCCTCCACGACTTCAAGGGGATCCCGGCGCTCAGGCACGGTCACGTGCAGCACGGTGCCGGACGCGAGCTTGGCGGATTTGCCCACCGGCTTTCCGGCGCTGACTACGTTGCCTTCGGCGATCAGCGTTGCGGCGGACGAACGGGACATGCCCATCAGCTTGGCCAGGCCGGCGTCGACGCGGGTCCCGTCCAGCTCCTCGGGCACCACAACCCGCTCAGACATCGTCGCCGCCCTCCCGCTTTTCCACGCTGTGGTGTGATCCGTCGAGGGCGATCCCGCGCAGGGTCAGCAGGCAGATGATCACCACGGATGAAACGACGGCGGAGTCGGCGATGTTGAAGATCGCAAAGTTGGGCAGCTGGATGAAGTCCACAACGTGTCCCATTCCAAAGGACGGTTCCCGGAACAGCCGGTCCGTCAGGTTCCCCAGCGCGCCGCCGAACAGCAGCCCCAGTGCCAGAGCCCACCACGCGGATCCGAGCTTGCGCAGCTGGAACAGGATGGCGGCGGCCACCCCCACCATGATGATCGTGAACACCCACGTCACGTTCTCGCCGATGGAGAAGGCAGCGCCGGAGTTCCGGATGTAGTACCAGTGGAGCAGCGGCGGCAGCACGGGAATCCGTTCACCCTCCACCATGGTGCTGGTGACCCACAGCTTGGTGAGCTGGTCGAAGACGTAGGCGAAAACTGCCAGCCCGGCGAACAGGGACAGCAGGACGGCGCGCCGTGGCCGCGGTGATGATGAAGCTGGATGCGCTGCGTCAGCGGCAAGGTCGTCAGTCATGGTGCTTTCATTCGGGAACCGTCGTTAATGGCAAAGGCCGGTGGCCGAGGAATCCTCAGCCACCGGCCTTCAGAATACGTGCTAAACGGCGGCGCTGCTGCTTTCGCCCACCTCGGGGGCGGCAACGGAACCACGGGCGTCCAGGTCGCGCAGCTGGCCCTCGATGTAGGCCTTCAGGCGTGAGCGGTAGTCGCGTTCGAAGCCGCGCAGCTGCTCCACCTTGCGCTCGAGGACGGAGCGCTGCTGCTCCAGTGCACCGAGGATCTTGCGGGACTTCTCCTGCGCGTCGTTGACGAGGCTGCTGGCTTCGATCTGCGCTTCGGCGATGATCTTGTCGCGCTGCTGCTGGCCCTCGGCCACGTGGCGGTCGTGCATCTGCTGGGCCATGGCCAGCAGGCCGGCAGCCGACTCGGAGACGTTGCTGCTGGTGACGGCGGGTGCCTGGGCGGCAACGGGCGCTGCCTGCTCGGCTTCCTTCTTCTTGGCGGCTTCGGCGGCCTTGGCCTCAGCTTCGGCCTTCGCGCGCGTCTCGTCCTTCTCGGACTTGGACGGTGCGGGAACCTTCTCAACGACAGGGGCGACGGCGGAAGTGGCAGCCGGCGATCCGGAGCTGACTTCGGCGAGCTTCTTGCGAAGTTCTTCGTTTTCCTGGTTCAGGCGCCGCAGTTCGACGACGATCTCGTCCAGGAAGTCGTCAACTTCGTCCTGGTCATAGCCTTCGCGGAACTTGGTCGGCTGAAAGCGCTTGTTGACAACGTCTTCTGGCGTCAAAGCCATCTGGTCACCTCGTTGGTCTAGTTCGTCAGGAGGCCTTCCGGCCGTCAAAACTACGGTACCTAAATTTGGTCTGGTTCCTCTAATTGAACACCGTGGCGTCAAACAAAAGGTCTTCTGCGCCCGGGGATCCCTGCGGATCGGCCCCTGCGCGGCAAGCTGATATGAAGTTATGCAAATGACTTGGTGATCGCCATGGCAATGCTCAGGCCGATGAACAGCACCAGGAAACCGAGGTCAAGCGAGACGCCGCCCAGCCGCAGCGGCGGGATGAGGCGCCGCAGAACCTTCAGTGGCGGATCGGTCACCGAGTAGACCGCATGAGCCGCCACTAATGCTACCCCGCGGGGACGCCATTCCCGCGCGAACATCTGGACCCAGTCGTAGACGAGGCGGACAATCAGCGCGACGAAAATGAACAGCAGGACGATATAGACGAGCCCGAATAGTATTCCCATGAGCTAACCCAGTGTCTCCATGTTCATCGCGGGCACTTCGGTGCCCTGGTATTCCTGCCGGTTTTTGCTGCTCCCCTATTTCAGCACGGATGCCAGGCAGGTGCGTCCCTGCCTGGCATCCGGAGAGCCTTATTTAGCTTTGGTTGAAGAAACTGGCGGTGGCGTCGCTGGCTTTCTTGTCATCTCCGATGACTTCAACGTACGACGGCGACAGCAGGAAGACCTTGTTGGTCACGCGCTCGATGCTTCCGCGCAGACCGAAGACCAGGCCGGCGGAAAAGTCGACCAGCCGCTTGGCGTCTGCCTCCCCCATGTCCGTCACGTTCATGATGACGGGGATACCGTCACGGAAGCTTTCGCCGATGAGCTTGGCGTCGTTGTAGGAGCGCGGGTGGATCGTGGTGATCTGCCGCAGCCCGGTGGTCTCTTCGCGGCTTGATGCCGCACGCTTGATGGGTGTCACGGGTGCGCGGTATTCCTCTTCGGCAGCTGGTGGCACTTCACGGGTGACCTCTCGGAGCGGCGCCGGCGCGCGGCGCTCTTCACGGTCATGCTCCATAGAGTTGTCCTCGTCCTTTTGCTGGGTGGAAAGCTCAGACTCGTAGTGTTCATCGCCGTCGGCGAGCCCAAGATAGATCATTGTCTTGCGCAGAGCGCCAGCCATGGTCGACTCCTAATCGTGTCCGGAAGCGGGCCGCCCAAAGGTCAAGACAGCATTGGAATCCCCGCCATTCACTTCCAATACGACAGACGCTACCGCACGGCCGGGCGCGAACCGAGAATATCTGAGCCAATTCGGAGGTGTGTCGCACCGAATCGGACAGCTGATTCGAGGTCCTGGCTCATGCCGGCGGAGATCCCCGTGGCGCCCGGAAAATCCCGCTGCAGGCCGGTGGAAATGCCCAGCAGTTTTTCAAAAGCCCGGTCGGGATCCGCCCCGAGCGGCGCCACAGCCATGACACCCGCCAGGCGAAGGCCGTCCGCAGTTTCGAGCTGTTCCGCCAGCTGCGGCACCTCGTCCGGTGCCGCCCCGCCGCGGTGGGCTCCGGCGTCCTCGTCCAGGCTTACCTGGATGAAACAGTCCAGGTCGGCGCGGCCGTTCAGCTCCTGCTGGGCGCCCATGGCCCGTTCGAGTGCCGTCACGAGCTGGGAGCGGTCCACCGAGTGAACGGCAGAAGCGTACCGGACCACCGTCTTGGACTTCTTGCTCTGGAGCTGGCCCACAAAATGCCAGGTCAGGCCCAGGGCCTCGAGCTCCTCGGCTTTCGCGGACGCTTCCTGGTCCCGGTTCTCCCCGAAGTCCCTGACGCCAAGTGCTGCCAGCCTGCGTACGTCCTCGGCGGGGTGGAACTTGCTGACCACAATCAGGCGCGGCGGGTTCCCTTCCCGCCCGGCTGCGGCGGTAGCACGGCCGATGCGCTGCCGGACGGCGTCCAGGCGCTCCTGCAGCTGCACTGTCCGGGCGTCCCCGGGTTCCGGGCTGTCAGTCATGGGTCCACACCAGTCCGGCGAACCGGCCGGAACGGGAGTCGCGGCGATAGGAGAACAGGGACTCGTTTTCAAGCGTGCAGGGTCCCCGGTATCCGACCGGGACACCGAGCGCGTCGAGCTGGCTGGCGGCACCGGCGGGCAGGTCGAGCGCCGGTGTTCCCCAGGATGTGGTGGACCAGGTGGAAGGGAGGACGGCGGCGACCTCGTCGCGGAGTTCGGCAGGCACCTCGTAGCAGTTCCCGCAGACGGACGGGCCGAGCCAGGCCCGGATATCCGTGGCACCGGAGGCCCGCATTTCCTCCACCGCGGCCGGAATGACTCCGGAGAACAGGCCGGGACGCCCGGCATGGACGGCAGCCAGCACGGGACCGGAAGCCCCGGAACCCACCAGGACCAGCGGAATGCAGTCTGCCACCATCACCGCGAGCGGTTTGCCGAGGGACACCAGCGCATCCGCCGTCGGCGCCTGCGCGGCAGGTTCAGCTTCTGCACCGGGTCCACCTACTGCACCGGATCCAGCAACAGTGCCAGAGTCAGCAACTGTGCCAGATCCAGCAACAGCGCCAGATTCAACAACGAGGGACACTTCGTTGCCGTGGACCTGGTTCATGTACTGGAACCTGCGCGGCGCGACGCCGGCGGCTTGCTCCAACTTTGCCCTGCGGTGCAGGACCGCGCCTGGGTCGTCGCCCACGTGCAGGGCAAGGTTGCCGGCACTCGTGTCGGTGAACGCCACGGACACGCCAGGCTGCACTTCAGCACGCCACAAAAACAATCGGAACTCCGGCACTCAGGGTCAGGAAACAGGACAGCGGCCGGGCGGTTTGTCCGCCCGGCGGCCTTCCACTTCAGGAAATCGGGCTACTTCAGGAAATCCGGGACGTCCAGGTCGTCGGACCGGCTGCCGGTGAGGTCGGGTTCAACCACCGAAGGAAGGTCGACGTCGAAACCCGAGTCAGCGGGAACGGCCGTGGGGCGCTGCTGTCCCCAGCTGCTGAGGCCTGCGGCGCCGACACCGGCGTGCACGGGCTGGACGTGGACCTGCTGGCTGCCCGAGGACGGCTGGCTCTGCGGTGCGGCCGCCGGTACGGCGGGGCGCTGCGGCGCAGCCTGCGGCTGCGACTGGTCCATGGACGGCGAGGTGGCCTTGACGTCGTCGAAGCCGGCCGCGATGACGGTGACGCGGGCTTCGTCGCCGAGGGCGTCGTCGATGACAGCACCGAAGATGATGTTGGCCTCGGGGTGGGCGACTTCCTGCACCAGGCGCGCGGCTTCGTTGATCTCGAACAGTCCGAGGTCGGAACCGCCCTGGATGGACAGCAGGACACCGTGGGCGCCGTCGATGCTGGCTTCCAGCAGCGGGGAGGCGATGGCGAGCTCGGCTGCCTTGACCGCGCGGTCCTCGCCGCGGGCGGAGCCGATGCCCATCAGGGCCGAGCCTGCGCCCTGCATGACGGATTTCACGTCGGCGAAGTCGAGGTTGATCAGGCCCGGCGTGGTGATGAGGTCCGTGATGCCCTGGACACCAGACAGCAGGACCTGGTCAGCGGAGCGGAAGGCGTCCAGGACTGAGACGTTCCGGTCGCTGATGGACAGCAGGCGGTCGTTGGGGATCACGATCAGGGTGTCCACCTCGTCGCGGAGGGCGTCGATGCCCGCCTCGGCGGAGCCCGCGCGGCGCCGTCCTTCGAAGGTGAACGGTCGCGTGACAACGCCGATCGTCAGGGCGCCAAGGGAGCGCGCAATGCGGGCAACGACCGGGGCGCCGCCGGTGCCGGTGCCACCGCCTTCACCTGCGGTTACGAAGACCATGTCGGCACCGCGGAGGACTTCCTCGATCTCGTCGGCGTGGTCTTCGGCAGCCTGCTTGCCGACCTCCGGGTTGGCCCCGGCGCCCAGCCCGCGGGTCAGTTCGCGTCCGACGTCGAGCTTCACGTCGGCATCACTCATCAGCAGCGCCTGGGCGTCGGTGTTGATAGCTATGAATTCGACACCGCGGAGACCCACCTCGATCATGCGGTTGACTGCGTTCACGCCACCGCCGCCGATGCCGACGACCTTGATGACGGCCAAGTAATTCTGCGGAGCTGCCACGTTACGTGTCCCTTGTTAGTGTCCTATTGCGAAAACTGATTGAGTCGAGCTTGAAGCCCTGAACCTTAACCTTCGAGTTGAAGGTTATAGTTATGTCAAGTAACTCACGTCTGTGACGCTATTTCCTATGCTGGCTACATTCAATAACCGCAACCGCGTGTCGCCCTAATCCCCGTGAAATACAGCGGCTCACCGCGTCACCGGATGACGCGGCGCGCTCACGTCGTAGGTGTTGACCGGGTTGGCGGGATCGGCCGGCACCTTGAGCAGCGCCTCCAGCACCCGTGCCTTGAGCTCCTTCTCCTCCGCGTTGCCCCAGACGACTGTCTGGCCGTCCAGCAGCTTCAGTTCCACAGCGTCCACGGACTTGGCGGAGGCGTTGGAGAGCTTGGCGAGCACGTTGGCCGGAAGCGCGCCAAGGACCTCGGCAGTGGCCTGGAACAGGTCCTTGCCGATGGTGCCCGCGCCGCCGTCAATGACCGGCAGCTTCACGGAGGTGGGATCGGCCGTGGTGCCAAGCTTCACGCCGTCGACGTCCACGAGCATGTACTCGCTGCCTCGCTTGACGAGGGCCACGGGGACGCGTTCCTGGACGTGCACCACCAGGACGGACGGCGGATGGGCCTGCGTGGTGACCGATTTGATCTGGACGAGCGGCTTCAGCAGCGAATCGACCTCTGAGTCGCTGACCTGCGGCAGCGGCGTGCCCAGCAGCGGCTTGAGTGCCGCCTGGACCTGCGCCGGCTTGAGGAGCTTCGTGCCGGTGACGCTGACGCTCTGCACAGCCAGCACCGGCGAGTAGATGGCAGCGGCGATGAGCCCTGCCACAAGGACAGCCGTGATGCACGCGGCAACGATGATGTTCCGCCTGATCCGCCGGCCGCGGGGTTCGGGAAAGGCCAGCACATTGTCGGGGCCTGTTTTGCCCGTGCCTGTTTTGCCCGGGCCTGTTCTGTCCGTCCCGGCCGCATGGCCCGCCGTGCTGCCCTGCTTCCTGGCATTGGCTCCCGGCTTGGCAGCTTCCCGGCGCTTCAGCCGGGGCCAGTCCGCTTTGGCCGGCTTGTCCTGGGCTGTTGCCTTCGGCGTGCTGCCCTGAGCCCTCTCCTGGGCAGGCACTTTCTCCTGGGCAGTACTCTCCGGGATGCCCTTGGAAGCGGTGATCACGGCGCGCTTGCCGCCGCCGGACCCTGCAGCAGGGCCGCCGGCGCCAGTGTCCCGGCCGGCGTCGGTCTCCCGGGCAGGGGGCTTTGCCGGACGGTAGGTGGGGCGCCGGGTGCTAGCCACCGAGGGACTCCACGATCAGCGGCCCGTAAGCGGTGACGTCCCCGGCGCCGGCGGTGAGGATGATGTCCCCCGGCTGCGCGGCCGCGGCCAGGGCGGCCACGGCCTCGTCACCGACGCCGACCAGGCGTCCGCCAGAACCGAGGTGCTCCGTGATGAGCGCGCTGGTGACGCCCGGGATGGGATCCTCACGGGCGGGGTAGATATCGAGCACCAGCGCAGTGTCCGCGGCGTTGAGCGCGTCCGCGAACTCTGCGGCGAACTCCCGGGTCCGGGAGAACAGGTGCGGCTGGAACAGGACGTGCACCTTGTGGTCGCCGGCCACGGACCGGGCTGCCGCCAGGGCTGCCCGCACCTCCGTGGGGTGGTGGGCGTAGTCGTCGTAAACCCGCACTCCCCTGCCCTCGCCCTTGTATTCGAACCGCCGGGATGCACCCGAAAAGCCCGCCAGGGCGGAGGCCGCAGCCTGGGCGTCAACGCCGAGTTCCAGCGCCACCGCCATCGCGGCGGCAGCATTCAGCGCGTTGTGCCGTCCGGGGACCTGCAGTGCCAGCGGGAACCGGCCGCCCGCCGTCGTGATGGCCACCCTGCCGGGTCCGCCGTCGTCGAGCCGGAGGTCAGCAGCCTCGGAGGTGCCGTACAGGACAACGCGGGCGTTGCCCCGCTCACGGGTGCGCAGCGCCAGCGCGTGCGCCCCGGCGTCGTCGGCGCAGGCAACCAGCACGCCGTCCGCGGGCAGCAGTTCCGTGAACCGGTCGAAGGATTCGTACACGGCTTCGGCGGTGCCGTAGTGGTCGAGGTGGTCGGGCTCCACGTTGGTGACGACGGCGATCTGTGGCCGGTAGTTCAGGAACGAACCGTCGGACTCATCCGCCTCGGCGACAAACACCTGGGAGCTGCCGTTTGCCGCGTTCACGCCGAGCGCCGGAACATTGGCCCCGATCGCGAACGACGGGTCCAGGCCCGCGCCCTGCAGCAGCACGGTGATCATGGAGGTCGTGGTGGACTTCCCGTGGGTACCGGCAACGGTCACCACGAGGTCCTCGCCCATGGTGGCGGCGAGGGCTTCGGAGCGGTGCAGCACCGGCAGGCCGGCGGCACGGGCGGCCGCTAGTTCCGGATTGTCGGCACGGATGGCCGATCCTGCCACCACCGTCTGGGCGTCCCCGAGGTTGCCGGCCCCGTAGCCCACGCTGATCCGGGCGCCGGCAGCGGCGAGCTCCGCCATGACCGGGAGGTCCTTCGCATCCGTTCCGCTCACGGGGATCCCGCGCGCCACCATGATCCTGGCCACGGCGGACATGCCCACGCCGCCGATTCCGATGAAGTGCACGCGGCCCAGTGCTTCCTGGCTGGGTGCTGCGTTGGGGGTCATTTGGATACCGCTTCCAGTACGAGGTCGGCCATGAGCTGGTCGGCATGTCGGATGCCAAGGTTCTCCGCGTTCGCCGCCATCGCGTCGAGTCGCGAACGGTCGGTCAGCAGCGGGATGAGGCTGGTGCGGACCCATTCGGGGGTGAAGTCCCGGTCCGCCACCAGAAGGGCGCCGCCCGCCTCCACGAGTCCGCGGGCGTTCAGCGCCTGCTCGCCGTTGCCGATCGGCAGCGGCACGAAGACCGCGGGAACACCGACGGCGGCCACCTCGCTCACGGTGGCCGCGCCGGAACGGGCGAGCAGCAGGTCAGCGGCGGCGTAGACGGTCTCCATGCCGTCCACATACTCGAGCTGGCGGTAGCCGTCGGCGCTCAGCACGTTGCCCTCGGAATCCTCCACGGACTTGCCGCGGCCGGTGATGTGGATGGTCTGGACGCCGGCCCGGGACAGCGCCTCGAGGGAAGCAGCCACAGTGCGGTTGATGCTTTGTGCCCCGGATGAGCCGCCGGTGACGATGAGCACCGGCTTCTCGGGCTGCAGCTCCAGGCTGCGGAGGGCGCCGTTGCGCGCCGTCGCCCTGACCATGGACGAGACTTCGCGGCGCATGGGCATGCCCACGTGGCGGGCATTGCGCAGCGGGGTGCCGGCGAAGGCCACGGCCACGTGCCGGCTCAGCCGCGCCCCGACCCGGTTGGCCAGGCCCGGCCGGGTGTTGGCTTCATGGATGACGATGGGGATCTTCCGCCGCCAGGCAGCGAGGTACATGGGCGTGCAGACGTAGCCGCCCACGCCCACGAGGACGTCCGCGCCGGCGTCGTCGAGGATGCGTCCGGCCTGCCGCACGGCGCCTGCGAGGCGTCCCGGAAGGCGGAGCAGGTCAGCCGAAGGCTTGCGGGGGAACGGGACCCGGTCGATGGTGGCCAGTTCCAGCCCGGCGGCCGGGACCAGCCTGGTCTCCATGCCGGCGGCCGTTCCGACGGCGAGCAGCCGGGCGTCGGGGCGGGCATCGCGGATGGCGGCGGCAATGGCCAGCAGCGGGTTGATATGGCCTGCTGTTCCGCCGCCGGCAAGGACCACGGATAATGACTCGGTTTTCATCAGGTGCTGGTTTACGCTTTCGTACGGGATTTCTTGCGCCCGGGCAGCCGCCACGGGCCGAGCAGTTTACGGGGCCGGATGTTGGGCGCCATCTGTTCCCGGGCCAGTGACAACACTACGCCGATCGCGCAGAGCGACATCAGCAGCGCCGAGCCGCCGTAGGAAATGAACGGCAGCGGAACGCCGATCACGGGCATCAGGCCGGTGACCACGGCCATGTTGACCGTTGCCTGTCCCAGCAGCCACACCATGATGGTTCCGGCAAGGACCCGGTGGAACAGGTCCTCCTGTGCCACCACCACGCGGTAGATGGCGGCGCCCAGGATGGCGAAAAGGATTAGTACGACGACGGTCCCCACCAGCCCGAGTTCCTCACCGATGATGGCGAAGATGAAGTCGTTGTGGGCTTCCGGGATCCAGCTGTACTTTTGCCGGCTCTGCCCGAGCCCGACGCCGAACCAGCCTCCCGATGCCAGCCCGTAGAGGCCGTTGGTGGACTGGTAGTTCGCGTCGATGCCATCGCCGCAGCTCTGGCCGGTCCACCAGGAGGTGATGCGGCAGACCCGGTTGGAGCTGGTCATGGCCATAAACGCTATGACGGCTCCGAGACCCAGGGCCGCGAACCCGAACAGGTAAAGACGCACCCCTGCGAAGAAGAGGGCGGCGGCCGTGATAAGCATGATGAGCATGCCGGTGCCGAGGTCGTTTCCGACCAGCACGAGCCCGATGATCCCGCCGGCTATGGGCACCACCGGGACCACGGCGTGTCCCCACTGGTGCAGCAGGGATGCCTTCTTGGCCAGCACGGTGGCCATCCAGAGGGCCAGCGCCAGCTTGGCCGCCTCGGACGGCTGCAGGGTGAAGAACCCGCCGATGTCGATCCAGTTCTTGTTGCCGTTGACGCTGGTGCCGATGACCAGGACGAGCCCCAGCAGGGCATAGGCAATGATGATGCCCGGCCACGCGAGCCTTTTCAGCCACACGACGTTGATCCGGGACAGCATGAACATGCCAAAGATGCCGATTCCGGCGAACAGTCCCTGTTTGACGGCCGCGGTGTAGGGCGACTCGCCCGCCGCGATGGCCTCGACGCTGGACGCCGAGAGCACCATCATGATGCCGATGGCGGTCAGGGCCAGCGTGGTGCCGAGGATCAGGTAGTAAGTGGAGCCGTTGCGCGACTTGCCGTTTCCCTCGAGGGCGGACCAGAAGCGCCGGTACCACCGGCGCAGCCGGCCGCCCACTGAAATCCTGGAGGCGGGAATCCTGGCGGCGGGAGTTACTGGTGCAGCACCCGTTTCGGTCTTCTCCCCCGCCCGCTGCCGGGCGGCCGCGGGACGGGTGGGTGTGCTGACCATACTTACTCCTTGCCGGTCCGGGCCTCCCCTTCCACGAGCTCGCGGACCGCTGCGATGAAGGCGGCGCCACGGTGAGCATAGGAAGAGAACTGATCCATGGATGCAGCAGCCGGGGCCATCAGCACAGTGTCACCCGAGGCGGCGAGCTGTGCCGCCGATGCGACGGCCCGTGCCATCACTGCCTCCCCGGTTTCGGCTGAATCCGGTGCGGCGTCATGTCCGGTTCCGGCTGACTGCACAATTTCAGTGTGGCCTGCCGCCTGCCTGATGACGGGGACATCCGGCGCGTGTCGCTGCAGGGACTCTTCCAGTGATGCAGTGTCCTTGCCGATCAGCACCACGGCCTTCAGGCGGCGCGCGTGGTCACGGACCAGATCGTCGTAGCTGACGCCCTTGGACAGGCCTCCCGCGATCCACACCACCGGATCAAAGGCGGCCAGGGAGGCGGAGGCGGCGTGCGGGTTGGTGGCTTTGGAGTCGTTGATCCAGAGAACGCCGTTCTGTTTGGCGACCGGCTGGATGCGGTGGCTGCCGGGGATGTACGCCCGCAGCCCTTCGCGCACGTGCTCCGGGCTGACGCCGTAGGCCCGCACCAATCCTGCGGCGGCCAAAGCGTTGGCCACCATGTGGCGCGGCGCCACCGGGCCGAGGTCGGACATGGACGCCAGCTCGACGGCGCTGTCCTTCCGTTCGGGGATGAAGGCACGGTCCACGAGCAGGCCCTCCACCACGCCGAGCATGCTGATGGCAGGCGTGAGGGTGGTGAAGGCCACCGCGCGGCAGCCCTCCACCACATCCGCGTCCTCCACCATGCGTTCGGTTTCGATCTGCTCGTCGTTGTAGATGCAGGCCTTCTGCGTGTTTTCGTAGATCTTCGCCTTGTCGGCGAGGTAGGACTCGTAGGAGCCGTGCCAGTCCACGTGGTCCTCGGCAACGTTGAGGCATACGCTGGCGACCGCCGAGACGGACTCCGACCAGTGCAGCTGGAAGCTGGAGAGCTCCACGGCGAACACGTCGTACTCCACCGGGTCACGGAGGGCATCGAGGATGGGCGTGCCGACGTTGCCGACCGCGATGGCCTTCAGCCCGGCGGCCCGCAGCATGGACTCGGTCAGGCCGACCGTCGTCGTCTTGCCGTTCGTGCCGGTGATGGTGAGCCAGTCGGCAGTTTTGCGGCCTTCGCGGACGCGCAGGCGCCAGGCAAGTTCGACGTCGCCCCAGACCGGGATGTGGGCGCGGGCGGCAGCCGCCAGCAGGGCCTGGTCGGGACGCCAGCCGGGTGAGGTGACCACGAGGTCCGGCTTCACGCCGTCGATCTTTGGCAGGGTGCGGACGGCATCCTCCCCGAGGAGGACATCCACCGCGCCCACGATCTGCAGCGTGTCCGCCTTGGCCTGCGCGGTTTCCGTCGTGGCGCCGTCGACCACCACCACGCGGGCGCCGAGTTCGATCAGGGTGTCCGCGGCTGCGAAGCCCGAGACGCCGATCCCGGTGACCACGACGCGCAGGCCGGCCCAGTCGGAGTCCCAGCTGACCAGGTCTTTGAGCCTGGCCGGACCGGTTGCGGCCGGACCGGTTGCTGTGTTCTGCGATGCGGAGCCGTTCACAGCAGGACCACCCATTCTGCGTAGAAGATGCCAAGGCCTGCGGCCACGAACAGGCCGGCGAGGATCCAGAACCGGACCACCACGGTGACTTCCGCCCAGCCCTTGAGTTCGAAGTGGTGCTGCAGCGGCGCCATCTTGAAGAAGCGCTTGCCCTTGGTCACCTTGAAGTAGCCCACCTGGATGATGACCGAGAGCGTGATGAGGACGAACAGGCCGCCGATGAAGGCGAGCAGCAGTTCGGTGCGGGAGAGGATGGCGAACCCTGCAATGGCGCCGCCGATCGCGAGGGAGCCGGTGTCGCCCATGAAGATTTTGGCCGGTGAGGTGTTCCACCACAGGAAGCCCACCAGGGCGGCGCTCATGATGGCAGCCAGCAGCGCGAGGTCCAGTGGATCCCGGACCGAGTAACAGCCGCTGCCGGCTTGACGGGGCGAGCCGCAGGCCTGGTTGCTCTGCCAGATGCCCATGAGCGTGTAGGCACCGAAGACCATGATCGCGGCGCCGGCGGCCAGCCCGTCCAGGCCGTCGGTGAGGTTGACGCCGTTGGTGGCAGCGGTGACGATCAGGTTTGACCACACGACAAAGAGAATCGCACCGAGCACGGTGCCGCCGAACGCGAGGTCCAGCCACGGGATATCGCGGACCAGCGAGATCTTGGTGGACGCCGGGGTGAGGCCGTCAGCGTCCGGGAAGTAGAGGGCCATCACGGCGAAGATAATGCCCACCGCCGCCTGCAGGATCAGCTTGGCCTTGGCGTTCAGGCCAAGGCTGCGCTGCCGGGAAATCTTGATGAAGTCATCGAGGAAGCCCACCAGGCCCATGCCCACCATCAGGAACAGCAGGAGAAGGGCCGAGGCCGACGGACCGGGCGACCGGGGGTTCATCAGCCACATGATCAGGTGCGTCAGGCCGTAGCTCAGCAGAACGGCGCCCACCACCACGGTGCCGCCCATGGTGGGTGTCCCGCGCTTGGTGTGGTGCGAGGTCGGTCCGTCATCGCGGATGAACTGGCCATAGCTCTTGTGGACCAGCAGGCGGATAAACAGCGGCGTGCCCACCAGTGCCAGCAGCAGGGCCAGGCCAGCGCCGATCAGAAGTGCAATCACAGCAGCTCGCTCCCTTCATTGGCAGTCGTGGGGGTGGCATGTGGGGGTAATGCTATCCGATCGCCCAAGTGGCGCAGTCCGACGCTGTTGGAGGACTTGAAGAGCACCAGATCGCCGGGTTCGAGCTGCTCCTGGAGGAGTTTGTATGCTTCGTCAACGGTCTCGGCGAAGAGGCATTCATCCCCCCAGGACCCTTCCTGCACGGCGGAGACGTACAGCGACCGTGCTTCCCGTCCCACCACCAGGAGGCGGGAGATGTTCAGCCGCACCACCTGAGTGCCGACGGCGGTGTGCTCGCGGATGGAATCGTCGCCGAGTTCCAGCATGGCCCCGAGCACGGCCCAGGTGCGGCGGCCGCGGCCGAGGTCGGCCAGCGTGCGCAGGGCAGCCCGCATGGATTCCGGGTTGGCGTTGTACGCATCGTTGATGACCGTGACGCCGTCGGGCCGTTCGGTCCGCTCCATGCGCCAGCGGCTGGCCGCGGACTGGGAGCTCAGTGAGGCGCCGATCCGGTCTGCCGGAATGCCGGCCGCGTGTGCGGCCGCTGCGGCGGCAAGGAGGTTTGCCACATGGTGTTCGCCGATGAGTTTGCTCGTGACCCTCACAGTGGGCTCCCCCGGCACTTCGAGGTCGAACTCCGGATTGCCGGAGGCGTTGGTGTCCAGGTTGGCGGCGCGGACAGCCGGAGCGTCCGGCTCGGAATCCCGCGAGGAGAAGCCCAGGACAGTGGCCTGGGTCCGCTCGGCCATCGGAGCTACACGGAAGTCGTCAAGGTTCAGCACGGCGGTGCCGTCTGCGGGCAGCGCCTCGGCGAGTTCGCCCTTGGCGGCCGCGATGTTTTCCACGCCGCCGAATTCCCCGGCGTGGGCTGTTCCCACGCCGAGTACCACGCCGATCTCGGGCCGTACCATGTCGGCCAGGTAGCGGATGTGTCCAATGCCGGTGGCACCCATCTCGATGACCAGGAACCGGGTCTCAAAGCCGGCCTGGAACATGGTGAGGGGCACACCGACCTCGCCGTTGTAGGAGCCCTGGGGTGCAACCGTCGGCGCTTCAGCCGAGAGGATTCCCGCGAGCAGGTCCTTCGTCGTGGTCTTGCCGGCCGAACCGGTGATGCCGATGACCGTCAGCTGCTCGCCCGCCGCCTCGCGGTGGTGGCGGATCCGCCGGACGGCCTCTGCCGCCAGGGCGCCCATGGCCAGCACCGCATCCTCGACGACGACCGACGGATAGGTCCGGCCGGCGTCGTCCTTGATTTCGCGTTCGGTGAGGGCCAGCACCGCGCCGCGGCCGAAAGCCGCGCCAACGAAGCTGTGCCCGTCTGCGCTCTCGCCCGGTTTGGCGACATAGAGGGAGCCTGCAACGGCCTCCCGCGAGTCGGTCACCACGGATTCCGGGGTGACGTCGGGGTCGGCAAGCAGCCGGCCATTGGTGATTTCGGCGATTTCCGCCGCAGTTAGTTCAATCATGTCGGTCTAGGACTCTATCCCGTCGTCTTGGAGAACGGTGAATCCTCGTGCCGTCAAGGCGTTCCGTAGTTCCACCCTGTCGTCGAGGGCAAGGTTCACTCCCTTGACCTCCTGCCACACTTCGTGTCCGCGCCCCGCAACCAGAATGGTGTCCTCGGGAGCCGCCAGGTTGACGGCTTCACGGATGGCGGCATCGCGCGGGAAAATTTCCATGATCCGGCAGTCCAGCTGCTCGGCTTCCTTGGCGTCGGTGGCGCCTACCAGCACCTCGGCACGGATCGCCGCGGCGTCCTCATCGTGGGGGTCGTCATCGCTGACGATCACGACGTCGGCAAGCCGGGCGGCGGTGGCACCCATGGCGGGACGCTTGCCCTGGTCCCGCTGGCCCGTGGCACCGAAAACCACGATCACCCTGGACGCCGGCTCCGGCGACCGGACGGCTTCCAGGGCGCGAGCCAGTGCATCCGTGTTGTGCGCGAAGTCGACGACGGCGGCCGGCCGGGTGGAGACCAGCTGCATGCGGCCGGGCACTGCCACCGTGAAGGGATCCCTGGCATCGAGCGCTGCCTGCACTTCCGCGGGGTCTGCACCGCCGGCGAGCACCATGGCCAGGGCCAGCGCAGCGTTGGAAACATTGAAGGCCCCGGGCAGGCCGGTGTGCACGCGGAGTTCCGTGCCGTCCTGGCCGCGGAGGGTGAATTCGGTGCCGAGGCCGCGGGGCTTGGGATCGGTGACCGTCCAATCGGCCACGGTCCGGTCAGTCTCCGGGGCCGCTTCCGGGCCGCCGCCGGGCGGCAGGGTTGCGAGTGTGGTGACCGGAAGCTCAGTCTGGGCGGCAAGCCGCCGTCCCCATTCGTCGTCGACCGTCACGACGGCGGCACGGGCGCGTTCGGCAGTGAACAGCTCCGCCTTGGTCCGGAAGTACTCGTCCATGGTGCCGTGCAGGTCCAGGTGGTCCTGGGTGAGGTTGGTGAAACCGACGACGTCGAACACCACGCCGTCAACCCGGCGGAAGGACACCGCGTGTGAGGAGACTTCCATGGATGCGGCGTCCAGCCCGCGCTCCCGCATGAGGGCGAGCAGGGCGTGGACATCGGTGGATTCGGGCGTGGTCAGGAGGCTTGGGATCGGGTCCCCGCCGGCCAGGATCTCGATGGTGCCGATGAGTCCTGTCTTCTTGCCCATCGCCTGCAGCAGGGCGTTGACGAAGTACGTGGTGGTGGTTTTCCCGTTCGTGCCCGTCACGCCGAACATAGCGGGGCCCGGGAGATCGGCGTCCTGGCTCCGGTAGATCAGCCTGGACAGGCGGCCCACCACGCTGCGCGGCTCCGCCACCACCAGCACGGGCACGGCGATGTCTGACCCCAGAGCCAGCAGTCTCGCGCCGGCGTCGTCCGTCAGCACTGCCACCGCACCGGACTGAATCGCCGTCGTCGCAAAGTCGGCACCGTGGCGCGAGGCGCCCGGCAATGCAACGTACAGGTCCCCGCGCTCTACGGACCGGGAGTCGAGTGAAATGCCGGTGACCTGGACGGACTCGGAGGCCCCGGGCACCGCAACGCCCACTGACCGGCCGATGACACCCAGTTCGACGGCGGCGACGGCGGTGGGCCGGAAGCCGCTCTTCGGGGCGTCGGCAGTGCCGGGGTCATGGTGCTGTGACAACTGAATCTCCGTTGGTGCTAGTGGACCAACGGACACGACAGAACTGTTTGTTCAGGTGTACCGCGGTCTTTCTTGGCGGGCGTTACTTGGTGTACTGCGTCATTTGGCGTACCCCATTACTTGGCATACTGCGGCAGCCTGACGGGCGTGCCCTTGGACGGCGGAACGTTGTACGTCCGCAGTGCCTGGCTCATGACCGAGCGGAACACGGGCCCGTTGGTAATGCCGTAAATGGACCCCTTGGGACGCTGCAGGACCACCTCCACAATAAACCGCGGATCGTCCATCGGCGCCATCCCCACCATCGAGGCGGTGTAGCCGCAGAAGCCTGCGGTCCCGTCGTCGCAGGGCGATTGCGAGGTACCCGTCTTGGCCCCCACCCGGTAGCCGTCGATTGCGGCTTCCTTGATCTGGCCTTCCGTGACGGCGCTTTCGAGGATGTCCCTCACCTGCTGCGCCGTTCCCTCCGAGACCACCCGGCGGGACGGCTTTGCCGCCACCTTTTCCTCGGTTCCGTCCGGGCTGATGTAGCTGTCAATGAGCCGTGGCTGCAGCATCACGCCGTCGTTGGCGATGGACTGGTAGGCGCGGACCGTCTGGAGTGTCGATTGCGAAACACCCTGCCCGAACAGCACCGTGTACTGCTGGCGGCCGTCCCACTGGTCGGCCGGGGTCAGGATGCCTTTCGCCTCGGCCGGCAGGCCGATTTCCGGTGCCTCGCCGATGCCGAATTTCTGCAGCCAGTCGTGCCGCTGGTCCTTGGTGAGCCGCTGTCCCGCCATCACGGTGCCCGTGTTCATGGACCAGCCCAGGATGCCCGCCAGGGTCCGTTTCTCGGTCCCGTGCGAAAAGGAGTCGTCGAATTGCTGGCCGTCCACCACGAGGGAGGGCGGGATGACGAAGGTGTCCAGCGGTTTCGCCTTGCCCTCTTCGATGACCGCGGCGGCCGTGATCATCTTTTCCACGGAGCCGGGCTCATAGGCCGCGGTCACTGAGCGGACGCCGCGGTCCTTCGCCGCCACCTTCCCGGGGTCGTTGGGGTCAGGTGTGTTGGTGTCGGCCATGGCGATGATGTTGCCGGTCTTCACGTCGGAGACGATGATGACGCCCCACTCGGCGCTGAGCTTGTCCGCCTGGGTCTGGATGGCCTGCTGGGCGAAGTACTGCAGGTCGGAGTTCAGCGTGAGTTTGACGTCCTTGCCGTCCTGCGCGGGCGTCAGTTCGTCGATGCCCACGGGAATGCGGAGGCCGTCGGCGCCAATTTCGAACACGCGCTTGCCCGGGGTGCCGCGCAGAATCCCGTCCTGGGTCTGCTCGAGGCCGGCCTGGCCGCTGGTTCCGTTTTCCAGGAAGCCCACAATGCCGCCGGCCACCGAGCCGTTCGGGTAGACGCGCTTGCTGGTGCCCTCGGAGAAAATACCAGGGATCTGGAGTTCCGAGACCCGGTTTTCGACGTCGGGCCGGAGGTCCTTGGCCACGATGTAGTAGGTCCTGGTTCCGGTGACGGATTTACGCACGTCCTCGACGTCCATGCCGAGGACGGCTGCCAGCTCGGAGATTCCCTGGTCACGGGACACGGTGACCAGCTCGTCCTTGCCATCCACCTTTTCAAGCCGCTTGAAGGATTCAGTCTTGGTGTTTACAGACTGGTCAACGGTGATGTTGTAGCGGATGACACTGTTTGCCAGCACGGTTCCGTTGGCGTCCAGGATGCTGCCGCGTTCGGCCGGCAGCACGGTGGGGCGCAGCCGGTTGTCCAGGGCAGCCTCCGCCATGCCGCCGACGTCCAGTCCCTGCACCAGGAAGAGCTTGCCGCCAACGACCACCAGCAGGGCAAGCATGATGCTGAGTCCGAGGCGGAGCCTCTTCGTGGCGTTTGCGGCCTTCTTCTTGCTTGCCTTGCCCTTGCCTTGCGCCACGCTCATCCCCTACTGCTTGCCATGCGGGCCATCAGCCGCCTGTTCCTGCCCTACTGCCCCGGCGTCCTCTGCTCCGGCGCCGGAATGGTGCCCCCGTTAAGGGTGGCCGGCTTGGCAGCTGCCGCCGGCTTCGCGGCTGCCGGGGTCTCCGGCTGGGCGACTGCCGTTTCACCGGCAGCTGTTTCACCGGCAGTGGGCGCCCTGCTCGCCAGCGGCTCGCCCGAGCTGGCGGGCGGGACCACATTGAGCTGACCAGGGACGGCAGGGGCAGCGATCACCGCTCCTGCCGAGTCTGCCTTGACCGCCGGCTTGGCATCCCCGCTGACGGTCAGCGTGGAAAGATCGATCTGTCCCTTGCCGGTGGAAGCAACCATTCCCAATTCTGCGGCCTTGGCAGCCAGATTCTGCGGAGCCTCGAAGTTTTGCACCTGCTGTGTCAGATCCTGGTTCTGCTTGGTGAGAGCGGTCTGCTCAGCACGGAGCTTGACCAGCTGGTACTGGGCCGTGGATACCGAGATGTTGAGCACCAGCACTGCGATCAGCGCGGACGCCAGCATGCCGAAGCAGAGAACAACAAAGGGTGCACGGCGCTTCCTCGGTGCGGACCGGACCAGGGACAGCGGAGTGCGCGCCTTGCGGGCCGAACCCGGAAGTCCGGCCTCTATCTCCTGGACGCTCGGGCCGGACGGAAGGGCGAGGTTCTTGGCAGCTGCTGCGCTCATGTTGCTCTCCTGGCTCTGATGCGTTCCACTGCGCGCAGCCGGGCTGATGCTGCACGCGAATTCTCTGCGATCTCGACGGCGGTAGGCACCTCGGTGCCCTTGGTCAGGGTTTTGAGTTCGGCCTTATGTTCTTCAAGCTCCACCGGGAATCCGAGCGGAGCTGACGATTTGGAGCGGGCCTGGAAGACGCCCTTGACGATCTTGTCTTCCAGGGAGTGGTAGGACATCACGACGATCCGGCCGCCGAGAGCAATGGCGTCCACCGCCGCCGGAACCGCACGCTCGAGGACTTCGAGTTCCTCATTGACTTCGATGCGCAGCGCCTGGAAGGTGCGCTTGGCCGGGTGTCCCCCGGACTTGGCGGCGGCAGCCGGAACCACGGCCCGGATCTGTTCGACGAGTTCCCCCGTGGTGGTGAAAGGCTTGGTTGCCCGGGCGTTGACGATCCTGTTGGCGATGCGGCCAGCGAACTTTTCCTCACCCCACTTGCGGATGATCCTGACCAGGTCCTCTTCGCTGTAGGTGTTAACGACGTCTGCCGCCGTCTGGCCGCGGCTGGTGTCCATCCGCATGTCCAGGGGTGCGTCAAAGGAGTAGGCGAACCCGCGTTCGCGCTCGTCGAGCTGCAGGGACGAAACCCCAAGGTCCATCAGGATGCCGTGGACCTCGGGAATGCCCAGGTCCTCAAGAACCTCGGCGATTTCGTCGTAGACAGCGTGGACCAGGTCGGTGCGGTCCGCGAAGGGCTGCAGCCGTTCACCTGCCAGCGCCAGGGCCTCCTCGTCGCGGTCGATGCCCACGAGGTGCAGGTCCGGAAAGCGCTGGAGCATGGCTTCGGAGTGCCCGCCCATGCCCAGCGTGGCGTCGATGGCCACCGGGGTCTCCCCGCGCTGGCGTGCCGCCTCGAATCCGGGCGCCAAAAGATTGATGCACCGGTCCTTCAGGACCGGTACATGGCGTTCGGACGTAGGCTTCGGCTGGTCGGGTTCTGTCACGCCTTAGTCCTTCCTTGAGCGCCTGGATTGGTTCCTTGGTGGTGGCTTCTTGGGCCAGATCCCCATCCGCGCCTATCCTCTGGGCTGCCTGGCTCCGGGGAAGTGAGCCAGGTAGTCGACGAGGATGGGCGGCTGGAGATCTCGACCAAGAAACGCAGTGGATTCGGGCCGGCCTAAAGGATGCCGGCGATAGGGTTGTCGGTTTCAGAGAAGGAGGTTTCCTTCTCCGCCAGGTACGCATTCCAGGCTTGGGCGTCCCAGATCTCCGCGCGGGTGCCGGCGCCGATAACGGCCAACTCCCTGCCGAGCCCTGCATACTCCCGGAGCGCGGGAGGTATTGTCACGCGCCCCTGCTTGTCAGGTACCTCGTCTGAGGCTCCAGAGAGAAAAACCCGGATGTAGTCACGAGCCTGCTTGTTGGAGATCGGAGCCTCCCGGATCTGCTCGTGTACTCTCGCGAATTCCTGCTCGCTGAAGACGTAGATGCAGCGCTCCTGCCCTCGCGTGAGAACAAGTCCGCCGGCAAGCTCCTCACGGAACTTGGCGGGAAGAATAATCCTGCCCTTTTCGTCAAGACGCGGCGAGTGTGTCCCAAGGAACACGTCCCACCGCCTGTCTGCCGTCAGAAGCCGAACAACCCCCGCGCTGCCACTACCCTCTTACGCGCTCCACTTTACTCCACTTCTCCCCACAGTCAACGCGGCGCGGGTATTTCTCTGCAGCTTGGACAAACATTGTTCCGCGGAATGGCGGGGATTTTGCCCGGGGGTGGAAAGTGGAGGGGATTGCGCTGCTGCGACCACGGCGGCCCAGGCGCGCGGCACCGGGAATTGCGGGGCTCCACGGCCAAAAGCGCGGCTTAAACCGGAATGACCCGCCGCAGCGGGTCATTCCTGGAGTATTGGCGCCCACCCGGGATGTCCCCGGTGGTGCGATGTGGAGGGTGGTACGGAGTGGAGGTGGTGGGAAGTGGAGCGCCGGCTCAGGACTCCCCGCGGCGCCTTTCGTCCCATCGTTCTTCGAGGCTGTTCATAAAGGAGCTCTTGCTCTTTGACTTGCGGCCATGGCCGCCAGCCTTTGCCTTGCCGGCCGCAGCGCTGCGCATCGTGGCAAAGTAAACTCCGGCACCCATGACGACGAACCCGAGGACCCCTACGAAAATGTTCTGCAGGGAGACCCCCACCAGGAGGAGCAGCACTCCGGCCAGTGTGGCCAGTACGCCAATCACGATGTGCCGGGTGGACCAGCTGCGGCCGGGATCCGAGCCCATGGAATTGGCGAACTTGGGATCGTCCTCATGCAGTTGCCTCTCGAGTTGCTCGAGCAGCTTCTGTTCGTGCTCCGAGAGCGGCATCACGACCTCCTTAAGTAGGCCAACGTCCAGACAGGTCGGAACCGGTTGTTCCTGCCTCGTCAACGACCGGCATGCCATCCAGGTTCCCAGCCTGCCAACCTCGGCAAATCCGGAAATTCAAGCATACTGACGCGGCGGGGCAGGTGATCCACACATGTCCAGACGTTCGAAATCTTTGTATCTATAAGGATAGTTTGTTGGGCGCTGTTCTGAAAGACGCTGTTCACGGGCGGCAACACCGTCTTGGCCTTGAACCGACACGGATCTGCGGCCATGAACACGTTTTCCGCGTAGGCGGATGTCGCCGGAATCACGTACGGCCGATACACGTCAAGGGTTGCCGCTCCCCGGCTCGAGCAAGCGGGCCGGAAGCACCGATTTGCTGCCGAATTTCTCCGCCACCTTGTCCAGTGCCTGCTCAGCGGCCCGCCAGTTGTCGTCACGCCTGTCCAGGCTCAGCTGAAGGGAAGTCTGGGCGGCCGGTTCCAGCTGCTCCGCACGGACACCCACCAACCGGACCGTCAGGGGCCGGCTGCCCAGGGACTCCAGCAGCTGGGTGGCCACGGCATAGATGAGCTGTGCGCTGTCCAGCGGCGTGTGGACCGTGCGGCTTCGGGTCACGGTGGAGAAATCGGCGTACCGCAGCTTGAGCGCCACCGTCCGGGCCACCAGCCCGGACGCGCGGAGCCGCTCGGCAGTGCGGTGGGACAGTCGCAGCAGCTCCCGGTGCAGCAGGGCATCGTCTGCCGTGTCAGCAGCGAAGGTTTCCTCCGCTCCGATGCTTTTCTCAACCCGCACCGGGGTGACCGTCCGGCTGTCGATGCCCCAGGAGAGGCGGTGGACATGCTCGCCGGTGGCGCCCAGCACCTTCTTGAGCGAGGACACAGGGGTCGCGGCGACATCCGCCACGGTGCGGATTCCCATGCGGGCCAGCACCTCCGCGGTCTTTCCTCCGACACCCCACAGGGCGTTGACCGGGAGGCTGTGCAGATAGGGCACGGTCTCCTCGGGCCGGATGAGCAGCAGGCCGTCCGGCTTGCACCGTGTGGAGGCAATCTTGGCCACGAACTTGCTGGCGGCGATCCCCACGGAAGCCGTGATGCCCAGTTCGCTGGCGACCCTCCGCCGGATCAGCTGCCCGACTTCCAGCGGCGGACCGAGCCTGCGAATCGCGCCCCCGACGTCCAGGAATGCCTCGTCAACACTGAGCGGTTCCACCAGCTCCGTGATGGACTCGAATATGGCCATCAGCTGGCCGGACACTTCGTAGTACACCTTGTGCCTGGGCTCGATGATGATGGCCTGCGGACACATTCGGTGGGCCACAGCCATGGGCATCGCGGATTTCACGCCGAACTTGCGGGCCTCATACGAAGCGGACAGCACCACGGAGCGCTCCGCCGGGAAGCCCACGATGACCGGCCGGCCGCGCAGGTCAGGGCGGGCGCGGAGTTCAACCGAGACGAAAAACGCGTCCATGTCCACGTGCATGATGCTCGCCCGCCGAAGGTCCCGCAGCCGCGCTTCCGCCTGCTCTCTGTCTTCGTCCGGCGCCACATCTGCAATCCTATGCCCTGCACCTGACTAAACTGGAGGCTGAATCCGGCATCAACACCCAGGAGGACCGCACCTGTGAAGGTCATTGGAACGCTCACGCCTGCCCGCATTGGGCTGCTCGCCGCTGGAGCGGTCGTGGTAGCGGCGGCGTCAGCGTGCACGGCACAGGCACCCGGTTCCGCAACGCCCGCGACGACGGCACCCGCCTCCGCCGCTGCTGCGGCAACAAGCACAGCGACTGCCACGGCGTCCGCGACTGCAACGGCCAGCCCCAGCGCAACGCCGGGCACGTCGGCCACGGTGGGAGCGCTCGTCGCCGGCTTCCCGTCAAAGCTTCTTCCCGTGATGCCAGGGGCAAAGGTTGTAGCCAGCAGCTTCGACAAGTCCATAACTCCGGCCACCGCCGCACTGGTAGGCTCAACCACCGCCAAGCCGGCCGCCGTCGTCGCCTATTACACCAAGGCCCTGGAGGCACAGGGCTTCAAGGCCGTTCCCGGCAACGCGGTGGGCAGCGTGGCGTCCAAGGACTTCGTGCGGGCGGGAAACGAGACGGTCAACATCGCAGTCCCCGCAACCGGCGGAGTTTCCACTTTCACCATCGGCGCCAACGTGACGCCCGAGTCGGTCAAGTGATGGTGGCAGAGCAGCTTCGCGTGGAGCAGGCGGACTTCGTGGCCGCCGTGGCGGGCAAGCTCACCGACTTCCTGACCACCCGGCAATCGATCATGACGGCAATCTCGCCCGACATCGATCCCATCATGGGGTCCATCTCCAACCTGGTCACCGGTGGAAAGCGGCTGCGCGCCCTCATGTGCTACTGGGGATGGCGCGGAGCGGGCGGCCCTGCCGCCGCAGAGGACATCATCACGGCCGGCGCCGCGCTTGAGCTGTTCCAGGCCGCCGCGCTGATCCACGACGACATCATCGACCGGTCGGACACGCGCCGCGGCGGACCCAGCGTGCACCGCCGGTTCAGCCAGCTCCACGAGTCCCAGGGCTGGGCCCTCGACAGCGAACGCTTCGGCCACGCGGCTGCGATTCTGGCCGGCGACCTCTGTCTGTCCTTCAGTGAGGAAGCCTTCACCGACATCGGCGAAACGGCGGCCTCGGGAAGCAGGGCACGGCTGATCTTCAACCTGATGCGCTCGGAGGTCATGGCCGGCCAGTACCTGGACATCCTCGAAGAGGTGGCCGGGCCGCTGCGGGACCGCGCCGGTGCGGTCAGCCGCGCGCAATCGATCATCCGCTTCAAGTCGGCAAAGTACTCGACGGAGCATCCGCTGGCGCTGGGCGGGGCGCTCGGCGGGGCCTCCGACGAATTGCTCCGGGGCTACTCAGCCTTTGCACTCCCCCTGGGCGAGGCCTTCCAGCTTCGCGACGACGTCCTGGGCGTTTTCGGGGACCCGGTCACCACAGGCAAGCCCGCGGGAGACGATCTCCGGGAAGGCAAGCGGACCGTACTCGTAGCCTTCGCCCTGGACATGGCCACTCCCGAGGAGTCCGCTTTCATCGACTCGAAGCTTGGCAGCCCCGAGCTGAGCGAGGACGACGTGGCCGAGATCCGCCGGATCATCGCGGACTGCGGAGCCCTGCAGGCCACGGAGGTGCTAATCGAGGAGTTTGGTGATGCGGCGTACGCGGCACTCGAGCTGCTGCCGCTGGAAGACCTCCCGAAGACCGCGCTCCGCCGGCTGGCTGAAGCGACAGTGAGCCGGGCCGCCTAACCGGCAGGCCCGGCCCGTTGTCAGGCTGGGTTAGCTACCAGCCAGCGTTTTTAGTTACCAGGCCAGCAGCTGCGCCCGGCGGCGGATTTCGGTCTTGCGGCCCTCTCGGAGCGCATCGATGGGCCGCCCGCGCAATGACTCGTCAGGGGTGAAGAGCCAGACGATGAGCTCCTCGTCCGAGAAGCCCGCGTCTGCCAGCACCACAATCGTGCCCTTGAGGCTGTCCACGACGTGGCCGTCCTGGAGGAAGTCCGCGGGCACCGAACGGATCCTGCGTTCGCCGATCCGCAGGGCTGCCAGCGCGCGCTCGTCAAGGAGCCCGTGGACTTTGGTAATGGACACATCCAGCAACTGGGCGACGTCGGGCAGGGGCAGCCAGTCGCCTACAAGGGTTTCTACAGTACTCACGGGTCAAGGTTGCCACGGCGGGCGCCCGCAAGCCTAGTCGAAACAGCGCACGCGTGCGCCCTCGCCGATTTTGCGCGCGACACTCCCAGCCGCGCAGATTTTCCGGGCCAAATCCAATTCTTGTGCTAACCGGGAAATCATGAGAGATTCACATAGATAACATTCGCAACACGATTAACATCAGTAACATTGGTATCACGAGCAACTGGCATGACCGACAGCATTCGCCGCTGAGAAGAGGATCTTTCCCATGACGACGACCCGCTCCACCAAGCAGTCACCCCGGCCGGGCCTGCCCCTGTTCGCGGCCACGACGGCCACGCTCCCCGCCGTCATGCTTTCCTCCCTTGCGGTCGCCCAGCCTGCCGAGGCCGACACCCGGCCCAAAGCCGTACCCGCGACCCTCGCCGCCGCCATCGAGGCCCAGGCAGCAGCAGTCAAGGCGGGCATCATCCCCGCCGCGTCGGTGCCGGCCGCGATCCCGTCCGGCCTGCAGCCCACCCGCGTCACCCCGACGGCCCACACTGTGGCCCGCGGCGACACGGTCAGCGGAATCGCCGGCCGGTACGGGCTCAGCACCACGGCCGTGCTGAAGCTCAACAACCTGAAGGTGAACTCCGTGATCTACCCCGGGCAGCGGATCAAGCTGAAGGCTGCCGCTGCTCCGGCAGCCCGGACGGCTGCGGCGCCGGCCACCACGGCTGCACGGACGTACACCGTCAAGTCCGGCGACACGCTGGGCGGCATCGCCGGGCGTCATGGCGTCAGGCTCTCCCAGGTGCTCAGCTGGAACGGGCTCAAGGTGACATCGATCATCTACCCCGGCCAGAAGATCCGGCTTGGTGCCGGCACCGCAGTTGCAGCGGCCCCGGCCAAGGCGGCAGCACCCGCAGCCACCCGCTCAGCCTCCTACGTCATCAAGTCCGGCGACACCCTGTCCGGAATCGCAGCCAGGCACGGCGTCAGGCTCGCGGACATCCTGTCGGCGAACCGGCTGAAGGTCACCAGCACCATCTACCCTGGCCAGAAGCTCGTCATTCCCGGGAAGGCCGGCGCCGTCCAGCCGGCATCCAGCGTCACGCCGCTCGTGCCCAGTTCCTTCCTCGGCTACACCTACCCGGCAGCCGTGGTCAGTTCGGCCAACAAGAACAAGGCCCTGCTCAACGCCTCGCCGGTTCCCTCGCTCGCCCAGATGCAGTCCATCGTGGCCGACACGGCACGGCGGATGGGCGTCGATCCGGCGCTGGCGCAGGCCTTCGCCTACCAGGAATCCGGGTTCAACCAGCGTGCCGTGTCACCGGCCAACGCCATCGGCACCATGCAGGTCATACCTTCCTCCGGCGAATGGGCCTCCGACCTCGTGGGCCGGAAGCTGAACCTGCTTGACCCGTACGATAACGCCACGGCGGGAGTGGCGATCATCCGCCAGCTGGTCCGGACCAGCAAGAACCTGGACTACGCCATCGCCGGCTACTACCAGGGCCAGTACTCGGTCAACAAGCACGGCATGTACACCGACACCAAGCACTACGTCGCAGCCATCAAGGCACACCGCAAGACCTTCAGCTGAGCACCCTCAACTTGACCTCGAGGCCGGGATTCCCGGGACCTCGGGAGCATAACGATACGGGTCCGGATCGCATGTTGATTCGGACCCGTTTCCGTGCAGCACTTAGTATCGAAGAGTGCAGGAAAACGCTTTAGGCAGTCTCGTCGGGTCGCTGGTGGATAACCGCTACCAGGTGAAGTCCAGGTTGGCGCGGGGCGGGATGTCCACCGTTTACGTGGCTACGGACCAGCGGCTGGACCGTGATGTTGCCCTGAAGGTCCTGCATCCCCATCTGGTCAACGACGGCAATTTCCTCGACCGTCTGGCCCGCGAAGCACGGGCGGCCGCAAAGCTTTCACACCCGCATGTAGTGGGCGTCCTCGACCAGGGGAACGACGGCGACACTGCCTACCTCGTGATGGAGTACATCAAGGGTCACACCCTCCGTGACGTCATCAACAGCAAGGGCGCCCTGTCCCCCCGGCTGGCCCTCGCACTCATCGATCCCGTGGTGGAGGGCCTGGGGGCTGCCCATGCCGCCGGCCTGATCCATCGGGACGTCAAGCCGGAGAACGTCCTGATCGCCGACGACGGCAGGATCAAGATCGGCGACTTCGGCCTCGCCCGCGCTGTGACCACGTCAACCAGCACAGGCGCCCTGATCGGCACCGTCGCATACCTCTCTCCGGAACTGGTCCTCGGCAGGCCGGCCGACGCACGAAGCGACATCTACTCCACAGGCATCATGCTGTTCGAGATGCTCACCGGACGCCAGCCGTTCGACGGCGAGGTCCCCATCCAGGTGGCCTACCAGCACGTGAACTCCGCTGTGGGTGCTCCCTCTGCCCTGGTTCCGGGCCTCGCGGGGGAAGTGGACGAACTCGTGCAGTGGTGCACCGCCAGCGACCCCGAGCAGCGGCCGGTGGACGGCAACGCCCTGCTGGCGGAACTCCGCCATATCCGGACCAACCTCACCGACTCCGAACTGGATCTGCAGCCCCCGGCAGCAGTTCAGGCGGCCGCGGCGGCCGGCACAGCTCCCGACTCCGGTCCGCGCGCCACGACTGCGCCTCCGGCTCCCGCCCGGATGCCGTCCCGGCTGCCGGCAAGCCCGACTGGGCAGGGAGTCCAGGCAAACCACACGGAGCTGTTGGCGCCGAACCATGGCGACAAAGCCGGCCCGGCCCGCCCGACGGAAGTCATTTCGCGCACCAGCAACCCGACCACCGTGTTTTCCGCCCCCGCCGCATCGAACCCCAAGCCGGTCCTCCCGCCCTACGGGTTCGACGACGACGACAGGGAGGCTGCCTCGATCCCCCTGAGCAAGCGGGAACAGCGGAAGCTGGACCGCCACGAACAAAAGGAACGGTCGCGCGCCGCGGCCACTCCCGTCCGCACGCTCCGTGAGGGGAATCCCCGGCGAAGGGGCGCGCTCTGGATTGTGGTCCTGGTGATACTGGCCCTGCTGGCCACCGGCGCGGGGTGGTTCTTCGGCATGGGACCGGGCTCCCCCGGTACCGTACCGGCCGTGGCGAACAGGACCGTGGCCGAGGCCCAGCAACTGCTCCGGGACGCGGGTTTCCAGTCCAGCACCCAGGATGTGTTCGACGACGACGTCAAGGCAGGGCTCGTCGTGGGATCGGAGCCCGACGCCGGCACGGAAATCCGCAAATTCCAGCAGGTCTCGCTGTTCGTGTCCAAGGGGCCGCAGCTGTTCCCCCTGCCGCAGCTGACAGGCAAGACGCTCGATGCGTCGAAGGAAGCACTCAACGGCGCCGAGATGGCGCTGGGCAAGGTCACCGGAAAGTTCGACGAGGAAGTGCCGGCCGGCACGGTGCTGGGCCAGGCACCGGCCGCTGGAACCGCCGTGCGGCATGGGACACCGGTGAGCCTCACGGTCTCGAAGGGCCCACAGCCCATTCCGGTGCCGGACGTGCGCGGACAGGACCAGGACGCGGCCTTCCGTGCAATCGAAGCCGCCGGACTGAAAGCCGTGTTCGCGGACGAAACCGTGCACGACAAGGACGTTCCGAAGGGCGCCGTGGTCAGCCAGGAGCCTGCGTCAGGAACCCTGACCAGGGGCCAGACCGTCACGCTGACGATTTCCGAGGGGCCCAAGCTCGTGAAGGTGCCCAGCTACATCGGCAAGCAGGTCCGCGAGGCCCGCGAAGCCCTCGAGAAGCGCGGCTTCGAGGTCCGCGTCAACGAGATCCTTGGGGGCTTCTTCGGCACGGTGCGGGACCAGGATCCCGTGGACACCGAGGTGCCCGAAGGGTCCGTCATCACCCTCACCGTGGTGTAGCCGGGACGACAAACAAGAAAAGACCGGCGCGGGGAATTCCCGGCGCCGGTCTTTTCTGTGCAGTTAGGAAAGCATGCGCAGCTAGGAAAGCAGCAACGCCGCTTACCGGCGGGTCAGCGCACCCGCCACGAGGAACGCCATCTCCAGCGACTGCATGTGGTTCAGGCGGGGGTCGCAGACCGACTCGTAGCGGTCAAGGAACGCTTCCTGGTCGATGGGGTCGGCGCCGCCGAGGCACTCGGCCACGTCGTCGCCCGTCATCTCGACGTGCAGGCCGCCCGGAACCGTGCCCAAGGCATGGTGCACTTCGAAGAACCCGCGCACCTCGTCAATGACGTCGTCGAAATTCCGCGTCTTGTAGCCGTTGGGTGAGGTGACGGTGTTGCCGTGCATCGGGTCGGTGACCCACAGGACCTGGGCCCCGGAGGCGGTGACCTTCTCCACGAGCGCGGGGAGCTTTTCGCGGATGTTGCCTGCACCCATGCGGGTGATGAAGGTGAGCCGGCCTGGCTCGCGGTTGGGGTCCAGCTTGTCAATGAGGCGCAGGGCGTCGTCGCCGGACGTCGACGGGCCCAGCTTGACGCCGATCGGGTTGCGGACCCGGGACAGGTAGTCCACGTGGGCGTGGTCCAGCTCGCGGGTACGCTCTCCGATCCACAGGAAGTGGCCGGAGGTGCCGTAGGGCAGGCCGGTGCGGGAGTCGATGCGGGTCAGGGCACGCTCGTAGTCGAGCAGCAGGGCCTCGTGGCTGGCGAAGAATTCAACCCGCTTGAGGGCTTCGAAGTCGGCGCCGCAGGATGCCATGAACTTGATGGCGCGGTCGATGTCGCGCGCGAGGGACTCGTAGCGGGCGTGGGCCGGGTTCTCGGTGAAGCCCTTGTTCCAGGTGTGGACCAGGCGGAGGTCCGCGAAACCGCCTTGGGTGAACGCCCGGATGAGGTTCAGCGTGGAAGCGGAGGTATGGTAGGCGCGCAGCATGCGGCTGGCGTCGTGTGCCCGCGACTCCGGCGTGAAGTCGTAGCCGTTCACGATGTCGCCGCGGTATGCCGGCAGCGTCACGCCGTCACGGGTCTCGTCGTTCGAGGAGCGCGGCTTGGCGAACTGGCCGGCCATGCGCCCCATCTTGATGACGGGCATCGCCGCACCGTAGGTCAGGACCACCGCCATCTGCAGGATCGTCTTCACGCGGGCGCTGATCTTGTCCGCCGTGGCACCCTCAAAGGTTTCGGCGCAGTCACCGCCCTGGAGCAGGAAGGCCTTGCCTTGGGCTGCGGCGGCGAGACGCTCGCGCAGGATGTCCACCTCGCCTGCGAAAACAAGCGGCGGGAGCGCCGACAGCTCCTTGACGGATGCGTTGAAGACCTCGGAGTCCTGCCAGCTCGGCTGCTGGGAAATGGGAAGGTCCCGCCAGTTGTCGAGTCCCGGATAATTGGCAGCACCGCTCTGCGAAGTGCTGGTCATGGAAGAGGCAGGTTTTGCAGATAGCTCAGTCACACTACTAAGAGTAGATGGCCGGACGGGCTTCGGGACACCCGGACTGTCATCAGCCCGGCAGCGCCGTCACAGATACAGCGCCGTGACAGATACAGCGCCCTCACAGATGCCGGGCCAGCACATGCACCTATGCTGAGCGGGAAGTGCCGGCGTCCCCCTGCTCTTCCCCTGACTTCCCCGCAAGCCTGAGCTTGACCACCGAGGCGTACTCGTCAACGTATTCCTGCCCGGAGAGCCGCATCAGCTCGTACATGACCTCGTCCGTGACGGACCGCTGGATCAGCCGGTCATCGGCCAGCCCCGCATACCGGCTGAAGTCAAGCGGCTTGCCAAATATCATTCCGATGCGGCGGATGTTCGGCAGCCGCTTGCCGATGGGCTGGACCTTGTCCGTGCCGATCATCGCCACCGGGATGACCGGGACGCCGGCCTGGAGCGCCAGCCGCGCCACCCCCACCTTCCCGCGGTACAGCCGCGAGTCGGGGCTGCGCGTGCCCTCGGGGTAGATGCCCAGGAGCCCGCCGTGCGTCAGCACGTCCATGCCCGCGTCGAGTGAGGCCGCCGAGGCCGCACCGCCGGAACGGTCCATGGGGAGCTGGTTGGTCAGCCGGAAGAACATGGCGGTCAGCCGGCCCTTGAGCCCGGTGCCCGTAAAGTACTCGGACTTGGCCAGGAAAATGACGGGCCGCGGCACCATCAGCGGCATGAAGATCGAGTCCGAAAATGAGAGGTGGTTGGAGGCAATGATGGCCGCACCCTCGGACGGAATGTTGTCCAGCCCTTTGACCCACGGCCGGAAAAGAGTGCGGACCACCGGCCCCAGGAAGATCCGCTTCATGACCCAATAGAACACGTGTCTTACCTCTCCGGAAGGCTACCGCGGGGGCGTTCACAGGGCCCGGCGGCGCTGCAATGCAACCCTACTCTAGTGAGAATTGTCGGGAACAGTGACACGATGGTTTCATGACAGAAAGCAGCGACCGCCCAAGGCCCGCCGCTTTCAGCTACGCGGGGCACGGAGCCAATGCGCGGATCGGAATCGCGATCTCGCACGGCTTCACCGGCAGCCCCCTCAGCATCCTCCCCTGGGCCGAATATCTGGCCGCGCAAGGCTTCGCCGTCACTGTTCCGCTGCTCCCCGGCCACGGGACCAGCTGGCAGGACCTTGCCAGGACCGGATGGCGGGAGTGGCACGGCGCCTTCGAACGGGCCTATCTGGACCTGGCCGCGAAGACCGACGAATGCTACGTGGCCGGCCTCTCGATGGGCGGTGCCATCGCCCTGCTCACCGCATCCCGCCACACCGTGGCGGGCGTCGCCGTCGTCAATCCCGGCCTGAGCTTCTATGACCGGCGGGTCCGGATCATTGGCCTGCTGAAGTACATCCAAAGGACCACCGTCCCCATACCGGAGGACAGTCCGACGGCGGCCGCCACCGACGACGGCGATTACTCCCTGACGCCGCTGGCGGCGGTTCACCAGTTGAAGCGGCTGTTCGCTGCCGCCGCCCGCGGACTGCCGCGGATCACCGCCCCGGTGCTGGTCTTCAAGTCGGACAATGACGCGGTGGTGCCCCCGAGCTCGCTCAGCCTGATCCGGAGGCGGCTCACCTCGGCAGCCCTCGACGTGGTGCCGCTTCGGAACAGCGGCCATGTGGCTACGCTGGACACGGACGCCCAGGAAATTTTCGAGTCCTCGGCGCGGTTTTTCCAGCTGCGTTCCCGAAGCCACATACCGTCGGAGAAGTCATGACCACAGTTCCCGATCACAGCCCGTTCAGCAGCGCCTTTTCGGGCGAGGGGCCGTCCATCGGCGTCGCCCTGTCCCATGGGTTCACCGGAAGTCCGCACAGCCTGCGTTCGTGGGCCCAGTCCTTTGCGGATGCCGGCTTTGCCGTCAGGATGCCACTGCTGCCGGGCCACGGAACCACCTGGCAGGAGCTTTCCCGCAGCCGCTGGATGCAGTGGCACGAGGCGATGGATGCCGCCTACCTGGAGCTCGAGTCCGAGTGCGACCTCGTCTTCGCCGCCGGCCTCTCCATGGGCGGAGCCCTGGCACTGCGCCTCGCCGCGACCAGGCCCGTGGCCGGAGCCATCGTCGTCAACCCCGGGCTCGTCATCGATGACCGCCGGGCCCCGCTGGCAGGCATCCTCAAGCTGGTCCTCAAGAGCACGCCGGCCATCGCCAACGACATCCGCAAGCAGGGCGTCGACGAGGGCGCATATTCGCGGACTCCTGTGGCAGCGGCCCACGAACTCAATAAGATGTTCAAGGACACGGTCCGGCTGCTGCCACGCATCACGGCACCGGTGCGCGTGTTCCGCTCCACCGTAGACCATGTGGTGTCTGATTCCAGCATCATGGCCCTGCAGCGCGGGCTCACCCACGCCCCGCTGCAGCTCACGCGGCTCGACAACAGTTACCACGTGGCCACCCTGGACCACGACGCCGACCAGATCTTCAGCGGCTCAGTGGACTTCATCCGCTCCGTAGTGGCGGATATCCGCCAGGGGTCCGCCGACTCCGCGACAGCCAGCCAGAAGGGCGCCACCGATGAATAGGCCCGATTCGAATTCATCCGATCCGAGTGCCAACCAGGACGACGCCGTCTGGCTCGATCTGGTTGCCAGGCTCACGGGCGACACCGCTGCTCCGGATGCACACGGCGTGCCCGGCGACGGCGAATCCACCGCACCGGAGTCTCCGCGGCATCACGGTGGCCCCCGGCACAGCGCTGCTGCCAGCGACGGCACCGGCGAAGAGACAGGCGGCGGCGCCGGCTCCGCACCGGCGGAACAGTCCGGCTCAGGATCCAGCCCGGAAAGCGCTGCAAAGCACTTCACCGACTTCGATCCCCTGGGCCTGGCGCCCCGGGCGCCACGCGAACTGTCCGCCGCCGAGCGGCACCAGGCTGCCGAGCAGGCCAAAGCCGCCGAGCGCGAGAAGGCCGCCCGGCCAGGGGAGGGTGACATTCCGGCCGGCGCCGGGGATCCGCGCGACTACAGCGTCGAGGACGACGACGGCGAGTTCGTCCCCGAGGAGCCGCCCAAGCTTTCGGCGACGGACCCGCTGACGATGCTGGCGTGGCTGGGCGCCGTGGGTGCTCCGGTTGCCCTGGTACTGTCGTCCATGTTCTGGCGCTCCGCGCCGCTGCTGGCAATCCTGGGCATGGTGGCCGTCTTCATCGCGGCTGTGGTGTATCTGATCATGAAGCTGCCGCAGGAGAAGGACGAGAACGACGACGGCGCCCGGGTCTGACCCTTCTGGCAGTGCCGCCCGGGCCTGACGCTTCGCTCAGCGGTGCGTGCGGCTGCCGGCTTGGGACAGGTCGGCAGCGCCGATCAGGCCGGCGTTGGGCCCCAGGGCCGCAAGGTCGATTTCCGCGGCGGGACGGAATCCGCGGCCGGTGAGGTTGCGGGCGAAGGCCTTGCGCGCGGGGGCCACCAGCAGTTCGCCGGCCGCGCAAAGCCCGCCTCCGATCACGAACTTCCCGGGATCGAGGGCGGCGGCAAGGTTCGCCAGCCCCAGTCCGAGCCAGTTCCCAACGTCCTCAAGGAGTTCCCGGGAGGCGGCGTCGCCGGCGATGGCCAGTTCGGTCACCGTGGCTCCGGTGATGCGCTCGGCGCTTCCGTCCACGGCCTTGAGAAGTTCCTGGGCCACCGGCGAGTTCGCCAGGGCAAGTTCCCGGGCCTCCCGGCCAAGGGCGTTGCCGGAAGCGTACTGTTCCCAGCAGCCGCGGTTGCCGCATTCGCACCGGTGGCCGCCCGGCATGATGATCTGGTGGCCGAACTCCCCAGCCACGCCGAACCTGCCGCGCTCAACGTGCCCGTCCATCACCATGGCTCCGCCGATGCCGGTGCCGAGCGTGATGCAGACCAGCCGGTCCTGCCCCTGCCCGGCACCAAAGCGCCACTCGGCCCAGGCCGCGGCGTCGGCGTCGTTAACGAGCATGACCGGGCGGCGCAGCAGGTGCTGCAGGTTCTCGCGGAGCGGTTCGTTCCGCCAGGCGAGGTGCGGGCTGAACAGCACCGTACCGCCGTCGAGGTCCATCCAGCCGGCGGCGCCAATGCCAACCGATCTGATCCGGGCACCGATGCTCAGTTCCTCGACCAGTTCGACGATGACGCGCTCCACGGCACGCGGATCGCTGCCCGGCGTGGAGCGCCGGGCCTCCCGCAGGATGTGGCCCTCCGCGTCCACCACGCCCGCGGCAACTTTGGTGCCACCAATGTCGATGCCGATGGCAAGGCCCCGGCGGCCCAGCCGCAGCTGCTGCCGGAACAAACGGTGGCCGGCCTGCTGTCCCTCGTATCCCGTTACCGGGCGCCCCGATACTGACTGCCGTGACATTGAACGCCGTGACATGGAATCCCGCAACGCCGTGCGCCGGGCCGCCCATCCCCTGGCCAGGCCGCTCCGGTTCGAGTCAAGGGTTGGGGCTGGCTGCTCGTTGGGCGGGGTGGGCTGCATAGTCCCTCATTCTAGGTGTCACCGCAGAGCGTCTTCTCAGGTGCGACACACAATCGACACATGGGGCACACTGGCGGCGTGGGCCCCGCCCGCGTAAAGTTACCCACGGGTAACCTAGATCTGCCGGCCCCGGGCGGGTGAGGCACTAAGGTTAGGAATACCCGCTGCGGCCAACGGATATCAAAGGAGCTAACGTGCGCGAATTCAGCGTTCCGCCCTTGGCGAACGTACCACTGGACAGCAACATCACGGACCTCGTACTGCGTCAGGCGGCGAAGGCGTCCAACCCTGCCCTGTTTTCGCGCCTCGATCCTGCCGGCCAATGGCGGGACATCCGCGCCAAGGAGTTCCTGGCCGACGTATCCGTCCTCGCCAAGGGGCTCATTGCCAGCGGCGTCGGTGCAGGCGACCGCGTGGGCATCATGTCCCGGACCCGCTACGAGTGGGCGCTCATCGACTTCGCCATCTGGTTCGCAGGTGGCGTTTCCGTTCCCATCTACGAAACGTCGTCGCCCTCCCAGGTCGCCTGGAACCTTGGCGACTCCGGTGCTGTCGCCGCATTCGGTGAATCGGACCACCACGAAAACATCATCCGGCAGGCCGCAGCCACCGAGGGCCTCGAGGCACTGACCCACGTGTGGCAGCTCGAGGGGGACGGGCTCGACACCGTGCGTGCAGCCGGCGCCGCCGTCAGCGATGAGGAGCTCGACGCCCGGCGGCGCTCCGCGGGGCTCCGCGACCTCGCCACCATCATCTACACCTCGGGCACCACCGGCCGGCCCAAGGGCTGCGAACTCACGCATGGAAACTTCGTGGAGCTGTCCGAGAACGCGCTGGCCACCTCGCTGAGCGGTGTTGTCAACCAGCAGTCCCGGACCATCATGTTCCTGCCGCTGGCGCATGTCTTCGCCCGCTTCATCTCGGTCCTGGCAGTGGCCGCCGGCGTCACGGTGGCGCACACCCCCGACATCAAGCACCTCCTGCCCGATCTGCAGAGCTACAAGCCGACGTTCATCCTGGCCGTTCCCCGCGTATTCGAAAAGGTCTACAACTCGGCCCTCACCAAGGCCGAGGACGGCGGCAAGGGCGCCATCTTCCACAAGGCCGCCGAGACCGCGATCGCCTACTCGCGGGCACGCCAGGCGGGCGGGGCCGGCCTGGGCCTGAAGCTCAGGCACGCCATCTTCGACAAGCTCGTCTACGGCAAGCTCCGCGCCGCGATGGGCGGCGAGGTGGCCCACGCGGTGTCCGGCGGCGGCCCGCTGGGTGAGCGGCTGGGCCACTTCTTCCAAGGCATCGGCCTGCAGATCCTGGAAGGCTACGGCCTCACCGAAACCACCGCACCCGTCAGCGTCAACACGCCGGAGCGGATCAAGATCGGCACGGTCGGCGCCCCGATTCCCGGCAACAGCGTCCGGATTGCCGACGACGGCGAGATCCTCGTCAAGGGCGCCTGCGTCATGCGGGGGTACTACCAGCGCCCCGACCTGACCGGGGAGTCGTTCGCTGACGGCTGGTTCCGCACCGGTGACATCGGCCAGCTCGACGACGACGGCTACCTGCTGATTACCGGCCGGAAGAAAGAAATCATCGTCACCGCCGGCGGCAAGAATGTGGTTCCCGCGCTGCTCGAGGACCAGATCCGGGCTGATGCGCTCGTGTCGCAGGTACTCGTCGTGGGTGACAACCGCCCGTTCATCGGCGCCCTCGTGACGCTCGACGAGGAAGCCCTTCCGGGCTGGCTGCAGCGCCACGGCCTGCCCGCGGACACGTCCCTGAACGACGCCGCCGGCCACGCCGAGGTCAAGGCCGCCGTGCAGGAGCTCATCAACCAGGCCAACCAGTCGGTGTCACAGGCGGAGGCCATCAAGTCCTTCCGGATCGTGCCGAGCGACTTCACCGAAGCCTCCGGCCACCTGACCCCGTCAATGAAGGTCAAGCGCGCCCAGGTCATGAAGGACTTCGAGGGCGTGATCGACGAAATGTACACGTCGCCGAAGCCCACCCGCGCCTAGCCGGGGCTGGATCCGCCTAGTCCTGCTGCAGTTCGTCCACCACCAGCGCGGCCAGCTCCACGGCAGCGGCGCGGGTTGCCGGCTTCAGCTGGCCGAGGCGGATCCGCGAGCCTTCGGCCAGGTGCCGGTCGTGCGGAATCCGCACCACATTCTTGACCCGGGACAGGAAGTGCTGCTCGATTTCGTCGATGTTGACCAGGGTGCGGTCGCCGGCGGCCATGTTGATGACCACTGTTGCCTTGGCCACGAGGTCCTGGCGGCCGTGGGCTTCAAGCCAAGACAGTGTTTCGGACGCGAGGCGGGCCTCGTCCACGCTGCCGCCCGAGACCAGGACCACGGCGTCCGCCTTTTCCAGCGTGCCCTTCATGACCGAGTGCACCATGCCGGTGCCTGAGTCTGTGAGCACGATCGAGTAGTACCGGCCCAGGATGTCTGTGACGGCGCGGTAGTCGGCGTCGTCGAACGCGTGTGCCACCATGGGGTCCGTGTCCGAGGCGAGCACATCGAGGCGGGAACCGTCCCGCGCCGTGTAGTTGGACAGCTGCGCGAACGAGTCCACCGTGAACCTGTCCTTCACCAGCTGGCGGGCCGTGAAATCAGCCCTGCCCGGCGAACGGTCCGAGAGGGTGCCCCGGTCCGGATTCGCATCCATTGCGATGACCCGGTCCTCGCGGAGCTCCGCCAGCACCATGCCGAGCAGAGTGGTGACGGTGGTCTTGCCCACTCCGCCCTTGCGCGAGAGCACCGGCACGTACCGGGTCCGCTCCCCCAGCCGCATCGCGATGCGGTGCTCCATGGCCCGCTGGATGCGGACCTGGTCCGAATCGCCCACGTTCACGTAGCCCAGGGTTGCCTGGTACAGCCACCGGCGCCAGCCCGAAACAGGAGCGGCTGCGGTCCTGGTGAGGAGACGGTCTGCGGTAAGCGCGGAAGCGGGCTCCGGCCCCTCGGGTTTTTCCCGGCGGCCGGGAAGGTCCGTGGCTTCCTCGGCAGGCGGCTCTCCACCCGGCGTTGGTCCGGCGGCGGCTGAGGCGTCGACTGCGCCTGCCGAATCTGCGCCTGCCGGTTCGGCACCCACTCCCTCGGTCTCCACGGCTGCCACGCCTGCCCCACCTGCCTCACCTGCCTCATCTGCCTCAGGAAGGCTGACGGTGCCGGGTCCTGCGGTCACCACGGGCATGGCGGCTGTTGCCGGCCCATGCTGAACCGCACCGCTGACTGCCGAGAGCGAGCCGGCGGAGGTGCGGTCCTGGGCGTCGGAAACAGTCACCAGGCTAATATCCCCCGTCGGCGCCGCGCCGGCGGCGTCTGACGGTGACAGATCGGGGGCGTCTGACGGTGACAGATGGGCGACGCTGTCCGAGGAGATGGAGGGGCTCCGGTCGGGGCGCGGGCCGGGCTTGGGCGTATTGGTCTGCGTCATGGCTTCCGCTCTGTCTTGTGCTGGCCGCCGGTCGGGTTCCGGCTGCCGGTGTGGTTCGGAAATGGCTGTGGGGGCGGCTTGGCGCCGTCCCCACAACCTTTTTCTGTTTTCCACCCTACCTGCAGGCCGGCCACCGGCCACCCTGCGGGAAGTTCAGCGGTAATCTACCGCCGCTTATTCAACAACGATCAGCAGGTCACCGCCCTGGACCTGTTCCACAGCGGAAATGGCCAGCCGCGTCACCTTGCCGCCCACCGGCGTCGTGATGGATGCCTCCATCTTCATCGCCTCGATGGTGGCGATGGTGTCGCCAGCGTTGACGGTGTCGCCGGCCTTGACGGTGACCGTCACGGCGCCCGCGAAGGGAGCCGCGACGTGGCCCGGCACGGACGGGTCGGCCTTCTCGGCAGTCTTGACGTTGCTGACCACGGACTTGTCGCGAACCGAGACCGGGCGGGACTGCCCGTTCAGGGTGCACATGACCGTGCGCATGCCCTTCTCGTCCGGCTCGGACACAGCTTCGAGGGACGCGATGAGGCGCACACCCTTTTCGAGCTGGATCACGTGCTCCTCGCCGCGCTGCAGCCCGTAGAGGTAGTCGCGGGTGTCCAGGACCGAAACGTTGCCGTACGTCTCCCGGCTCTTGAGGTAGTCCTTGGTGGGACCGGCAAAGAGCAGCCGGTTCAGCGTCTGCTGGCGGGTCTTGGAGTCACCGCGGAGAGCCTCGCTGTCCTCGGCGCTCAGTTCGGCGTCGCGCACCTTCACGCTGCGGCCCTGAAGGGCCTTGGTGCGGAACGGTTCCGGCCAGCCTCCGGGAGGATCGCCCAGCTCGCCGGACAGGAACCCGATGACGGAGTCCGGGATGTCGTAGTTTTGCGGGTTCTCGTTGAAGTCGGCCGGGTCCGCGTTCAGGCCCACCAGGTGCAGGGCGAGGTCACCCACCACCTTCGACGACGGGGTCACCTTGACCAGGTGGCCCAGGATCCGGTCGGCAGCCGTGTACATGTCCTCGATCGCCTCGAAGCGCTCGCCCAGGCCAAGCGCGATGGCCTGCTGGCGAAGGTTGGACAGCTGCCCACCCGGGATTTCGTGCTGGTACACGCGCCCGGTGGGGCCGGGCAGGCCCGACTCGAAGGGAGCATAGACCCTGCGCACGGCCTCCCAGTACGGCTCGAGGGAGCTGACGGCGGCCAGGCTGAGCCCCGTGTCACGTTCCGTGTGGGCCAGGGCGGCAACCAGGGCCGACGCCGACGGCTGGCTCGTGGTGCCGGCCAGGGATGCCGAGGCGACATCCACGGCGTCCACGCCCGCGTCAACTGCCGAGAGCAGCGTGGCGAGCTGTCCGCCGGCGGTGTCGTGGGTGTGCAGGTGGACCGGAAGGTCGAAGCGTTCCCGCAGCGCCGAGACGAGTTTCGCGGCGGCTGCCGGACGCAGCAGGCCTGCCATGTCCTTGATGGCGAGGATGTGGGCGCCGGCTTCGACGATCTTGTCCGCCAGGCCCAGGTAGTAGTCCAGCGTGTAGAGCTTCTCGTTCGGGTCCAGCATGTCGCCCGTGTAGCACAGCGCCACCTCGGCGACGGCGGTTCCGGTGGCCCGGACAGCGCGGATGGCAGGGGCCATCTGGCTGACGTCGTTCAGTGCATCGAAGATGCGGAAGATATCGATGCCCGTGGCCGCTGCCTCGTTGACGAAGGCCTCGGTCACTTCCTCGGGGTACGGGGTGTAGCCCACGGTGTTCCGGCCGCGGAGCAGCATCTGCAGGCAGACGTTCGGCAGTGCCTTGCGCAGCGCGGCGAGCCGGTCCCAGGGGTCCTCGCCGAGGAACCGCAGGGCCACGTCGTAGGTGGCGCCGCCCCAGGCCTCAACGGAGAGCAGTTCCGGCAGGAGGGTGGACACCGCGGGTGCGGCGGCCAGCAGGTCCCTGGTGCGGACGCGGGTGGCCAGCAGGGACTGGTGCGCGTCGCGGAACGTGGTGTCGGTGACGGCGACGGCCTTCTGCTCGCGCAGGGCCTTGGCGAAGCCCTCCGGGCCGAGTTCCAGCAGCCGCTGGCGGGAGCCGGGGCGTGCCTCGACGCCGGCGACGGCCGGGAGCTTGTCCGCGGGGTCGGTGCGGACCGGAAGTTCGCCGTTCGGCTTGTTCACGGTGACCTCGGCGAGCCACGTCAGCAGCTTGGTGCCGCGGTCGGCGGAGACGCGTGCCTTGAGCAGTTCGGGCCGCTCGTCGATGAAGGACGTGGCAACGTTGCCGGCGATGAAGTCGGCGTCGTCAAGGACGGCCTGCAGGAAGGAGATGTTGGTGGAGACGCCGCGGATGCGGAACTCCGCCAGCGCCCGGCGTGCCCGGGCAACGGCGGCAGGGTAGTCCCGGCCCCGGCAGGTGAGCTTCACCAGCATGGAGTCGAAGTGCGGGCTGATCTCGGCGCCCGAGTAGACGGTGCCGCCGTCGAGCCTAACACCGGCACCGCCGGCGGAGCGGTAACCGGTGATCTTTCCGACGTCGGGCCGGAAGCCGTTGGCCGGGTCTTCGGTGGTGATGCGGCTCTGCAGGGCGGCGCCCTTGAGGAAGACGGTCTCCTGGGACAGGCCCAGGTCGGCCAGGGTCTCGCCGGCGGCGATGCGCATCTGCGCCTGGACGAGGTCGACGTCGGTGACCTCTTCCGTGACGGTGTGCTCGACCTGGATGCGGGGGTTCATTTCGATGAAGACGTGCTGGCCGGCGCGTTCGCCCACGGTGTCCACGAGGAACTCGACCGTTCCGGCGTTGACGTAGTTCAGGGCCTTGGCGAACTTCACGGCGTCCCGGTACAGGGCCTGGCGGATGCCTTCGTCCAGGTTGGGGGCCGGGGCAATTTCAATGACCTTCTGGTGGCGGCGCTGGATGGAACAGTCACGCTCGAAGAGGTGCATGACGTTACCCTCGGCGTCGGCAAGGATCTGGACCTCGATGTGGCGCGGGCGGAGCACGGCCTGCTCGAGGAACATGGTGGGGTCGCCGAACGCTGCGTCGGCTTCGCGCATGGCGGACTGCAGCGCCTCGGGCAGGGCCTCGCGGGTGTCGACGCGGCGCATGCCGCGCCCGCCGCCGCCTGCCACTGCCTTGGCGAAGATGGGGAAGCCGATCTCATCCGCAGCAGCGAGAAGCTCGTCAAGGTCCTTCGACGGCGCGCTGGACTTCAGCACGGGCACGCCAGCCTTGCGGGCGGCCTCCAGTGCGGCCACCTTGTTTCCGGCGAGCTCCAGGACCTCCGCGGGCGGACCCACGAAGGTGATGCCCGCGGCCTTGGCTGCATTTGCCAGGTCCGGGTTCTCGGAGAGGAAGCCGTAGCCGGGGTAGATGGCGTCCGCACCGGACTCCTTCGCAACCCGCACCACCTCGTCAACGTCCAGGTAGGCGCGGACGGGGTGTCCCTCTTCGCCAATCAGATACGCCTCATCGGCCTTCTGGCGGTGGATCGAGTTACGGTCCTCGTTGGGGAACACAGCGACTGTCTTGGCGCCGAGTTCGTAGCCTGCACGGAAAGCACGGATTGCGATTTCTCCGCGGTTGGCCACCAGAATCTTGGAAAACATACTTCTCCTGCATCATTGCGGGTGGATCGGTGAGTGGTCACAGTGTGTAAGACGGGCCGGACGAAACACAAATCATTGTGTCTACCATCACAGAATTATCCGTCATGTCCGGACCATATTCACCGCCGGCCCGTAATTGGTACCGCTCTTGCCGCCACGATTTTGCTGCCACTGCGCTGCGGCTTTCACCGCTGCCGGACAACGACGCCGGACAGGCCGGCCGGGGAGGCATGCCCGGATCCCGATAAGAAGGGATTCCGGCCAAGGTCAACATATGATGAATGGGGCGGCGGAAGCCTGCCCCTGTTCCTGCAGCACCATCCGGGAGCACCGGAACGGAACGTACCCCAACACGGCAACCGGCGTTAGGTATTGGTTTAACAAGTGCAAGTAGTCAGCATCAGCAGCCTCAAGGGCGGTGTCGGCAAGACATCCGTTACAACCGGACTGGCGTCTGCGGCACTGGCCGCAGGCATCCCAACCCTCGTAGTTGACCTCGATCCCCATGCCGACGCCACCACCGCCCTCGGGGTGCAGCCCAGCGACAGGCTGGACATCGGCAGGATGCTGAAGAATCCACGCAAAGCCAGGATTGCCGAGAACGTGGTGCCCAGCGGCTGGATCAGCCGGGTAGCCGTCAACGGTTCCGGCCCGGCAGTGCTTGACGTCGCCGTCGGGTCCGCTTACACCGGCATCTACGACCGGCCCGACCTTGGCAAGCGCGATCTGCGCAGGCTCGCCGCGGTGCTCGCCGGCGCCACTGCGTACGAACTCATCCTGGTGGACTGCCCGCCGTCCCTGAACGGCCTCACCCGTATGGCCTGGTCCGCGAGCAACAAGGTGGCCCTGGTGGCTGAGCCCGGGCTCTTCTCCGTGGCCGGCACGGAACGCACCATGCGGGCCATCCAACTGTTCAGGCAGGAATTCGCGCCGAACCTCTCCCCCGCCGGCATTGTGGCCAACCGGGTGCGCTCCGGTTCATCCGAGCACGCTTTCCGGCTAGCCGAAATGCAGGCGATGTTTGGCGACCTCCTGCTGGCCCCGCACATACCGGAGCAGGCCAACTGGCAGCAGATCCAGGGCGCGGCGCATTCAGTCCACCATTGGCCCGGCGACTCCGCCAAGGCCGCGGCGGGGCTCTACGACACGCTGCTGGGGAATCTGATGGCCACCAACAAGACCAGCCGCAGCCGGGTCGCCCGCTAACAGCTTTGGCGGGTCCCGCTGAACGCAGAAGGCCGCCTCCCCGACGGGAGGCGGCCTTCTGTTTGAGTTTGCTAGCCGATCTTGCGCGCTGCGCGGCGCTTGCTGAGTTCGTCGTCCGGGAACGTCTGTTCGCCGGCGTGCTCGCTGGGCAGCGAGGCGAGGCTCCCCTCGACTTCGCGCCACACGCGGCCGACGGCAATGCCGAACACGCCCTGGCCGCCCTGCACGAGGTCGATGACCTCATCCGCAGACGTACATTCGTAGACGCTGGCGCCGTCGCTCATGAGGGTGATCTGGGCCAGGTCCTCAACGCCGCGTTCACGGAGGTGCTCCACCGCGCTGCGGATCTGCTGCAGCGATACGCCGGTGTCCAGGAGGCGCTTGACCACCTTCAGGACCAGGATGTCGCGGAATCCGTAGAGCCGCTGCGAACCGGAACCCGCTGCGCCGCGGACTGCGGGCTCCACCAGGCCGGTGCGGGCCCAGTAGTCGAGCTGTCGGTAGGTGATGCCGGCAGCCTTGCAGGCGGTGGGCCCGCGGTAGCCGGCGTCCTCGTCCAGAACCGGGAGATCCTCAGTGAAGAGAAGGCCCTGAGCACCGCTTGCGGGCACGGCAACGCCGGCCGTCGAGGGTTGCTTCAGCTCGCCTGCTTCGCCTTTCGGACTCACGTGGATCCTCCTTGTCATGAGCTCCCCTGGGGAAGTTGCCGCAACAGCTGCTACGCGCATGAAGTCCGAATGAAATTCATGCTTGTAATTCGGCCGGAGTAGCACTTTCCAGTGTGACTTGCGCCGCTGTCGTATGCAATGGGAACTTGGTACCTTCGACGTTAGGCCTGCCACGGCCCAAGGTCAAAGACGTTCGCATGATTGATGGGGCGTGTCGAAAGTTTCAGCCTTAACTTTAACCTTAACGTGACCCTTAGCCGTCGAAATCCTCGGGCTCGACGTCGTCCAGGAACTCCCGGAACCTGCGCAGCTCGCGCTCTTCCTCCACGGTGGGACCGGGCTCCGTGTCCTCGCCCTCGTCATGCTCGGTGATGCGCACACCAGCCTCGTCCATGACCGAATCGGCGCACCAGATCCGGCATTTGGCACGCAGCGCGATGGCCAGCGCGTCCGATGCCCTGGAGCTCACCGTGGCCCCGTTGTCGAACTGGAGCTGGCCGTAGAAGATGTTGTCCTCAACAGCCACGATGTTCACGCTGACCACGGAATGGCCGAGGGTCTCCACGACGTCAACCAGGAGGTCGTGCGTCATGGGCCGGGGAGGCACGACGCCCTGCTGGGCCAGCGCGATGGCACTTGCCTCGGGCGTCCCGATCCAGATGGGGACGTGCCGTTCCCCGTGCATCTCGCGGAGCAAAACCAGGGGCTGGTTGGAGGGCAGTTCGATGCGGACGCCCACAATCTCGACTTCGATCATCAGATTTCCATCCGCGAGATACGGTCCTGGACAAGCGCCCGGTGCAGGGTGAGGCAAAGGTCGCTGATTTCCCGGGCGGCTTCCGCCGCGCGGGCCTGCGACGCAGCGTCCCGGCGCGAGGTCAGGGTGGCAACGGCGCGTTCCACGAGTCCGAACTCGCGCTCCGCGGCCGCCTGGAAGGGCCGGAGGTGACGTGGCTCCAGGCCGTGGCTCTCCAGCTGGACGCAGGCACGGGCCACCTGGAGAGCGTGTTCGTCGAACTTGCCGTCAGTGTGCCCGATGAGGCCGAAGCTGAGCAGGGACTGCAGGAGCGGCACGCTGGCGCCCGACTCCGCACGCAACTGCTCCTCGCTGAGCCTGCGTGACTTGTTCTGCAGTTCCGCGGCGAGTTCGTCCGAGACGATCCGCGGGGAGACGGTAACCCCTGGCGGAAGGTTTTCCGGCCGCTCGCCCCGGTCGATGGCGTCAAGGTAGTCCTTGATGACCTTCAGCGGCAGGTACTGGTCGCGCTGCAGCGACAGGACGAAGCGCAGCCGTTCGACGTCGCTGTCGGAGTACTGCCGGTAGCCCGCGGGAGTACGCCGGGGATTGATGAGCCCCTTTTCCTCAAGGAACCTGATTTTCGACGCCGTCATGCTTGGAAAGTCATCGCTCAGCTGAGCGAGCACTTCCCCGATGTTCAGGACCAGCGGTCCCCGGCGGTCCGGTTGTGCCATTGCCACAGGCAGCCGCTCCGAATCAGACGCGTCCTGCTGCGCGGGCAGGGCTCAGGTAGAAGGTGAGGCGGAACTTGCCAATCTGGACTTCGTTTCCGGACCTCAGTTCCACGCTGTCCACGCGGTCATGGTTGACGTAGGTGCCGTTCAGGCTTCCGGTGTCCACCACCTCGAAGCTCCGCGGCGTGCGGCGGAACTCGACGTGGCGGCGGGAGACCGTCACGTCGTCGAGGAAGATGTCAGCGTCCGGGTGCCGCCCGGCCGTGGTGACATCGGAGTCAAGGAGGAAGCGGGCACCCGAGTTCGGCCCGCTGTGGGCCACGAGCAGGGCGGAACCGGAGGGCAGTGCCTCAACGGCAGAGCGTTCCTCCGGGGAGAGCTTGGGTACGACCGTGGGCTCTTCATGAACCGGAGTGAGGTTGATCGAGGTGGTTTCCGAGGCCCCGCCCGCACCTGTGCCGTAATCGCCGTGGGTGTGGTTCTGTTCGCCGCCAACCATGGATTCCTCCTCCTTCGTTGCAGATGTCCCCCTGCAATCAACGCGTACCGTTCGGAACTGCCTGGCAGCTCCGATATGCCGCCCGCCGTCCGGCCGTTGGACTCCATAGCTGGACTCCCGTGGCCGGGCAGCGGGACCGGTTAGCTTTAGCCTACCTGTTGTTCGTACTCCGATGCACTGAGCAGGGAATCCACTGCATCAGGTTCGGCGAGCTTGACCTCGATGAGCCAGCCGTCGCCGTAGGGATCGGAGTTGATGAGTGCGGAATCGCTGTCCAGTGCCTCGTTGCGGGCCACTATCTCGCCGGAGACAGGCGCGTAGATGTCGCTGACACTCTTGGTGGATTCAACCTCACCCACGACGTCGTTTGCCTTAACAGTGGTGCCAACTTCGGGCATCTGGGCATAGACGACGTCCCCGAGGGCGTCCTGGGCGAAGTCAGTGATCCCCACGCGGACAACACCATCGGCATTCGGCGCGGTCACCCATTCGTGTTCGGCGGTGTAGGACAGATCAGAGGGAATGTTGCTCATCAGGGGCCTTTCATCGGGTCAATCACCAATGTCAACGGAGGCGTAGGGAACAGCCACCGGTTGAAAGTATATGCACAAGTCCCGGGCCGCCGGATGTGCCATTATGCCCCGCGGGAACCGCCCAATCCGGCCTCCCTTGTGGCAAAGTGGTGCCATGCCGGAACTACCCGAGGTGGCCGCACTGAGCACGTTCCTCGACACGCGGCTGCGCGGCGCGGTGCTGGAAAAGCTGCAGGTCCTGTCCGTGGCCGTACTCAAGACGGCCGACCCGCCCTACACGGCCCTTGCGGGGCGGACCGTCACCGGCGTGGAGCGGTTCGGGAAGTTCGTCAGCATCGATGCCGACGGCCTGTATTTCGTGTTCCACCTCGCCAGGGCGGGCTGGGTCCGTTACACCGAAAAACCCTCGCCCGACCCGCTCCGGCCCGGGAAAGGTCCCATCGCAGCCCGCCTGCACCTTGCCGGGGCGGATGGCGGGAAGATGGGCATCGACCTGACCGAGGCCGGCACCAAGAAGGGCCTGGCAATCTATGTGGTCCGCAAGCCCGATGACGTCCCCGGCATCGCCGACCTCGGCCCGGATCCCCTGATCCCCGCGTTCAGCCGCGAGATGTTCGCCGAGATCCTGGCCGGGCACGCGCACCAGATCAAGGGCGTGCTGCGCAGCCAGAGTGTTATTGCCGGCATCGGAAACGCCTACAGCGACGAAATCCTGCACGCAGCGAAAATCTCCCCGTTCGCCATGGCCAATTCCCTGGAGCCCGCAAAGGTCGGGATCCTCTACGACGCCATCCACACCGTTCTCGGGGCCGCAGTGGCCCAGGCGCAGGGGAAGGCTCCCGCTGACCTGAAGGATGCGAAACGGAGCGGCATGAATGTGCATGGCCGAGCCGGTGAGCTGTGCCCTGTTTGCGGGGACACCGTCCGGGAGGTGTCCTTCGCGGATACTGCGCTGCAGTACTGCCCCACCTGCCAGACAAACGGCAAGATCCTGGCCGACCGCAGGACATCCCGCTTCCTCAAGTAGCACGCTGCCGCCGCACGCGCCTCCGCAAGGCGCGTGCCGCCGTCGTACGGACAACAAAAAACCCCGCCAACCCTGTTCGGTTGGCGGGGTTTTGCTGTGGTCGGGCTGACAGGATTTGAACCTGCGACCCCTTGACCCCCAGTCAAGTGCGCTACCAAGCTGCGCTACAGCCCGTCAGTTCCGCCGTTCTCCGCCAGATGATGTTCCGAAGAATTTCATCTAAGCAGTCCGGCCGAACCACCTAGAAGAGCTTACACGATTCCGGAGGGTGCCAGTGACACTTTCCGGCATTCGCCGCCCGGTGTGTCGTAATTAACGCTTCTTGCCGCGCTTTTCACGCACACGCATGCTGACCTCGATGGGTGTTCCCTCGAAGCCAAAGGTCTCCCGCAGGCGCCGGGTGATGAACCGGCGGTAGCCCGGGTCCAGGAATCCGGTGGTGAACAGGACGAACTTCGGCGGCCGGCTGGAGGCCTGCGTGCCGAAGAGGATGCGGGGCTGCTTGCCGCCGCGGACCGGGTGCGGGTGCGCCGCCACCAGTTCGCCCAGGAACGCGTTGAGCCGCCCGGTGGGAATGCGCCGGTCCCAGTTTTCCAGCGCAAGCTCCAGCGCCGGCACCAGGCGGTCCTTGTGCCAGCCGGTCTTGGCGGAGATGTTGACGCGCGGCGCCCACTCCACGTGCGCCAGGTCCTGCTCGATTTCGCGCTCCAGGTACCGGCGGCGTTCGTCGTCCAGCAGGTCCCACTTGTTGAAGGCAAGCACCAGGGCACGCCCCGATTCGATGGCCAGCTGCAGGATGCGGACGTCCTGTTCGCTGAGCACCTCGTCAACAGCCAGAAGAACGACGGCGACCTCCGCCTTTTCCAGCGCACTCTGGGTCCGCAGGGAGGCATAGAAATCGGCGCCCTGCGCCATGTGCTGGCGCCGGCGGATGCCGGCGGTGTCCACGAAGCGCCAGGTCTGGCCGCCGAGCTCGATGAACTCGTCGACCGGGTCGCGGGTGGTGCCGGCGGTGTTGTCCACCACCACACGCTCGGAGCCGGCCAGCTTGTTCAGCAGCGAGGACTTGCCGACGTTGGGCCGTCCAATCAGGGCGATCCGGCGCGGGCCGCCCGAGCGTTCGACGCCCTCGACGGTGGAGAACTCCGGCAGGGTGTCCATGACGTGGTCCAGGAGGTCGGCCACGCCGCGGCCATGCAGCGCGGAGACGGGGTACGGCTCGCCGAAGCCCAGGCCCCACAGGACTGCGGAGTCCGCTTCCTGCGCGAAGTCGTCCACCTTGTTGGCGACGAGGATGACCGGCTTCTTGCTCCGGCGGAGCATCTTCATGACAGCCTCATCGGTGGCGGTTGCCCCGACGGCCGAGTCGACGACGAACAGCACGGCGTCAGCCAGTTCCACTGCCATTTCGGCCTGTTCTGCCACCCGGGCGTGGATGCCGCGGGCATCGTGCTCCCAGCCGCCGGTGTCCACCAGGGTGAAGTTCCGGCCGTTCCAGTTCGCCGAGTACATCACGCGGTCGCGGGTCACGCCGGGGGTGTCCTCCACGACAGCCTCGCGGCGGCCGAGGATGCGGTTGACGAGGGTGGACTTGCCGACGTTTGGGCGGCCGATGATGGCCAGCACGGGGTCCAGCTTGAGCGGGCCCTCGAGCTCGTCCTCGTCGTGCAGGCCGCTGAGGAGCGCGGCGTCTTCCTCGTCGAGTTCGTAGTCGTCGAGTCCCGCGCGGAGGGAGGCGGCGCGGAGCTCCGCCTCGTCGTCGTCCATGGCCGCCAGATGTTCAGCCACCTGGTCGGTGCCGGTGGGCGTGTATTCGTCTTCGCCGGCGCCGGAGTGGCCGGAGGTTTGAGTCGTATCGCTCATTGCACTTTCCTTAATGGTGGTCTGCCGGCTGTCCGGCTACTGCGGTGGAACGTTGGTGCGGATGATCCGCGGAGGGCAAGGACAGCCCGCTGAGCCGGACTGTGTTCCGGACGTGCCCGGCCAGGGTGTCACGAATTTCCGTGGCCGCCCTGTCCATTGAAACACGCCCGGTTTCACCCGGATTCCGGCGGAGTGAAAGGGGTTGGCCAAAGCTGACGTGCAGCCGGCGGCCGGGTTTCGGGATGCTGTCCAGGTGTTCGCCGCCCTGCCGTGTGCCCAGGATGGCCACCGGCACCACGACGGCGTCGGAGTTCAGGGCAAGCCAGGCCACCCCGTTGCTGATGCCGGCTGCGGTGCCGCTCCCCCGGGTCCCCTCGGGGAGGATGCCGATGCACCGGCCGGCGTCGAGCAGGTCCTTGCTCAACTTTAGGACAGAGCGGTCCCCCGCCCGGTCAACCGGAAGCTGGCCCGACGCCGTCAGCACGCGGCCGAGGAAGCCCTTGAACATCTCCTTCTTAACGAGGATGTGCATGGGCCGGGGCGAGGCGCCGAACATGACGGGACCGTCGAGGAAGCTGATGTGGTTGCCCGCGAAAATCACCGGGCCCGCGGCCGGGAGGTTGGAGCGCCCGGTGACGGAGGTGCGATAGACGGCGTTGTTCAGGAACCGGCCGACAGGCCGGCTCCACGCCATGGTCCATGCACCCGGAAGTGCCGACCCGGGAACCCGCGTGCCTGACCGGGCGGAATCACTCATGGTTGATGACCTTGGTGACGATGCGCAGCGCGGCGGCCACCGTTTCTTCGAAATCCAGCTCCGACGAATCCAGCGTCACCACGCCGTCGGCCGCCTGGGTGAAGTTCACCACGGTGGAATCCTTCGCGTCCCGCTGGGTCACCTGGGCAGCCAGCTGTTCGGCGCTTTGCGTTCCGCCAAGCTGGATGCCGCGGCGGCGGAGCCGCGCCTCCTCGCTGGCGGTCAGGAGCATGCGCACCTGCGCAGCCGGGGCGACGACCGTGGTGATGTCCCGGCCCTCCACCACCATGCGGCGGTTGTGCTTTTCGATCAGCGCGCGCTGCCGGCGGATGAGTTCCGTCCGGGCACCGAGCGTGGTGGCGACGGCGCTGACGGCCGAGGAGATGGCCGGTTCCCGAATGGCGTCGGTAACGTCTGCGCCATCGACCCGCACATACTCGGTGAGCGGGCTGGTGCTGATGTCCAGCGGCAGTTCTTCGGCAGCCAGCTCGACGGCGGAGGCGTCAGCGAGGTCCGTGCCGCGATCGAGGCAGTACCAGGTGAGGGCCCGGTACATGGCGCCGGTATCCAGGTAGGCAAGGCTGAGGCGGCGGGCCACTTCCTTGCTGACGCTGGACTTTCCGGAGCCGGACGGCCCGTCGATGGCCACCACAAGCGGGCGGCCCAGCCGGAGGGCAGGCAAAGTTTCGGTCAGTTCCTGTGTCATTACTGCAGTACCCGCCATCCACGGTCGCTTAGTGCTTCTACAAGGAGGTCATGCGCGCTCGGCAGCACGGAGATCTCCACCATGCCCACATTCTGCCCTGAGGAGTGGTCCAGGCGGAGGTCCTCGAGGTTGACGCCAATCTCGCCGATCTCGGTCAGCAGCCTGGCGATCTGGCCGGGCCGGTCGTCCACAAGCACCGTGAGCCAGGAGTAAGCCTGCGGCGGTCCGCCGTGCTTGCCCGGAATCCGGGCCTGCCCGGCGTTGCCTTCGCTCATCAGCTGCGCCAGGTCGAGGCGGGCGCCGGCGGCGGCGGGGTCTTCCAGGGTTCCGATCAGCCGGTTGAGGTCATCACGCACACCGTAGAGGATCTCCACCACCTTGCCGGCATTCGCGCCCAGGATCTGGACCCACAAGGTGGGGTCGCTGGCTGCGATGCGGGTGGTGTCCCGCAGCCCGTTTCCCGCGAGGGAGAGGGCGTGCATCGGGGTGTCCTGCAGCCGCGTCGCCAGCAGCGAGGACATCACCTGCGGCAGGTGGGAAACCAGCGCCACGGCCCCGTCATGTTCCTCGGCCGTGAACTGCGAAACGAGGGCACCAAGGTCGGTGGCCAGCGCCCGCGCGGCCTGGACGGCTCCGGGCGTGGATTCCTCGGTGGGGCACACGACCCAGGGCATGGAGGTGAAGAGCTCGCCGCGGGCCGCGACCGGGCCGGACTTCTCGCGACCGGCCATGGGGTGGGTGCCGACGTAGCGGCTGAGGTCCGCACCGCGGCTGCGCAGGTCATGCAGGATCGCGGCCTTGACGCTGGCGATGTCGACGACGGTGGCGTCCGGGTAGTCTGCCAGCGCCCGTTCCACAACATCCGCCGTCACGTCCGGCGGCGACGCGACCACAACCAGTTCAGGACTTTCGTCCGCCATGGCCGCCAGCGGCAGGCCGGCGCCGATGTCGACGGCGACTGCCTGGTTGGTGGGCGAGGGATCCGACAGGTAGACGGCGACGCCGCGGCCGCGCAGGCCAAGTCCGATGCTGGTTCCGAGCAGGCCGGTGCCAATGACGACGACCGGCCCGTTCAGGTGTCCGCGGCCGTGCGTACGGAAAGCCGACATCCCCTTACAGCCCCACGGATGCCAGCAGGTGGCCGACTTCCTGCTTGCCGAGGTTGCGGATGCTTCCCTGGCGCTGGTCGCCCAGGCCGATGGGGCCGACCTTGACGCGCACCAGGCGCAGCACGGGGAAGCCGACGGCGTCGAACAGTCGCCGGACAATGCGGTTCTTGCCCGAGTGCAGCACGACCTCGATCAGGACGTGGCCCGGGGTTGAGTCGACCAGGCGGAAGGAGTCGACGGACGCGAAGCCGTCCTCAAGTTCGATGCCATCCTTGAGCTGCGTGCCGATGCCCTGCGGGAACGGCCCGCGGACCTGGACCAGGTAGGTCTTGGGGACCTCGTAGGACGGGTGGGTCAGCCGGTTGGCCAGCTCGCCGTCGTTGGTCAGCAGCAGCAGGCCTTCGGTGGCGACGTCAAGGCGGCCGACGTGGAAGAGCCGTTCACCCTGGTTGTTGCGGATGTAGTCGCTGATGCACGGCCGGCCTTCGGGGTCCTCCATGGTGGAAACGACGCCCTTGGGCTTGTTGAACACCATGTAGACCAGCGTGTCGTCGAGCTGGATGCGCAGGCCGTCCACGTGGATGACGGCGGTCTTGGGGTCGACTCGGACGCCGAGCTCGGTGACGACCTTGCCGTCGACCTCCACGCGTCCCTCGGCGATCATCTCCTCGCAGACGCGGCGCGAGGCGACGCCGGCGGAGGCCATGACCTTCTGCAGGCGGACGCCGTCGGCGTCGTGGACTTCCGACTGCGGCACCTCGGCGCGGGGACCGCGCGTGCGGGAGGGCCGGCGGACCGGCCCCAGGTTCTGGCCGAAGCGTTCGCTGCCGAAGGCGCGCGAACCCGCGGTCTTGGGGGCGCCCGACTTGGGCTTCAGGGCGCCCGGGGTGCCGGGAGCCCTGTTGGCACCCGGCTTCCGGGCAGCCGCCGCGTTGCGTGCGCCAGCCTTGGGTGCACCGGTCCTGGGTGCGGGAGCCTTGGCGCCCGGCTTCCAGTCGCCTGCGGGCCGGCGGCCGGCAGGTGCCTCGTCGGGATCGACGAAGCGCTCCTCGCGGGGCTTGGCCTTGTAGGTACGGTCGCCGAAGGGGCGGTCGCCGCCCTTGGGGAAGTCGCGCTTCCCGGCGCCCGCGCCGCGGCCCTGTACTGCCCCGCGGCCTTGTGCCGCGCCGCGCGCGGCGTTGCGGTCCGGACCCTTGCGTCCGGAGCTGTTACGTGGTGAACCCTGGCGTCCCGCCTGTGTCATGACCCGTCCTCTGTGATTTTGACCGGCAAAGGTTGTCCAAAGACAACACTAGCCAGCCGTGCAGATTAAATCTGCCCTGGTAAAAACTGCGTCGCAGGCGTGCCGCCTACATTCTTCCGGCGTCGTAGAACTCTTCAATTCCTTCAAGCCCCGGAAGGTGCGGTGAAAGCTGAGGCAGCTCAGCCACCGAGCCGATTCCCATGCGTTCCAGGAAATACGACGTCGTGCGGTACAGGACAGCGCCCGACTCCGGATCCGTTCCGGCGTCCTCGATCAGTCCTCGCTGGGTCAGCGTCCGCACAACAGAGTCAACATTGACTCCACGAATTGCAGACACCCTTGCCCGGGATACCGGCTGCCGGTACGCGATGACGGCGAGTGTCTCAAGCGCCGCCTGGGTCAGCCTGGCTGTCTGCCCCTCCAGGACGAAACCGCCGACGACGTCGGCGAATTCAGCCCGCGAGTAGATGCGCCAGCCGCCGGCGACATTCCGCAATTCAAAACCCCGGGGGCTGGAGGCGGCATCAGGCTTAGGTCCATTACTGCCAGTTTCCATATCCGGGGCTTTAACAGTATAGCCGTCATAGTCGCGCTGCAGGTCCAGCAGCAGCGCCTCGACGGCGGCCACCGTCAGGTTGAGTCCGGCGGCGAGGTCGGTGGCCGAGGCGGGCTCGTCCAGCACCATCAGCACCGCCTCGAGTGCGGCGCGCTCCCGGCCCTCAATTGGATCCGTCATTGCTGCTCCTCGTATTCCTCACTCAGGTGCTCCGCAGTCCAGCCGGTACCGGCCGCGGTCCAGCGCACGGTCAGGTCTCCCAGCGGCGCCAGCTGGTCGAAGGCCACCACCTGGTCCCTGAACAGCTCCAGCAGTGCCAGGAAGCGCGCCACCACAACAAGTGTGGATTCGGCGTCGGCTACCAGGGCACGGAAGGTCAGAGGCCTGCCGTCCTGCAGCCTCAGACCAATCAGCTCGGCCTGCTCGCGGACGCTCACCGCGCTCCCGTGCAGGTGGGCCACACCCACCTCCGTCGGTGCGGGGTCCTTGGGCTTGAGCGCGGCCTCGGCCAGCGCAGCGAACTGTGCGGGACTGTGCTTCCAGACCAGTTCCGGCAGCATGGCGGCGAAGTGTTCCTCGAGGGCGACCTGCCGCGGATAGCGCCGGGCTTCCAGTTCCAGTGTGGCGTCCATCAGCGCGGCGACCTGCTTGAAGGCCTTGTACTGCAGCAGCCGGGCAAAGAGCAGGTCACGTGCCTCGAGGAGGGCGATGTCGTCGTCGTCCTCCACCTCGCCTGCGGGCAGCAGGCGCGCTGCCTTCAGGTCCAGCAGCGTGGCCGCGATGACGAGGAACTCACTGGCCTCGTCAAGGGCCCACTCCTCCCCCAGCTCCTGGAGGTTCCTGATGTAGCGGATGAATTCGTCGGTGACCGTGGCAAGCGCCACCTCGGTGATGTCCAGCTGGTGTTTGGTGATCAGCCCCAGCAGGAGGTCGAAGGGGCCGCTGAAGTTGGCCAGGCGTACTTCGAAGCCGGACCGCCTGGCCTCGGCGGGGGGCGTTGCCGGCTCTGCGGTCATCCGGGCTAGGGCGCGCCGCCGCGCGAAATGAGTTCCTTGGCCAGGCGGCGGTAGGCGTCGGCACCCACGTGGTTTCCGGCGTAGCTGGTGATGGGCTCGGCGGCCACGGTGGCGTCGGCGAACTTGATGGAGCGCTTGATGACGGTTTCGAAGACCTTGTCCCCGAAGGCTTCCACGAGGCGGCTGATGACCTCGCGGCTGTGCAGCGTGCGGGCGTCGTACATCGTGGCCAGCACGCCGTCCACCTGCAGGCGCGGGTTGAGGCGGTCCTGGACCTTGTCGATGGTTTCCACCAGCAGGGCCACCGCGCGCAGGGCGAAGAATTCGCAGATCAGCGGGATGATGACACCGTGGGCCGCGGTCAGGGCGTTGACGGTGAGCAGGCCGAGGGAAGGCTGGCAGTCGATGAGCACGATGTCGTACTCGTCCTCGACCTTCTTCAGCGCACGGTCGAGGACCTGCTCGCGGGCCACCTCGTTGACCAGCTGGACTTCCGCCGCGGACAGGTCGATGTTGGCGGGCAGCAGGTCCACGTTCTCCACACCGGTCTGGTGGATGGCTTCGCGGATGTCGACCTTGCGGTCCATCAGGACGTTGTAGACGGTCAGATCGAGTTCGTGGGGGTTGACGCCGAGACCGGCGGACAGTGCGCCCTGCGGATCGAAGTCCACCAAGAGCACGCGGCGGCCGTATTCCGCCAGTGCTGCGGCAAGGTTAATGGTGGAGGTGGTCTTGCCCACCCCGCCCTTCTGGTTAACCATGGCTATGACGCGGGCCGGTCCATGGGAGGACAGCGGCGCGGGCTCCGGAAAATCGCGGTGGGGGCGGCCTGTGGGACCCATGACGGCGTCTTCCAGGTCGAGTTCCGTGCCTTCCAGAGTTGCTGAACCCTGTTCGCTGCTCACGTATCAATCCACACTTTCGATGACGGTGATTTTCTGCCGCTGTCTTCCAGCGCCCCTGCTTCTTCCACCCCAAGGTTACAGCGCCCGACACGGCATTCCTTGGACCTTGACTTTTGATGGCGTTTGAGCCTTGACCTTGTACCTGAGGTCGAAGGTTGGTGTCAGGCATCAAGAAAACCGCCCGCACAGGCTGTGCCTGTGCGGGCGGTTTCGCTGCAGTTGCATGGCGCCGGGTGCTTAGTCCTTAAGCCGTGGCCGGAACGGCGGGCTTGGCGGTATCGCCCAGGCCGCGGTGGTGGGCCACCATGGTGCTCTCGTCGAACGGTTCCTCGCCGGACAGCACCCGGTTGACCTGTTCGCCGTCGACCTCCTTGACCCAGGTGCCGATAAGGAGGGTGGCAACGGCGTTGCCGGTGAAGTTGGTCAGCGCGCGGGCCTCGGACATGAAGCGGTCGATGCCGACGATCATGCCGACGCCGCCCAGGAGTTCGGGCCTGTGGGCCTGCAGGCCGGCAGCGAGCGTCGCCAGGCCGGCGCCGGTGACGCCTGCCGCGCCCTTGGAGGCGATGATCATGAAGACCAGCAGGGAGATCTGCGCGCCGAGGTCCAGCGGAGTGCCCATGGCGTTGGCCACGAAGAGCGACGCCATGGTCAGGTAGATGGCCGTGCCGTCCAGGTTGAAGGAATAGCCGGTGGGGACCGTCACGCCGACAACCGGCTTGGAGACGCCCAGGTGCTCCATCTTGGCGATGAGGCGGGGAAGGGCAGCTTCCGAGGACGACGTCGAGAAGATCAGCAGGTATTCGCGGGCCAGGTACCTCATCAGCTTGAAGATGTTCACGCCGGTGACGACCTGCAGCAGGCCGCCGAGAATGACGACGATGAACAGCGCGCAAGTGATGTAGAACGCGATCATCAGGGTGAACATGCTGACGATGGCCTGGAAGCCGGTGGCGCCAACCACTGCGGCGATGGCACCGAAGGCACCCAGCGGGGCAAGCCACATGATCATGATCAGGATGCGGAAGACCAGTGCCTGGCCGTAGCCGATCGCCTTCAGGATCGGCGCGCCCTGCGGGCCCATCTTCTGCAGCGCGAAGCCGACGAGGATGGCGGCGAGCAGGGTGGGAAGCACCGGAATGTCCCCGGGAATGATGCCGAGCAGGAAGTCAACGGTGCTGTCCGTGGCTGCCTTCTTGTTGGGGTCGTACGGCGCGAGCTGCAGGCCTTCGCCAGGGTGGATGATGTTGCCGACGACGAGGCCGATCGCCAGGGCGAACGTGGACATTACGACGAAGTACCCCAGTGCCAGCCCGCCGACCTTGCCTACGGTGGCCGCCTTGGCGATGGAGCCAATGCCCAGCACGATGGTGCAGAAAATCACCGGGGCGATCATCATCTTGATCAGCTTGATGAAGCCGTCACCGAGGGGCTTGAGGGATTTTCCGACCTCGGGGAACAGCAGTCCCACCAGGGCGCCGAGAATGACTGCGGCGATGACCGCGATGTACAGGTAATGGGACTTGTCGAGTCCCTTACGCTCGGCTTTAGCCGGCACTGCCGACTCTCCTCGTTGAGAAGCCATCTTGTCTCTCCTTATGGATAATCTGGAAGACGCTTCGGCACAATCTCTGGGCTCCGCGCGTCGGTCCGTTGTGATTTCCATCATTGGCCACGGAGTGACTTGGCTCACCGTTGCGTTCATATTGGTCATGGGAGGTGTTGATGATCCACCGCTGGAGCATCGCGAGGCGGCTGTTCGTAGCGAACCTGCTGTTCATGCTGGCCCTCACGGCCATCGTCGGGACGGCCGTCTTCGTGGACGCCCGGGACCATGCCTACGAGGAGGCCGGCCGCCGGATGGGTGCCCTGGCGACCTCCATCGCCGATAACCCGCTGGTTCTGCAGGCCGCCGGCACCAGGAACCCGTCGGCGCAGCTGCAGCCCTACGCGCTGCAGGTTATGGCCGACGCCGACGCTGATTTCATCACCATCATGGCGCCGGACCGGACGCGGTGGACCCACCCGCTGGACCAGGAACTGGGCCGCCCCTACATCGGTTCGATCGATGAGGCACTTCGCGGCCACGTGTTTACCGAGATCACCGCCGGAACGCTGGGACCGTCGGTGCGGACGATTGCCCCGGTGAAGGACGCCCGCGGTGGGGTGCGCGCGCTGGTGGCGGCCGGCGTGACGGTCAATACCGTGGACGTGGCCGTGTCCGGGAGGCTGCCGGCGCTGCTGGCAGTCTCCGGCTCCCTGCTGGCGGGCGGGTCGCTCGCGTCATGGTTTCTTGGCCGCTACCTGCGGCGGGTGACCAGGGGGTGGGGTCCAGAGCAGCTGGCCCAGCTCTTCGCCTACTACGAGTCGGTGCTCCACTCGGTTCGGGAAGGGGTTGTCCTCATTGACCCTGCCGGAAGGGTGGTCATCTACAACGACCAGGCGGCGGAGCTGCTGGGCCTGGAACCGCGGGAAGCGGAGGACGACCATGCCGCCACGCCGCTGCTCGCCGACCTGCCTTTGGCGCCCAGCCTGAAGGAGCTTTTTGAATCGGGGCGCACGGCCCACGACGAAATCCACCTCACCCGTGACGGCGTACTGGTGGTCAACCAGCGCCCTGCGGTAGGGCCGGGCTCTTCCACCGAACGGCCCCGCGGACCGTTGTTCGGCACCGTTGCCACCATCCGCGACCGTACGGAGATCGAATCCCTGGGCACAGAACTGGAGAGCATGCGGACCCTTTCCGATGCACTCCGTGCGCAGACCCACGAACATGCCAACCGGCTGCACACAATCGTGTCCCTGATGGAGCTGGGCCGGACTGATGAGGCCCTGGACTTCGCCACGAAGGACCTGGAGCTGAGCCAGCAGCTGACGGACGACGTGATCGGTTCGGTCCAGGAACCGGTGCTGAGCGCCCTCGTCATGGGCAAGGCGGCGGAGGCCCACGAGCGCGGCGTGGAGCTGGTGGTCTCGGCGTCGGGGCCGGCCCTCGGCGGAGAGCTGGCCGTCCAGGACCTCGTCACGGTGCTCGGCAATCTGCTGGACAATGCCATCGACGCCGCCGCCGATGCACCCCCACCCAAGCGGGTGGAGCTGCTGGTGGATACAGCGCGCGGCGGCCTGGACATCACAGTGCAGGACTCGGGCAAGGGCATCGACCCGTCAGCCGTGGACAACGTGTTCCGCTACGGTTTCAGTACCAAGGCGGCCGGGCCCTTCGGGCGGGGACTTGGCCTTGCCCTGGTGAAACAGGCCGTCCAGCGCCTGGCCGGTACCATGACCATCAGCAACTCCAGCACCGGCGGGGCGCGCTTCCACATAGCACTCCCGCCCGGCATCGCTTCCAACTCATCGCCCGCAGACACCTTTCCGCAAAGCCCACTGCCGTCCAATACATCGCCGTCCGGCACATTCCCGCCGGACACGGCCCCATCGAGTCTCCCGGAGGAGCACGCGTGACAGACATCCGAGTCCTCGTCGTCGAGGACGAGCCCGTTGCAGCTGCGGCACACGCCGCCTACGTGGGCAGGGTGGACGGCTTCACGCTGGCGGGAACAGCTCCGGACGGCCAGTCCGCGCTCCGGATGCTCACCGAGTTCTCCGCCGCCGGCAGCCCGGTGGAGCTGGTTCTCTTGGACATGAACCTGCCGGACCTGCACGGCCTCGACATCGCCCGCCGGATGCGCTCCGCCGGGCACTTCGCGGACATCATCGCAATCACAGCCGTCCGGGAACTGGCGATTGTCCGCAGTGCCGTCTCCATCGGCGTCGTGCAGTACCTCATCAAGCCGTTCACCTACGCGACGTTCGCGGACAAGCTGGACAGCTACCGGCAGTTCCGCGAGCAGCTTGCGGGGCCGGAGACGGGCTCCGCCAAGGCAGCGGCGTCGCAGAGCGACGTGGACCAGGCGTTCGCGAGCCTGCGGGCGCCGTCGGAGCTTCCGCTGCCGAAGGGGCTGGCCCCCTCAACGCTCGACGCCGTCCGCGACTTTATCAAGGAACAGCCCGGTGCCGTCTCGGCCACCGAAGTCATGACTGCCCTCGGCATGTCGAGGGTAACCGCCCGCCGCTACCTTGAGTATCTGGCCGACGCCGGAACGGTCTCCCGCACGGCACGGTACGGCGCGCCGGGCCGCCCCGAGAACGAATACCGCTGGAACCGGCCGCCGTCGTAAGCCGCGCCTCAATTGCTACTCCGAAACGGCGGGGCGCAGCGCCGCCAGCAGGCAATCAATCACGCCGGCGTCTTCGATCGTGGATGGCACCACGAAGTCATCACCGTCCGCGATCTGCCGCATGGTCTTGCGCAGGATCTTCCCGGAACGCGTCTTGGGTAGGGCCTTCACCACGGTGACGTGCTTGAAATCCGCCACCGCTCCGATGTTCCGCCGGACCAAGGCAACGAGTTCGGTGACCAGAACTTCCTCGGGTACTTCCACCCCGGATTTTAGGACAACATAACCGCTGGGACGCTGGCCCTTGAGCGGGTCGGCGAGGCCAATCACTGCGCATTCGGCGACGGCGGGGTGCTGGCTGAGCACCTGTTCCATGGCGCCGGTCGAGAGCCTGTGCCCGGCGACGTTGATGATGTCGTCGGTGCGGCCCATCACGAAGAGGTAGCCGTCCTTGTCCCGGTAGCCCGAGTCGCCCGTGGCGTAGTAGCCCTCGAACGCCTGCAGGTAGGAGGAAACATACCGTTCGTCGTTGCGCCACAGCGTGGCCAGGGTGCCCGGCGGCAGCGGCAGCCCCAGGACGATGTTGCCTTCCGTGTCGGCCTCGACGTCCGCGCCCGAGCCGTCGACGACGCTAAGCCGGAAGCCGGGCATCGGGACGCTGGGCGAGCCGGCTTTGATCGGCAGTCCGTCAAAGCCTCGAGGGTTGGCACAGATGGCCCAGCCTGTCTCGGTTTGCCACCAGTGGTCGACCACCGGAACGCCGAGGATCCGGGCTGCCCAATGAAACGTGTCCGTGTCCAGCCGTTCGCCGGCGGCGAACAGCGTGCGCAGGCTGCTCGTCTCGTACCCGGAAAGCAACTGCGCCTCGGGGTCGGCCTTCCGGATGGCACGCAGCGCGGTCGGCGCTGTGAACAGCACGTTGACTTTGTGATCCTGGACCACCCGCCAAAACGCGCCGGCATCGGGGGTCCCCACCGGCTTTCCCTCGTACAGCACCGTGGTGGCGCCGGCCAACAACGGCCCATAGACGATATAGGAGTGGCCCACCACCCACCCAACGTCCGATGCCGTCCACATGACGTCCCCCGGACCGACGTCGTAAATGTTCGCCATGGACCAGGTCAATGCCACGGCATGGCCGCCGTTGTCCCGAACCACGCCCTTGGGCGTGCCGGTGGTTCCCGAGGTGTAAAGGATGTAGAGCGGATCCGAAGCCTTGACATCGACCGGCGCGGCGGGCTCGGCGGAGGCCATTTCCGTATCCCAGTCCAGCCACCCCGCGTGTTGGGCCACAGACCCGGCGAAGCCTTCCCTGGCCTTGACCAACACCGGAATGCCCGCAGCATCGGCGATGCCGAGGGCCTCGGCAACGGCGGGCAAGTATTCAATCCGGCGCGCTGGCTCGATGCCGCCCGAGGCCGTCACCACCGCGGCGGGTGCCGCGTCCAGGATACGGGCAGCTAATTCCTTGGGGGCAAAGCCACCAAAGACAACGGAGTGCACGGCGCCCAGCCGGGCGGTGGCCAGCATTGCGATCGCGGCCTCGGGGATCATCGGCATGTAGATCACCACGCGGTCCCCTTGGCGGACGCCGCTGCGGCGCAGGACCCCGGCAAACCGGGCGACGAGCTCCGTAAGTTCGGCATAGCTGTATGTCTTCTGCTCGCCGAGCATGGCTGAGTCGTATATCAACGCGTCCTGTGCACCTCTGCCCGCCGCCACGTGCCGGTCCAGTGCGTTGTAGGACGTGTTCAGAACCCCGTCCGGAAACCAGTCAAAGAGCGGCGCCCGGCTGGAGTCGAGGGCCAGCCGCGGCGAGGCGGACCAGGACACCCCCTGCGCGGCCTCCAGCCAGAACTCAGCGGGCTGCTCCAGGCTCCGACGGTATGTGTCGGGGTAGCTCTTGGTGACCATGGCATCAATCCTGTCCACGACGTTGTGATGCAGACCATGGTAGACCGGCACAATCTGGCGACGCAAGGAGTTTGTATACACAAGAGGCTACTTTGCCTTCTCCTTCCGCCGGATACTAGGCACAGCATATATGTCTGTATACACTGATGCTGATCACCCCTATCAGGGTCAACTCCGAAGGAGGCAGGATGCGCGCCAGCGACAAGGCCTATGCGGCACTGCGCGACGACATCATCGAGTGGCGCCTTCTCCCCGGCACGGTACTCGCCGAAGTGGAGCAGTCCGCCCGGCTCGGTGTCTCAAGAACACCCCTCCGGGAAGCGCTGGGCCGCCTGACGGCGGAAGGGCTGACGGCGGCGGGCGGCCGGGGCGTCGTCGTCACCGACATCTCCCTGGACGACATCGACGAGCTGTTCGAGCTCCGCGAAACCCTTGAGGGTAAAGCTGCCGCACTGGCAGCCCAGCGCGGAGATGCCAGCGTCTTCCGGAGACTGCAGGAAGATCTGCTCGACGCACCCGCCCTGCTCAACTCCCCCGACCCCGCCCGGCACGACTATTACGAGCTCGTCGGCCGCCTGGATGCCGCCATCGACTCTGCCATCTCCAACTCCTACCTGGCGCAGGCAATGCGAAGCCTGCGCGTCCACCTGGTCCGGGTGCGCAGGCTGGCCGCCGACGACCAGGCGCGGCTCACGGCCGCCGCAGCAGAACATGCTGCCATCGCCGAAGCGATCGCTGCCGGGAACCCCCGGCTTGCCGAAGCGGCCACCACCGTCCACCTGCACCGCAGCCTTTCCCACGTCAAAGCCGTCCACACATCCGCCCTGAAGGAGTCCCATGGTTAAGGAACACCACGTCCGCGTCTACAAGAGCGAGGAAAACCTCCCGCGCGAACAGCAGCTCGCCCACAAGATCGCCACGGTCGCCGCAGACCCGGTGGAAGTAACGCCCGACGTCACCGACATGGTCATCAACCGGATCATCGACAACGCCTCGGTGGCCGTTGCCTCGCTGAACCGTGCCCCCATCGTCGCGGCACGGGCACAGGCCCTCACGCACGCACCGTCCAGCGGCGGCAAGGGAGCCAAGGTCTTCGGCATCGGTGAGCGTGTCTCCCCGGAGTGGGCGGCGTGGGCCAATGGTGTGGCGGTCCGGGAACTGGATTACCACGACACGTTCCTCGCCGCGGATTACTCACACCCCGGAGACAACATTCCGCCGATCCTTGCCGTCGCCCAGCACGTGGGCTCCAGCGGTGCGGACCTGATCCGCGGCATCACCACCGGTTACGAGATCCAGGTGAACCTGGTGAAGGCGATCTGCCTGCACAAGCACAAGATCGACCACGTCGCCCACCTCGGCCCCTCGGCCGCCGCCGGCATCGGCACCCTCCTGGGCCTCGACGTCGAAACCATCTTCCAGTCGGTCGGCCAGGCCCTGCACACCACCACCGCCACCCGGCAGTCACGCAAGGGCGAGATCTCCACCTGGAAGGCCCACGCCCCGGCCTTCGCCGGGAAGATGGCGGTCGAAGCCGCTGACCGGGCTATGCGCGGACAGACCTCCCCGGTGCCGATCTATGAGGGCGAGGACGGCGTCATCGCCTGGATGCTGGACGGCCCGGACGCCTCCTACATGGTTCCGCTGCCCACACCAGGGGAGGCCAAGCGCGCCATCCTGGACACCTACACCAAGGAACACTCGGCCGAGTACCAGGCCCAGGCCTGGATAGACCTCGCCCGAAAACTGAACCGGGAGCACCCCGAAGCCACCGATCCGGCGAACGTGAAGTCCGTCCTGATCAAGACAAGCCACCACACGCACTACGTGATCGGCTCCGGCGCCAACGACCCGCAGAAGTACAGCCCCACCGCCTCGCGGGAAACCCTGGACCACTCCATCCCGTACATCTTCACCGTTGCCCTGCAGGACGGGGCCTGGCACCACGTGGACTCCTACTCCCCCGAACGCGCCGCCCGCCCCGACACCGTGGACCTGTGGCAGAAGGTCTCCACCGTGGAGGACCCCGAGTGGACCCGCCGCTACCACTCCCTGGACATCTCCGAGAAGGCCTTCGGCGGTTCCGTGGAAATCACCCTCACCGACGGCACCGTCATCCGGGACGAAATCGCCGTCGCCGACGCCCACCCGCTCGGTGCCCGGCCGTTCACCCGCGAGCAGTACGTCAACAAGTTCCGCACCCTCGCCACGGGCCTCGTGGAAGACGCGGAAATCGAAAGGTTCCTCGCCGCCGTCGAACGCCTCCCCGAACTGGCCGCCGGCGAACTCGACCAGCTCAACATCACCGCCGCGCCCGGCGTCATCGACCTCGGCGCCGCACCCAAGGGGCTGTTCTAAATGCTGTACTCAAAAACCACCCCCGAGCAGAAACGCCTCAAATTCCGGGAACTGCTGGCATCCGGAAGCATCCAGCAGTTCCCCGGCGCGTTCAACCCGCTCTCCGCCCGGCTGATCGAGGAAAAGGGCTTCGCCGGGGTCTACATCTCCGGCGCCGTCCTCGCCAACGACCTTGGCCTGCCGGACATCGGCCTCACCACCCTCACCGAAGTCGCCACCCGGGCCGGGCAGATCGCCCGGATGACCGACCTGCCGGCCATCGTGGACGCCGACACCGGCTTCGGCGAACCCATGAACGTGGCCCGCAGCGTCCAGGAACTCGAGAACGCCGGCCTCGCCGGCTGCCACATCGAGGACCAGTTCAACCCCAAGCGCTGCGGCCATCTGGACGGCAAGAACGTCGTGGACCTGGACACCGCCACCAAGCGGATCCGGGCCGCGGCGGATGCGAGGCGGGACCCCAACTTCCTGATCATGGCCCGCACCGACATCCGCGCGGTGGAAGGACTGGACGCGGCGAAAGACCGGGCAAAGGCCCTCGTCGAGGCCGGCGCGGACGCGATCTTCCCGGAAGCCATGGCCACCCTCGAGGAATTCCAGGCCATCCGGGACGCCGTCGACGTGCCGATCCTGGCCAACATGACCGAGTTCGGCAAAAGCGACCTCTTCACTGTGGACCAGCTGCAAAATGTGGGCGTGAACATGGTGATATATCCGGTGACCCTGCTCCGTAGTGCCATGGGGGCGGCGGAGCGTACGCTGGACTCAATTAAGGCCGACGGAACGCAGGAGGCACAGGTAGGAAGCATGCTGACGCGCGCACGCTTGTACGACCTGGTGGATTATGAGGCCTACAACCGCTTTGACACCGGCGTCTTCAACTTCCGGATCCCCGGAACAGACTGACGCCCAAATTTCCCGCAGGACCACCGGCCCTTCCGGCTGGTAACCGGACGCAAGGAACGAAGGAGTTCAGCATGGCTGAAGAAGAGATCAAGAAGGGCCTCGCGGGCGTTGTGGTGGACTACACCGCAGTCTCGAAGGTCAATCCCGACACGAACTCACTGCTGTACCGCGGCTACCCTGTCCAGGAGCTAGCCGCCCGATGCAGCTTCGAAGAGGTCGCCTACCTGCTGTGGAATGGCGAGCTGCCTACGCAGGAGGAGCTGGCTGAGTTTACGGCCCGCGAGCGCGCCGGAAGGGCTCTGGATCCTGTGGTCAAGCAGGTAATGGATGCCCTGCCGACGACGGCACACCCCATGGATGTCTGCCGCACCGCCGCATCGGTGATGGGCGCCCGCCACGAGCTCGCGGAGGATTCCTCCCGGGAGGCCAATATGGCCAAGGCGACGGACCTGTTTGCTGCGATGCCGGCCGTGGTGGCTTACGACCAGCGTCGCCGGCGCGGGCAGGAGCCTGTGGCGCCGAGGGACGACCTCGGCTACTCGGCCAACTTCCTGTGGATGACCTTCGGCGAGGAGGCCGTTGCGGAGGTGGTGGAGGCCTTCAACGTCTCCATGATTCTTTACGCGGAGCACTCCTTCAACGCCTCCACATTCGCCGGGCGCGTCATCATGTCCACGCTGTCCGACCTCCATTCGGCGGTGACCGGCGCGATCGGTGCGCTCAAGGGACCGCTGCACGGCGGCGCCAACGAGGCCGTCATGCACACCTTCGACGAGATCGGCATCCGGCCCGAGGAGTCACTGGAGGAGGCTGCCGACCGCGCCAAGACCTGGATGGAAAACGCCTTGGCCCAGAAGAAAAAGGTCATGGGCTTCGGCCACCGGGTCTACAAGCACGGCGACTCCCGCGTGCCAACCATGAAGGCCGCCCTCGACAAGATGATCGCCCACTTCGGCCGCCCCGAACTTCTGGGCCTGTACAACGGGCTCGAATCTGCCATGGACGAAGCCAAGGGCATCAAGCCGAACCTCGACTACCCGGCCGGGCCCACGTACCACCTCATGGGCTTCGACACGAACATGTTCACGCCGCTCTTCGTCGCCAGCCGGATCACTGGCTGGACAGCCCACTTCATGGAGCAGCTGAACGCGAACTCGCTAATCCGCCCGCTGAGCGCTTACAACGGTCCGGACGAACGGCACGTGCCGTAGCCGGTCACCTGTAACGCGAACGACGCCGGGCCAGCCACCTTTCGGTGGCCGGCCCGGCGTTGTTTTGTACAGGCTCCGTTTAGGGCACGTCAGGAGGTGATCTCCAGGCTCTGGATCATGGCCTTCAGCTTCTTATACGCCGGCGCCTCCACGTAGGCCCTGGCCTCGGACATGCTGGTGAATGTCGGCTCGGCGGGGTCCTGCACAGCCCGGTCCGCGAACGACAGGGTACCCACGGGGGTACCGGTGACCACTGTGTACATGAGGCAGCTGTCGCTGACAGAGCCGCTGTCCTTGTCCACCAGCCCCAGTTGGTAGCTGAACCCCTGGCCGAGTGAGCTCTTGTCCATCACCCGATAGGAGAACCGCACTCCGCGCTGCACAGCCCAAGGGTTGCCGAGGGATGAAGCACCGCTATCGAGTTCGGTGATCTTGTAGGTTCCTTGCGTGCAGGCGCCGCCCAGGCCGCCCGCAGCGGTCTGCTGGAAACTCGCCACCGTCTTACCTGCTTCGTCGGATACCGTGATCCCCGAGCCCGGGTAGTCCGGCGTCCCGACCGGGACGTCCTTGGCGGTCCATCCCTTGGGGAGCACGAAGCTGGCTTTCCCGTCCTGGCTGACGAAGCGCAGGCTCGAACCGGTTGTTTTGGCTGGATGCAGCGCCAGGGAGATCAGCATGCGCTTGACGTCCCGGTACTCCTGCGTCCCCATGTAGGCCTTGGCCTCGGCAACAGAACCAAACGTGAGCGGAGCGTCCTTTCCGTCCGCGGTGAGCCACACGGTATCGCCAAATTGTGCGATGGGAACGTTGTCCGGGCCGAGGATGCCGTTGTACAGGCCACAGGTCGTGGTCTGCGGAGCCAGATCTCCGTCGGCCAGGGCGAGCGACCCGTACACCCTGTCCCCCTGGATCACCCGGAAGACAAACGCGGACGGACCCTGCGGGTGTTCCCTGAGTTTGGCCGCCTTCTGCGGAATGTCCACGTCCACGGAGTCGAGGGTCTGGTACGGCTTCGGGTCCGGGCACACCGGGCCACCCGCGACGTCGTAGACCAACCGCAGGGTGGCCATGGTCTTGCCGGCGGCGTTCTTCATTTCCACGATGTTGTAGGAACCGCCGTCGATTGTCTGCGGCTCCTGGGACACCTTCCACCCCAGCGGGTGTTCGAAGGTGGCCTGGCCGGTGGCGTCCGTGAAGGTGGTCCACGTGGCGGGGGCGGCAACAGGGGTCGTCGGCGGCGTTGCTGTCGCCGTCCGCGTGGCGGACGGCGTCGGCGTCGGGGTCGGGGTCGGCATGGTGGATTCCGACGGCGGCGGCACTACGGTGCCCGCGGGTTCAGGAGCCGATACCAGCGCTCCGAGGTTGGTCGCCACGAGCACGCCGGCGGTCACAGCCGCTGCCGCCAGGGTCAGTACACCGGCGACTCGCGCCCGACGCCGCTTCCGGTCCTCGAACCGCAGTACATTTGCCGGCAGGCTGTCCGTGAACATCGGGGCTTCGGTGGTCACCCGCCGCAGGGCCGCTTCAGCGTCGGGCACCGCGGCTGGATCGTTGTGGAGCGGGTCTGACCGGGAAATCAGGTTTTTGATCGGATCCATCTCATGCACCCATCTTCTGTGTGACCGCCCGCGCGGTCACCGGCATTTGTTTGCGGAAGGCGGCCCGGGCACGGTGCAGGCGGACCTTGGCTGCGGCTTCGCTGCACTGCAGAACGCCGGCGATCTCGGCCATGCTCAGCTCGTCCCAGTAGGCCAGTTGCAGGATGTCGCGCTCACTGTCGCGCAGCGCGGCCATCGCGTCGTGGACCAGCAGGTCCTCGGAGTCCGCCCCGGAGCGGAGCTCGGCGGACGCCCGGAGTTTTGCCTGCAGTGCCACGACCCGGTCGCGGCTCCGGTACGCGTTGCCGATCAGGTTCCGCGCCACCGTCAGCAGCCAGGCGATATCCGGATGCGGCTGGTCGTGCCATTTTTGCCAGACAACGCGGAACACATCGGCTGCGAGCTCTTCAGCGAGCTCGGGTGATTCCACCCGCCGCCGCACATATCTGTAAACCCGCGGATAGCTGTCCCTGTGAACGGCGACGAACGCCAGTTCGCGTTCCGAATCCACGTATCCCCCAAACGTAAGAAGTTGTGTCCTGACCAGGCAGGCTAACCGTATAGTTTCCGGCAGGGAACGGGCGGTTACACGGCCCTGAAAGAATATTCGGCGGACGCCACTGTCTCGTTGTCTTCGTTCAGGGTGATGACGGCGTCGACCACGTTCCCGGCCAGCGCCAGCGGCAGCCAGTGCTCCGCATCCTGCCACATGCGCTCAAGGGGAAGGGCGGAAACCGGGAACCACTCCGGAATGATCTCGGCGCTCTCCGCCGGCTCGCCGGCCCACCGGCGGGTGGTGAAGAGCCGGGTGGACATGTTCCAGTCCGGCCGGGCGGGGAAGACGAACTCCACCTTTCCGGCGTCGAACAGGTCCTCCTCACGGACCACGACCCCCGCCTCCTCCAGCACCTCCCGGCAGGCCGCCTGGGCATCGGTTTCGCCGGCCTCCACGTGCCCGCCCAGACCGACAATCTTGCCGGTTCCGAAGCCGGTCCGCTTGAGGCCCAGCAACACCTCAGGCCTCACCTCCGGGCGTTCCCGTAACAGGAAGCAGAGGGTGACGGGCGCGGAAGTCATGCAGACCAGCCTAGCGGTGCCGGCACTGTCCGGATGCCTGTACGCGGGCGGGGATTACCCCAGCGCCCGGGGATGCGCCGCGGCGTAGACTTCCCGCAGCGTGTCGGCGGTGACAAGCGTGTACACCTGCGTGGTGGTCACGGAGGCATGCCCCAGCAGTTCCTGGACCACCCGGACATCCGCGCCGCCTTCGAGCAGGTGGGTGGCGAAGGAGTGCCGGAGCGTGTGCGGGGAGACGTCCTTGGTGATGTTGGCCTTGTCCGCCGCGGCCTTCAGGATGGTCCAGGCGCTCTGTCGGCTGATGCGCCCGCCCCTGGCGTTGAGGAACAGCGCCGGGGTGCCCTTGCCTTTCCCTGCGAGCAGGGGCCGGCCCCGGACAAGATAGGCATCGAGGGCGCGGGCGGCGAATGAGCCGAGCGGCACGAGGCGTTCCTTGGAGCCCTTGCCGAACAGCCGCACGATGGCCGGACCGGCTTCGGCCGCCTGCACCGAGAGGTCGTCGACGTCCAGGCCCACGGCTTCACTGATCCGGGCTCCGGTGGAGTACAGGAATTCGAGCAACGCCCGGTCCCGGAGGCCCGTTGCGGTGTCAGTCCCGGCGGCTTCCAGGATCCTGGAGACTTCATCCACGGTGATGGCCTTGGGGAGCCGTTTGCCGGGCATTGGTGGGTGGACATCGCTGGCGGGGTCCGCCGTCGTCGTTCCTTCCAGCGCCCAAAAGCGGTGCAGTCCGCGGACGGCCACCACGGTCCGGGCCGCGGAGCGCACCCCCAGCGGAGTGCCGCCGTCGGCGCCGTCGGACAGTGCCTGGGCAAAGCCCGTCACGTGGTGGCGGGTGATGTCCGCCGGGCTGCTGAGGCCCTGCACGGCGAGGTAGGCCGAATAGCGCGCGAGGTCGCGGCGGTATGCGGACAGTGTGTTCGCTGCCAGGCCCCGTTCGACGCCCATGTGCTGGAGATAGTCGGTCACGCCGCGGTCAATCGCGGTGCGGGGGCGTTCCGGCGGCGCCGTTTTCGCGCCATCTGGCGGCTGGGGTGCCGAGGGGGCCGGAGATTCCTCCGGTGCCGCCGTGTCCGCGGACATCAGCGCTGGCTGGGGTGCGCCGGCCAGGGGGCGTCGCCCGGCCGCAGTCCGCTGAAGCCGTCAGCTTTCGCAGCGGCCGCAGCAAGGATCCCGACGACGGCGGACGGGTTGTGCAGGCGTCCTTCCAGCACTGCGGCAACGGCATCCTCCAGCGGGATCCAGTGCAGCTCGATTTCGGCTTCTTCGTCCGTGCGGACGTGGAGTTCGTGATGCGGGACCTCGGTGAGGCCGCGGGCGAGGTAGATGCGGATCGCCTCGCTGGACGAGCCCGGCGAATTGAAGAAGTCCACCAGGACGTTCCATTCGCTGGCGATCAGGTCTGCTTCCTCTGCGAGCTCCCGCCCGGCGCCCACCACGAAGTCCTCCCCCTCGACGTCGAGCAGGCCTGCGGGAATCTCCCACAGGTCCATGCCCACCGGGTGGCGGTACTGCTTGATCAGCAGCACCTCGCCGTCGTCGTTCATGGGGAGCACGGCGACGGCTCCGGGGTGCTCGATGTAGTCCCGGACGAGGGGCTCGCCGTCGGCGGTCAGCTTGAAGCTGTCGCTGACAACGTCCCAGATCCGGCCGTTGTAGACCCTTTCCCGGGAGAGCAGACGGCGCGGGCTCGGCGCATCCGAAACCTGCCGGTCAGCAGGGGTGTTTCCAGATTTACCGGGCATCGCGCCGTCCTTACTCTATGGGTGCTGTGGAGTTACTCTGCCGGGTTCTACTCTGCGGCGGCTTCGCCGGAGGCGGCCGCGGCGGGTTCGAAACCGGTGACGTCGCTTCCGCTCTGGTGGTCCAGGGCGGCCTTCACCAGGCCGGCAAAGAGCGGGTGCGGGCGGGTGGGCCGTGAGCTCAGTTCCGGGTGCGCCTGGGTGGCCACGTAGTAGGGGTGCACCTCGCGGGGCAGCTCCACGTATTCCACCAGCTTGCCGTCCGGCGACGTGCCGGAGAACACCAGGCCCTCGGCGGCAATCTGCTCGCGGTACTTGTTGTTCACCTCGTACCGGTGGCGGTGGCGTTCGCTGACGGTGGTTTTCCCGTAGGTCTCGGCGATGACAGAGCCCTCGTCCAGCTTGGCCTCGTACAGGCCCAGGCGCATGGTGCCGCCGAGGTCGCCGCGGCCCTCAACGAATTCCAGCTGCTCTTCCATCGTGGCGATGACCGGGTACTTGGAGTCCGGCTCGAACTCGCTGGAGGAGGCACCCTCCAGGCCGACGACGTTGCGGGCGTACTCGATGACCATGCACTGCAGGCCGAGGCAGAGCCCGAGTACAGGCAGCCGGGATTCGCGTGCAAACTTCAGTGCGCCCAGCTTGCCTTCCAGGCCGCGGATGCCGAAGCCGCCCGGAACGCAGATGGCGTCGACGCCCTCGAGGGAACGCACCGCGCCTTCGTGGGTTTCGCATTCGTCGGACGGGACCCAGCGGATCTTGACCTTGGCGTTGTTGGCGAATCCGCCGGCGCGCAGGGCCTCCGTGACGGAGAGGTAGGCGTCCGGAAGGTCGATGTACTTGCCCACCAGGGCAACCTCAACCTCGTGCTTGGGGTTGTGGACGGCTTCGAGGAGCTTGTCCCAGCTGGTCCAGTCGACGTCCTTGAACGGCAGGTCCAGCGCCCGGACAATGTACGAATCCAGGCCCTGGGTGTGCAGGGTCTTGGGGATGTCGTAGATGCTGGGGGCGTCTGCGGCGTTGACCACGGCGTCGATGTCGACGTCGCACATGCGGCCGATCTTCTCGCGCATGGCGTCGGGGACTTCGCGGTCCGAACGGATCACGATGGCTTCCGGCTGGATGCCGATGGAGCGAAGGGCGGCCACGGAGTGCTGCGTGGGCTTGGTCTTCAGTTCCTGCGACGGGCCGATGTACGGGACCAGCGAAACGTGAAGGAAGAAGACGTTGGTCCGGCCGATGTCCTGGCGGACCTGGCGGGCGGACTCGAGGAAGGGCTGCGACTCGATGTCGCCCACCGTGCCGCCGATCTCCGTGATGATGACGTCCGGCGCGTTCTTGCCCTCGGAGGGCAGCCGCATCCGGCGCTTGATCTCATCGGTGATGTGCGGGATGACCTGGACGGTGTCACCGAGGTACTCGCCGCGGCGTTCCTTGGCGATGACCGTGGAGTACACCTGGCCGGTGGTCACGTTGGCCGAACCCTCGAGGTTTTCGTCGAGGAAGCGCTCGTAGTGTCCGATGTCGAGGTCGGTTTCAGCACCGTCGTCTGTGACGAAAACCTCGCCGTGCTGGAAGGGGTTCATCGTGCCCGGATCCACATTCAGATAGGGATCGAGCTTCTGCATAGTTACTGACAGGCCGCGTGCCCGCAGCAGGTGGCCGAGGCTGGAAGCCGTCAGTCCCTTGCCGAGTGAGGACGCCACACCGCCGGTGACGAAGATGTGCTTGGTCGTCTTGGAGGAGCCCGGGAACCGGGAATTTACACGGGAATTTGATCGCTGCACCACGGAATTCGAGCCTATCATCAATTGAGCCTTCCACGGATCGGGTATGCGGTCCCCAAAGGCCTCAGTTTCCCCTGTCCACGTCCCGCAGGCAATAGCAGAGCCCGCACGGCCTGCCGCGGCCCGGGCCGGTTCAGGTCACTGCCCGGGGCCAGCGGCTCAGGCCCGCTGCGGCAGGAGCTTGGCGTCGTCCAGAAGCTCCTGGGCGTGCGCCTGGGCGGTTTCGGAGTCCTCCTGGCCTGCCAGCATCCGGGCCAGTTCCCGCACGCGTTCGGCCTCGTCCAGGAGCTGGACGTCGCTGGAGGTGAAGCCCTTGGCGGTGGAGCCGTCCGAGCCGCGCACCGAGGTTTTGGTCACACGGATGTGCTGGTCGGCGAACGCCGCGACCTGCGGGAGGTGCGTCACTACCAGAACCTGGACGTGGCGGGCCAGCATTGCCAGCCGCCGGCCGATCTCGACGGCGGCTCGGCCGCCTACTCCGGCGTCCACCTCGTCGAAGACGAACGTGGGCACGGGGTCCACGGCCGCCAGCACCACCTCGATGGCGAGCATGACCCTGGAGAGCTCACCGCCGGATGCGCCCTTGCCGAGCGGCCGGGCCGGCGCGCCGGAGTGCGGCTGCAGCAGGAAGGAGATCTCGTCCGCGCCGTGGGGTCCCAGCTGGGCTGCGGCTTCGATGGTGATCACCAGGGTGGCGTCTGCCATGGCGAGGGCCTTCAGTTCGGCGCTGACCCGGGCGGAGAGGTCCTTGGCGGCCTTGGCGCGGACCTTGCTGATGGCCGCGGCCTGCTTCTTCAGCTCGGCCGAGGCCCGGGCCACCTCTGCTTCCAGGTTCTCGATCCGGGTGGAGTCGCCCTGCAGCTCGTCAAAGCGCGCGCGGGCGTTCTCCGCCCATTCGAGGACCTCGTCGATGCTCGGCGCGTATTTCCGGACCAGCTTGGCCAGGGAGGCCCGGCGTTCCTCGATTTCGGCCAGGCGCTCCGGCCCCTCCGAGTCCAGCCCGGCCTGGTAGCTGGCCAGTTCGGTGGCGATGTCGTTGAGCAGGAACCCCACCTCGGCGAGCCGGGTGGCCGCCGATCCGAGTTCCTCGTCGTGCTCGGCCACGTGTTCCAGGGTCCGCTTGGCCGCATCGACGAGCGACGTCGCGTCGCCGGCCTCGCCGAAGTCCTCGGCGATGAGGGCCTGATGGGCGGTGGTGGCGGCGATCCGGAGTTCCTCGACGTTGGCCAGCTTCACCGACTCGGCCTTCAGGGCCTCGTCCTCCCCCGCCTGCGGGTCCACGGCGTCGATCTCCGCCAGCGCGGCCTCCAGCGACTCGGCTTCGCGGAGCCGCTCGCGTTCCGCGCTGCGCAGTGAGTCCAGCTCGGCCTGGCTGGATTTCCAGGAGCTGTAGAGGTCCTGGAATCCGCCGAGCATCGACGCCAGCCCCTCCCCGGCGAACTTGTCGAGAGCCTCGCGCTGTGCCGCGGCACCCTTGAGCCGGATCTGGTCGGTCTGCCCGTGCACCACCACGAGCGACTCGCCGATTTCTGCCAGCACGCCCACCGGCGCGGCCCGGCCACCGAGGAAGGCCCGGCTGCGTCCGTCCGCGCCCAGGCGCCGTGACAGCAGCAGTTCCGCGCCGCCGTCGTACTCTTCAACCTCAGCGCCGGCGTCCCTGGCGCGTTCCAGCGCCAGGTGCCCGGACTGCAGCTGTACCACCGCTTCCGCGGAGGCGCTCTTGGCGCCGCTGCGCACGGCGCCGGCGTCCGACCGGGCCCCCAGCAGCAGCCCGACGGCGGTGACCACCATGGTCTTGCCCGCACCGGTCTCACCGGTAACGACGCTGAGACCGGGTCCCAGCGGCAGCGTGGCGTCGGTGATGACGCCGAGATCGCGGATTCTCAGTTCTTCAAGCATGGTTCACTTTTCAGTCGGAGGATCGGATTCTGAACCGGGTTCGTAGGGACGAACGCCCGAGGGCGGCGTCATGGTCCGGGGCGTGCGGACGATCGGCACGGGACCGGTGTGGATCTGTTCGGACTGCGGCACCGGGCCACGCCAGCCGTGGATGGGAAGCTCAAACTTGCGGACCAGCCGGGCCGAGAACGGGGTCTGGTGCGTACGGGCCAGCCGGACCGGGGTGGCGGACCGGGTGACCTCAACACGGGCGCCGGGCGGCAGGTCCACGGAGCGTCTACCGTCGCACCACAGCACGCCCAGGGCGTCCGTGCGGTTGAGGACTTCCACGGCCAGCCGGGACCGGGGCGAGACCACCAGCGGCTTGGCGAAGAGGGCGTGCGCGCTGATGGGCACGATGAGAAGGGCTTCGACCTCCGGCCACACCACCGGGCCGCCGGCGGAGAACGCGTAGGCCGTGGATCCGGTGGGGGTCGCGAGTACCACGCCGTCGCAGCCGAAGGAGGTCAGCGGGCGCTCGTCCACTTCGGTGACCAGTTCGAGCATGCGCTCCCGGTCGCCTTTTTCGATGGCGGCCTCGTTCAGGGCCCAGGTGTGCCAGATCTTTTGGCCGCGCACCCAGACCTGGACGTCGATGGTCATGCGTTCCTCCACCGTGTATTCACGGCTGGCGATCCATTCGACTGTCTGGGCGAGGTCCGCACGTTCGCTCTCGGCGAGGAAGCCGACGTGGCCCAGGTTCACGCCCAGCAGCGGCACGTCCTCTTCGCGGACCAGCTCGGCCGCGCGCAGGATGGTCCCGTCCCCGCCCAGCACCATGACCAGTTCGACGTCCGGAAGCTGGATGTGGTCGTGCAGGATTTCAACCGGCTGGTCCATGGCGCCGAAGAAGCCCTCCATGTCGGCCAGTTCGGACTTCTGCATGACGGGGATGATGCCGGAGGCGTGGAGCTGGGCGCACGCTTCCCAGGCCGCCTTTAGGGATTCCTCGCGGCCGGTGTGGGCAAGTACCAGTACACGCCTGCTCATCGCGTTCCGCTCTCTAGTGGTTCGGCCAGATCTTTCCCAGCAACGCAGCCACGGCTGCGTCCCGCTCTTCGATCTTAGGCAAGTCTTCGGACATTCTTTGCGTTATCCACAGGAAGTACTCGACATTTCCGTCCTGGCCCGGCAACGGGCTGGTGGCCAGCCCCCGCAGTTCCAGGCCGGCGTCGAGCGCCGCCCCCGCCACTTTACCGACAGCCAGGCGCCGTTCGCGCTCCGACGTGACCACTCCGGTGCGGGCGAGCCGTTCCTTGCCGATCTCGAACTGCGGCTTGACCATGAGCACCAGGTCACCGCCCGGGGCGGTGCAGGCTGCCAGCGGGGCGAGCACCAGCGTCAGTGAAATGAAGGACAGGTCGGCAACCGTGACCTGTGCCGGGCCGCCGATCTGGCCGGGCTCCATGTAGCGGACGTTCAGCCCCTCGTGCACGCTGACGCGCGGATCACTGCGGAGCTGCGGCACCAGCTGGCCGTGCCCGACGTCGACCGCCACCACGTGCGCGGCGCCCCGCCGCAGCAGGACGTCGGTAAAGCCGCCCGTGGAGGCTCCGGCGTCCAGGCACCGTTTGCCGCCGACGGCGACCTCGGGGAAGGCGTCCAGCGCGCCGGCCAGTTTGTGGCCTGCGCGGCTGGCGTATGCATCCGTCGCATCTTCCGCGACGCTCAATTCACGGTCGTCGCCCACCTGCAGCGACGCTTTGGCGAGGACATCACCGGCGGAGGACACTTTGCCCTCGGCGATAAGACGGGCTGCATGCGTGCGGGACCGCGCCAGTCCCCTGCTGACGAGCAGTTGGTCGAGTCTGGGCATGTCAGGCGGCACCCGGTCCAGGCCGCGGTTCTTCATGCCGCTCCTCGTGCCGGGGCTCCTCATTCAGGGCCTCCAGCAGGGCATCGTGCATGCCGGCATAGGCGGCCGGGTGCTCCGAAACGGGCAGCCCGGGAACCTCGCGGACCTGGTCCAGGATGGTCCGGACAGCGGGGTCAGTGACTCCGCTGTCCGGGTTGCTGCTGTCCGGACCGTTGCCGGGCGCCGCCAGTTCCGGCCAGAAGAGGTCCGCGGCCCCCGCGCCGGGCGCGTCGTAATTCAACTCGGGCATGGCACCAGTTTATTGATCCAGCCATTCGAGTTCGGGAGCCGTGGGGCTGCTGGCGTCGGGTCGGGCCGTCCACCATGCCGCGCATGCCGCGCGCCACGAATCGAGGTTGTCCTTCGCCCCGGTGATCCGGACGGCATTGCCGTCAACGGTGGCCGCGGCGTTCCCGCAACGGAAGGTCCCGCCGTCGTTATCAATCTCCGGATACGGCTCATACAGGCCGGTCAGGTCGCGGATGATGTAGCGGGGACGCTCGTCCGTCTTGGCTGCCAGCATGGATTCCAGGGTGTCGATGCCGGTCAGCACGGCCACCGTGGCGAAGCCTGCCCGGTTGCCGCCCAGGATGTCAGTGTCGAGGCGGTCACCGACAACCAGCGGCCGGTCCGAGGACAGCCGCTTGGCAGCCGCGTGGAAGAGCGGGGCCTCCGGCTTGCCGGCAACGAGGGGCTGGCGGCCGGTTGCGGCCGAGACGGCAGCCACCAGGGAGCCGTTGCCCGGCGCCGTTCCGCGGGTCTGCGGGAGAGTCATGTCAGTGTTCGTCGCAACCCACAGCACGTCGCCGTCGGCGAGGACGAAGGATGCTTCTGCGAGCTCCTTCCAGCCGATCCCAGGGTTGAAGCCCTGCACCACTGCCACGGGATTCTCCTCGGCGCTGTGCACCGGCTTCAGGCCAACAAGCTCAACCTCGTGGGCCAGCGCCGGGCTGCCGGTAATCAGCACGGCCGCACCCGGGGAAAGCAGGGACGCCAGAAGGTCGGCTGCGGCCTGGGAAGAACTCACCACCTGGTGGTCCTCGGCCGGGGCGCCAAGCTCACGCAGGTGCGCCGCAACCTGTGCCGGGGTACGGGAGGCGTTATTGGTCACGTACCCGAGGCCGACGCCGATCCCGGCCAGCCCCTGCAGGGACTCCACAGCTCCGGGGATGGCGTGGGGACCCCTGTAGACCACTCCGTCCAGGTCGGCCAGCAGGGCGTCGAACCGGGAAATCAGTTGTGCTTCACTCATGTGCGATCAGTCCTCCGAGCCGTTCTGGCGGCGGTCAGCATCCTGCTCTTCGGCGTGCCCGGCTTCAACTTCGTCCTCGGCGTCCTCATCGTGCTCGGCGGAGTCCTCGTCGGACTCGGCGTCGTCGGATTCGAAGTAGTCCGCTTCGGCGTCGTCCAGGTTTTCTTCCACCGGGTTGTCTCCAGCGAGGTCCGATGTGGGGCGCTGCGCGGCAGCTTCCTCCGCGGCGCTGATGCCGGGGGCCGTCTGGCTGGCGGAAGACTCGCTTTCGTCCTGCGCCGCCGTCCCTGCTGCCTGCGCAATCCGCTTCCGGCGTTCGGCTTCTTCCCGGGCTTCCTCTTCCTCGTCCCAGCCGAGGTCGATGATGTCGGGTTCCTCGGCCATGCCCAGGCCCAGGGCTTCTTCGGCCACGACGGCCTGGCGCTGCCACTTGCCGGCCTCGGCTTCGCGGCCGGCGGCGGTCAAGGCGTCAGCGTAGGCGCGGAACAGGCGCGGGCTGTAGGAAAAGGCGCGGTTGATGTCCAGCTGCGGGATTTCCAGCTCGGCCACGGCGGCGTCCGGCTGGCCAAGGTCGGCGCGGGCGCCGGAGGCGACTATCGCCAGCTCTACCTTGCCGGGCGCGTCGAGGTCCTGGGCCTCCTCGGAGCGGACGACGTCCAGGGCGCGGTCGGGCCGGCCCAGGCCGCGTTCGCAGTCGGCCATCACGGGCAGGTGGACGTTGGAACCGCTGATGCGCCGGTAGGTGCGGAACTCACGCAGGGCCTCGCCGTAGTGTCCGGCGGCATAGGCCGTGAGGCCCACCGCCTCGCGGACGGCCGCAAGGCGTCCGCCGCGGCGGCTGGCGGCGAGGGCGTGCTGGAACGCCAGTTCAGGTTCCTCGTCGATAAGCCGTCCGGCCATCACGAGGTGGCGGGCGACCCATTCCGCGCTGTTGGATTCCAGGGTCTTGATCTGGTGCTGCGTGGCGCGGTCGAGTTCCTTGCCGGTGACGTCCTCGTCGATTTCGGGCGAACGCTCACGGTCCGGGCGGTTGGCACTGCGGAGGTCGCGGGCGTTGGGGACGCGGGCGGGGCGGTCCTCTGCCCTGTCGCGGCCGAACTGGCGGGGGCCGGACTCGCCGCGCTCAAAGCCACGGGGTCCGCGGTCCTGCCTGTCACCGCGGTCCTGCCAACCGGCACGGTCCTCGCGGGGCGCCCGGTCCTGCCGGTCGCCGAAGGGGCGGCGGTTGTCTCCGCCGCCAAAGCTGCGGCGGTCGCCGTCGCCCTCGCGGCGCGGACGGTCAGAGAACGGCTTGCGGTCACGATCGCCGAACGGCTTACGCTCGCCGCCACCGAAGCCACGGCGGTCACCCTCACCCTCGCGGCGCGGACGGTCACCAAACGGCCTGCGCTCACCGCCACCGAAACCACGGCGGTCACCCTCACCCTCGCGGCGCGGACGGTCACCAAACGGCCTGCGCTCACCGCCACCGAAACCACGGCGGTCACCCTCACCTTCACGGCGCGGACGGTCACCAAACGGCTTGCGCTCACCGCCACCGAAACCACGGCGGTCACCCTCACCTTCACGGCGCGGACGGTCACCAAACGGCTTGCGGTCACGGTCGCCGTCGCCCTCACGGCGCGGACGGTCAGAGAACGGCTTACGGTCACGGTCACCAAACGGCTTACGCTCGCCACCGCCAAAACCGCGGCGGTCACCGTCCCCCTCCCGCCGCGGACGGTCAGAGAACGGCTTACGGTCAGAGTCACCGCCGAAACCGCGGCCGTCACGGGCGCGGAAGCCCCGCGGATCCCCGCCGGAATTATTGGTCCCCCTAAAAGGGCCCCCCTGCCGTCCCCGGTTGCTTCCCGAGTCCCCCCGGTCGTTTCCGCCGCGGTAACCGCCGCCCTTGTGCTCAGCCATGGTGGATTCCTCCTGTAGTGAGCCGACCACTGGCGCGATGTGCAGCCGCTCTTGTCCGTGTTTGGTTGTCCTGCGCGACCCGAAGTGAAGCATCCGGTGTCCGCATATCTCTAGCAATTCTAGGTGAGAGCCGGTGCCAGCCACTAACGGCGAGGGCCTCCCACAGGCTGGCGTGTGCATCCTCACAAAGGCACGGGCCACTCAATCCGCTGTGGGCAGGGGCCCCCGATCATGCCTTCCGGCGTCCGGAGGAGCGCAACAACCCACAGGAAAAATCCAAGGAGGCGTGGCAAGACTGGCTCCCACAGCATCCGCCGAGGGGGAACCATGAAGAAATCACGGACCAAGCCGGTGGCTGCTGCTGCCATGATCCTGGGTTGCGGGTTAGTGGCACTGTTCGTTGCCTACTCGGCCGAGGCCGGCAGGGAGGCAGCATTCCTGGACCGGACCGGCGCGGCGGTCATCTGGGGGCTTCCAGCTGCCAAACTTGTTTTCAACGTCGCGGCCGCCGGAACTGTCGGGCCACTTATCCTGGCGCTCTTCGCCCTCCCCCCGACGGGAAAAGCGTTCTCGAAGGCGCTGGTCCTTGCCGGCATTTCCGCAGTGCTTTGGACGGCCGCCGCAGCCGCGATCAGCGTCCTCACCTTCCACTCGTTGGCTAACCTCCCGCTGTTTTCGGAAGGATCCGGGAGCATCTTCGTCAGTTTCCTGACGGACGTTGACGCCGGCCGAAGGAGCGCCCTGACAGTCGTGATTACCGCAATCGTGGCGCTCCTGTGCTTCGGCGTCCAGAGCCAGCGGGCTGTGGCTGCCACGGCGGTGCTGGCTTCCACGGGGCTCCTGCCCCTGGCCCTGAATTCGCATGCCGCCGGCGGTGCCAGCCACTCCGACAGTACAGTTTCGGTGGTCATGCATATGGTCGCGGCGGCCATCTGGATCGGCGGCCTGGCCACGATTGTCCTGCTGCAGCGGACGCTGGGAACGGATTTGCTGGCCGCAGTCCGGCGCTACTCGACGTTGGCGCTGCTGTCCTTCCTTGCCCTGGCCATCTCGGGCGTATCGGCTGGGCTGACAGGCCTCGGAACGCTCGACGGGCTGGCCACTCAGTACGGCCTGATCCTCGTGGTAAAAACCGCACTTCTGGGGGTTCTCGGCGTGTTCGGTGCGTTGCACCGGAAGTGGATCCTCACAAAGCTGGAATCGGTCCCGAGCAGGGCACGGACCGCGTTCGCAGCCCTGGCAGTGGCCGAGCTAGCCGTCATGGCAGCCGCATCAGGACTTGCGGCGGCCCTGGCGCGCACCCCGCCGCCTACGGTTTCGCAGGCAACGCCCGCCCCGGTTTCGCTGCGTCTTCCGGGTCTGGTGGATATGTTCACCAACTGGAAGCCCGACGCCCTGTGGATCTTCCTCTGCGCCGTCGCCGCGTTCCTGTATGGGGCCGGAATACACCGCGTCCGGAACCGGGGCGGGCACTGGCCTGTCTACCGCGCCGGCCTCTGGTTTACCGGTGTCGCATTGCTGTTTCTGGTTACCAACGGAGGACTTCGCTTCTACCAGGAGTTCCTGATCAGTGCCCATGTCACGACGCAGATGCTTCTCATTGCTGTCGTACCGCTGCTGCTGCTTCCCGGTGCGCCGCTGACATTGGCCAGGCTCGCCGCCATGCCCAGGCAGGACGGAACGATAGGCGGCGAAGAAGCCCTCAGTCTTACGCTGCGCCCGGTCCTGAATGCTACGTCGGCGTCCTATGTGGCGGCCGCTGGCCTGGCCGCAGTGCTCGCTGCCCTGTACTACACGCCATTGCTGGAGTACTCGTCACGTACCCAGTTCGGGTACCAGGCCATGGCCCTGTTGGCCCTGTTCTCCGGCTGCCTGTTTGCCGCATCCCTTGCCCGTCCCGCGGACCGCGGGCCTGGATCGTCAGTGGCCGCCAGGCTCGCGACCATAGGTGCCGTGGCAGCCCTCTACGGGGTGCACGGCTGGGCGCTGGCCCAACAAGCTGATCAACTGCCGGACTCGCGACGGCAGGAGTGGCTGATCAGTGTGGGCCAGCCCTGGGACCAGCCGGTTCTTGCGGTCGTGGAGCCGGCGGGGATGGCCATGTGGGTCATCGCGGCCGGCACGCTTGCAACAGCGGCCGGGGCTGTACTGTACCGGGCCCGCCGCCGCCCCGCCCCCGGAAAGGGAAGACGGGTCCGTTCCTCTTCGGAGCGCGCCCACGACCTTGTGATGTCCTCAGAAACCTGATGGGCACGCTCTCCCAGAAAGGCGAGCCGTGGGTGGCTTTCCACCCAAAGAAGGCCGCCGGCAACCCTTTCTTCCTCAAGGTTTCCGCAGGGTAGGTATTACACCCTTCAACTAAATCAATTGGACTTTCTAGCGACGTCGGAGGTAGTCGTGTCAGTTACACGCCGTCAGGCACTGCAAATAGGTGGAGTGGGGATCATCGGTGCCTTTGGCCTGGCTGTACCCTTGACGTCGGTCAACGCCAAGTCGGCGAGCCAGCTGGCGTCCCGCAACATGCCCAAGCCCTACCAGCGGACACTTCCCATCCCCGAGATACTCCGGCCCACGAGCACGACGGTGGACCCCGACGGCCGCAAGCGGCACCTGTACAAAATTGAGCAGAAAGCTGCTTTGGCAAACATCGTGCCGGGGCTCAGCACTCCTATCCTCGGCTACAACGGGACATTCCCTGGCCCGACCATCAAAGTGAACCAGGGCGAACGCATCACCCTCGAAATGGACAACGTCCTGCCTCTGTTCCACCCGCAGTGGGGGTACCGGCTTGACACTTCGACCCACCTGCACGGGTCTGCGTCGCTCCCTCAGTTCGACGGCTACGCCAATGACCTCACAGGCCGGGACTACTGCAAAGACTACGAGTACCCCAACTTCCAGCCGGCACGGACCCTGTGGTACCACGACCACGCCGTGCACAATACGGGCCAGAGCGTTTACTCCGGCCTGGCCGCCCAGTACCACCTGCACGACGAAGTGGAAGGCAGCCTTCTTCCGCAGGGAAAGTTCGATGTGCCGCTGACCGTGTCCGACGCCATGTTCGCAGCCAACGGCTCCCTCGGCTACAACGACAACACCCACTCCGGCCTGTGGGGCGACGTTATTCTTGTCAACGGGGCGCCCTGGCCGGTGATGAAGGTCCAGCGACGGATCTACCGGTTCCGCATACTCAACGCATCCATTGCGCGCTCCTACCGATTCTCCCTGAACACGGGGGACGCCATGACCATCGTCGCCACGGACGGGGGCCTGATGCCGGCCGCCCAGCAGGTGACATCCTGGCGACACGGCGGCGCAGAGCGCTATGAGGTGCTCATCGACTTTTCGAAGTACCCCGTCGGCAAGCGGGTGGAACTGCGCAATCTGTCCAACAAGAACAATGTGGACTACGACTTCACCGGCAGGGTCATGGCCTTCGACGTGACAGACGAGCCTGTCGACACGTCCGGACCCGGCGCCAGGGTGCTGCCGACACTTCTCGCCCCGAGCCTGACCATGAGCCTCAAGACGTCAGACTCGGTGAAGACCAGGCACATGCGGGTGAAGCGGGACAACGATGTCTGGACTATCGGGGGGATGACGTGGGACGAGGTGGTCCAGAGTGGCTACCGGAAGGTACTTGCCAATCCCGACCTCGACGACGTGGAAATCTGGGAGATAGAAAACAGCTCAGGAGGGTGGTTCCATCCGGTTCACATCCATCTGGTGGACTTCCAAGTCCTCAGCCGCAACGGGCAGGCGCCGTTCGCGCATGAGAAGGGGCCTAAGGACGTGGTCTACGTGGGCGAAGGGGAAACGGTCCGACTACTCATGAAGTTCGAGCACAACCGCGGCAGGTACATGATCCACTGCCACAACCTGCCCCACGAGGACCACGACATGATGGCCCAGTTCAGCGTCGGCATCGACACGAACAACCCGGATCCGAATCATCCGGTCGAGGCAGTACGGCCGCATCCGATCAACGAACCGGCGCCGGGTCAGGCCGCACCGGCGGACGCGCCGGCGCCGGAGACTACCCACCCGGCAGAGGTGGCTGCACCGGTGACGACGACTCCGGCCACGTCCCCCGTAGCATCGCCGCCGGCGCCCGCCCCCTCCCCGGCAGCGGCACGCGTGGGACAGAAAGACGTCGTTGCCATCACCAGCGCCCGGCACCGGCTGAAGAAGGACATGACTTTCGCCGGAACCTCCAAGTTCGCGGGCTCGACGGCGCCCACCTCGGCCACGGTCGTGCTGTACGACGTCACGCCGGGACGTGCCGCCACCCGCTTGGGGACCGTGAAGGCCAACACCTTGGGAGCCTGGACGCTGACCGTCAAGCCCGGACCCGCCAAGCAGGTCACCGCAGTCAAGGCCGAATCGAGCGTTGGCGGGACTGCGACGGCGAGTGTCAGGACCAGCTGAATGGCGGTTCCGGTTTAAATGCGGGAGAGCCCCAACCGTGTGGTTGGGGCTCTCGACCTAATGGTTGTCCGGCGGTGACCTACTCTCCCACACCCTCCCGGGTGCAGTA